>JACPCJ010000071.1 GCA_016179865.1 Actinomycetota bacterium | reverse complement strand
TACCTCCTCGCCGAAATGCCGCGCCGCGCCGACCACGAAGCCCTCGGCAAGGGCGCAAAGTCGCCGCGGTGACCGGTAGTCCATGGAGATGGCCTCGCCGCCCGTGGCGACGAATCCGAACTCCGGGACGTCGGCTTCCGGGTACAGCTTGCGGACCTCAGCGTGGATGACGTCATTGAGGGTCGGGAGGAAGGTGAAGAGCGACGTGTGGGACTCGAAGAACTCCGGGTAGCGGTCGGCGAGGAGCGGCAGTGCGGCCTCGCCGAACCAGCGCACGAGGGCGACCTGCTCGACGCCGAGACGCTTCGACCCCGCTTCGACGAGCGCGAGCAGGTCGGCGTCGGGATAGCTCCCCACGGCGGCGTACACGCCGTCGAGTCCGGCGTCGTCGAGCAGGGCGTTCCAAGCTGCCTCGCCGTGGGCGTCGGTCACCACCTGCTCGAGGAGGTTGAAGATGACCCCCTTCATGACCGCATCATCGCACACTAGGTTGGCCCCTGATGCCTGACGCCGAGAACGAGGCTCTCCCCGAGGAGCCGGTCAGCCACGACCACGTCGACGGCGCGCTCATGGTCAGCTTCGGCGCCGTGTTCCCCGGTCGCGAGCCGCTGGCGCTCGAAGCCTTCACCGAAGCCTCACGCGCCTTCGGGCGACTGTTGACGGCGGGCACCATCAGCAGCTTCAAGCCCTTCTTCTTCGCCGACGGCCAGCTCGGTGACGTGGCCGGCTTCTTCGTGCTCGAAGGCCGTCGGGAGGAGTTGGACGCCCTGCGCCGGGAGGAGTGGTTCCAGCGCCTGCTTCTGCGGGCGGGAGCCACGGTCCAGAACGTGCGCGTCCACACGCTCATCGCCGGGTCGGAAGCGGGGCGGCTGCTCAACCTGTACCGAGAGGTGCGCTCCGAACTCGGGCTCGTGTGAGTGCGAGCCCGAGGGCCGTTGGCGGAAAGGCAGGGTCAGGCGGTGGAACGATCGGAAGAAATGCCGAGCCCATGGCGGGTCGTCTCGACGATGCCGCTCCCGGCTGAAATCGTTCGGGGCTTCTTCCCCGAAGACGCCGACGTCGAAGTCAGCGTCCTCGAGCCCCGGACAGAAGACGCCGCCGCCGAGGCGTGCGCCGACGCTGACATCGTCATCGGCGACTACGAGTTCCACGTGCCCATCTCGGCCCGGGTGATCGAGGCGATGACCCGGTGCCGCCTCATCCAGCAGCCATCGGCGGGGTATCAGCAGATCGACGTCGACGCCGCCGCTCGCCGGGGGATCCCGGTGGCGAGTGTCGGGGGGGCCAACGCCATCGCCGTCGCCGAGCACACGATCATGGCGGCCCTCTCCCTCATGAAGCAGCTCGTGTGGCTCGACGCCGAGGTGCGTAAGGGCGAGTGGCCCCAGCAGTCAGTCCGAGCGCGAGGGCACTTCGAGCTGGCCGGGAAGACGTGGGGGATCGTGGGCTTCGGCCGCATCGGCCGTGAGGTGGCTCAGCGGCTCCAGGGGTGGGACGTCACCGCCCTCTACTTCGACGTGGTGAAGGCTCCGCCGGAGGTGGAAGAGGATCTGAGCGTCGAGTTCTCCGAGGTCGACGACCTCCTCGAACGCTCCGACGTCGTGTCGCTGCACGCGCCGCTCACGGCGGCCACCCACCATCTGATCGACGCCGCCGCCCTTGAACGGATGAAGCCGTCGGCCTACCTGATCAACGTCGCTCGCGGCGAGGTGGTCGACGAGGAGGCGCTGGTGGATGCGCTGCGGGCGGGCAAGATCCACTCGGCGGCGCTCGACGTGTTCTCCGAGGAACCGCTGCCCACCGGGCACCTGCTGGCCGAGCTGGAGAACGTCCTCCTGTCGCCACATACCGCCGGGACCGCCACCGAGGCGGTGGGACGCATCCTCCAGGCCGCCCAGGAGAACCTCGGTCGCGTCGTGCGGGGGGAGCCGCCCCTCTACGTGGTGAACGGCGTCGAGGCCTGAGTGAGCCGAAGGTGAGCGAGCCGGTGCTCTCCGAGGAGACGCCTGAGCGCGTCCTCGCCGTCTACGGCCACCCCGACGACGCCGAGATCTCGGCGGGCGGCACCCTCGCCCGCTGGGCCTCCGGAGGCGCCGAGGTGTACCTGCTCATCTGCACCCAGGGAGAGAAGGGATCCCAGGATCCGTTGGCGGATCCTGATGCGGTGGCCCGCACCCGAACCGAGGAGAGCCGACGCGCCTCGGCGGCGCTCGGCTTCGCCGGGAACTTCCACCTTGACCACCTCGACGGCGAACTCGACAACGACCACCGACTGCGGGGCGAGATCGTGGAGCACATCCGGAAGGTCCGGCCCACGGCGGTGATGTGTCCGGATCCGACGTCGGTGTTCTTCGGCGACCGCTACTACAACCACCGTGACCACCGGGTGACGGGCTGGGCGACGCTCGACGCCGTGTCACCGGCGGCGGGGAACCCCCACTACTTCCGAGACCAGCTCGAACGAGGGCTCGAGGTGCATCACGTGGGCGAGGTCTTCCTCTCGGGGACCTTCGAGCCCAACTGCTGGGTCGACATCGGCGCCACCATCGACCACAAGATCGACGCCCTTTTCTGCCACGAGAGCCAGCTCACCGACACGGGGGAGTGGTTTCGCGACTTCCTTCGCGAGCGGGCCGAGGACGCCGGTCGTCAGGCCGGAGTCCGGTACGCCGAAGGCTTCCGCCGCCTGTCCTTTGGTTGAATTAGGTCGCGTCGGGTGGGCGGGCCCGGTACTCGTTCCATTCGTGCATCGCCCGCAAGGCGAGCACGGCGACCACGGCAACCCCGGCGGCGGCGCCAAGGCCGCCGATCAGGGCCCCGGCGGCCACGTTGCCGCCACAGGCTCCGTGGCACATCGAGTCGACGAGACCGGCTCCGATGGCGGCGCCGAGGAGCCCGGAGACGACCACCGCCACGTAGGCGAGCACGAACGCCTTGCGCGGGGGACGAAGGCTCAGGCTCACGTCGTCGGGCGTGGGGTCCACGGTCCGATCGTAGGAGTGCTTGGCCAGGCGCGGCGCACCCGCCTGTAGCCTTCGCCCCATCATGCGGGTGCTCGTCGTGACCCCGACCTACAACGAAGCCGAGAACATCGGCGAGGTGGTGAGCCGGGCGCGAGCCGCCTTGCCCGAGGGCGAGATCCTCGTCGCTGACGACGCCAGCCCCGACGGCACCGCCGAGGTGGCCGAGGCCGCGGGGGCCGAGGTGGGCGGCGTCCACGTGCTCCGGCGTCCCGGCAAGGACGGGCTCGGCCCCGCCTACAAGGCCGGCTTCTCGTGGGCGATCGACCATGGCTACGACGTCGTGGTGCAGATGGACGCCGACCTCCAGTTTGATCCCGAGGTCATTCCCGATCTTGTCGCCGAGGTCGAGGCCGGCGCCGACTACGCCATCGGAGCCCGCTATATCGCGGGTGGCGCGATTCCGGACTGGCCCTGGTATCGCCGGGCCCTCTCGCGTTGGGGGAATCGGTACGCACGGCTGATGCTCCGCCTGTCAGGGCACGACGCCACCTCTGGGTTCCGCGCCGTACGAACCGACCTGCTGAAGCGGGTCGACTACGAGACGGTGCGGGCCGACGGGTACGGGTTTCTCATCGAGATGCTGTACCGGTTTCAGCGCTCGGGTGCGAGAGGGGCCGAGGTACCCATCACCTTCCGGGACCGCACGCATGGGAAGTCCAAGATGTCGGGACGGATCGTGGTCGAGGCGATGTGGCTGGTGAGCCGATGGGGAATCCGCGACCGGCTGCGCAAGCTCCGCCGGGGGCGAGTCGATGCGTGAGTGGACCGTCGCCGGCGGGCTCGTCGAGGACGGGGGCCGGCTCCTACTCGTGTGCAACCGGCCCCGGTGGGGCGGGTTCCAGTGGACCCCACCCGGGGGGGTGATCGACGACGAGGACGACGGCGTCGAGTCGGGGCTCAGCCGGGAGGTGCTGGAGGAAACGGGCATCAGGGTGTCGGGCTGGACTGGGCCTGTGTACGAGGTTTCGACCAAGGCCCTCGACATGGGTTGGCACATGCGGGTGCAGGTGTTCATCGCTACGGCCTTCGAGGGCGACCTGGTGGTCGACGACCCCGACGGGATCGTCGTCGAGGCGTTGTTCGTCGAGCCCGAGCGGTGCGCCGAGCTGCTGGCCGACTCCTATGCCTGGGTGCGAGAGCCGCTGGGCGAGTGGCTCGGCGAGCGCTGGGGGCCCGCTGACTCCCGCCTCTACGAGTACGAGATCCGGGGGACCGACCTCGGCACTCTGCACGTCGAGCGGATCGGGTGACCGCCCCCTCCTCCCCGGACATCCTCCACGTCGATCTCGACGCCTTCTTCGCTTCCGTCGAACAGCTCCTCGACCCCGCCCTCCGGGGCCGGCCGGTCATCGTGGGCGGCACCGGGACCCGCGGCGTAGTGGCGGCAGCCAGCTACGAAGCTCGCCGGTTCGGGGTGCACTCGGCGATGCCGACGGTAAGGGCCCGGCGACTCTGCCCTGACGGCGCGTTCTTGCCCCCGCGCCTGGGTGTCTACCGCGAGTACTCAGATCGGGTCTTCGCCATCCTGCGCTCCTTCACCCCGCTCGTGGAGCCCATCTCGCTCGACGAGGCCTTCCTCGACGTGGCGGGGGTGGTGCGCCTGTTCGGGCCCAGCCCCGAGGTGGCTCGACGGATCCGCGAACGGGTGCGGGACGAGACGGGTCTGGTGTGCTCGGTCGGTGTGGCGAGCACGAAGTTGCTCGCCAAGCTCGCCAGTGACCTCTCGAAGCCCGACGGCCTCCTGCTGGTGGAGCCGGGGACGGAGCTCGAGTTCCTGCACCCCATGCCCGTGGGACGGTTGTGGGGCGTCGGCCCCGCCACCCAGCGCAAACTCCAACGCCTCGGTGTGAAGACCATCGGCGAACTGGCGGCTGTGCCGGAGACGACGCTCGTCGCCGGTCTCGGCAAGAAGGTCGGAGCCCACCTCCACGCCCTGGCGTGGAATCGTGACGAGCGCGGGGTGACGCCGGAGCATGAGACGAAGTCGGTGAGCGCCGAAGAGACCTTCGCCCGTGATCTCGTCGACCCCGCCGACCTCGACCGGGAGGTGCGCCGTCTGGCCGACCGCACGGCGGCCCGGCTGCGCGGGGCGGGCCTGCGGGGCCGAACCGTGACCCTGAAGGCCCGCTACGGCGACTTTCGCACCATCACGCGGTCCACGACGCTCCCCGAGGCGACCGATTCGAGCCGGGCCGTGGTGAAGGCGGCGGCCGAGCTCTTGGCCGCCGTCGACCCGGCCGATGGTCTCCGGCTCCTCGGCGTCGGCGTGTCGAACATCGAACGGCCAGAACACCAACAGGAGGCGCTGCCTCTCGCTGGAGGGGCGCCTGAGGCGGCGTCACTTGATCAGGCGGTCGACGCGGTCCGGGCCCGATTCGGGCCCGACGCCATGGCCCCGGCATCGCTGGTGGACCGGGGCGGGCTGCGGACGCGGCGCAGCACCGAGCACTTGTGGGGGCCGGACGCGGCTGACCCTGGGGCCGACCCTGCGGCTGACCCTGGGGAGCACCGCAATGGCTGACCTGCGCATCGGCATCGTCGGATGCGGATTCATCGGCACGGTGCACTCCTTCGCCTTGAAGGCTCTCACCGACTCACACCTCGCCGCCGCCGCCGTAACCCACGTGTGCGACGCCGACCCCGCCAAGGCGTCGGCGGCTGCCGGGGTCCACGGGGCCGCGGTCGCCGCCGATGTCGAGACCCTGGTCGACGAGGTCGACGTGGTGTGGGTGTGCGCCCCGACCTCGGTGCACCTCGCCATTGTGGAAGCCGCCGCGGCCGCCGGGCGGGCCGTCTACTGCGAGAAGCCGCTCGGGCGCGACCTCGCCGAGGCGACGGCCGTGGCGACGGCCCTGCAATCCGTGCCGCACCGGGTGGGGCTGGTGCTCCGGTCGGCACCCGTGTTCGCCGCCCTGCGGGCCGAGACGATGTCGGGCTCTCACGGGCGGGCGATGACGGCGGTGTTCCGCGACGACCAGTGGTTTCCGGTGGGCGGGATGTACGGCTCGACGTGGCGTTCGGACGCGGTGATGGCGGGAGCGGGCACGCTGCTCGAGCACTCGATCCACGACGTCGACCTCCTGCGTTGGCTGCTGGGCGAGCCGGAGTGGGTGGCGGCGCGGACGGCGAACTTTGCCGGCCACGAGGGTGTGGAGGATCTGGCGGTGGTGACCCTCGGCCTCGCCGGTGGCGCCACCGCCACGCTGGCGTCGGTGTGGCACCGCGTGAGCACTCGCCCGTCGACTCGGCGATTGGAGGTCTTCTGCCAGGACGCCCTTCTCTGGCTCGACGACGACAACCTGGGTCCCCTCCACGTGGAGACGAGCGCCGGAGCGTCCGTCGTGGATTGCCCGCCCCCGGCCTGGTCCGACGCCTGGGAACTCCCCGACGAGATTCGGCGTCCCCTGGCTCTCTACGCGACCCCGGCCAAGGAATTTCTCGATGACGTGGCCTCGGGTGCCGTCCCCCGGGGGCCGGACTCGACCGACGCCCTCGCCGCCCACCGCGTCGTCGACGCTGCCTACCGATCGGCGGCCGAAGGCGGTTCGCCCGTTCTTCCCTGATTGTGCCGGTCGGCCTCGGCGGGCCTGGGCCCCGGCGCGTTGAGGCACTGAGGCACTCGCGCGACAATGAAGGAGTCGAATCACGGGGGAAGGCGCTCCGCACCCATGCCACTGTCTGAAGACGAACAACGGATCCTCTCGGAGATCGAGGCGCATCTCTACGCGAGCGATCCTGCCCTCGTGCAGCAGGTCGAGGAAACGACCGTGTATCGCCACGGCGCCCGGATGATCAAGTGGGGCGTGCTGGCCTTCCTCGCCGGCCTTGCCATCCTGGTCATGTCGTTCGCGTCCAGCATCCTCGTGGGCTTCGTCGGGTTCCTGATCATGTTGTGGGCGGCGTTCCTCATCGAGCGCAACGTGCGCCGGGTCGGGAAGGCCGGCCTCCAGAGCCTGGCGTCGTCGATGAAGGTCACCAACCTCCGCGACGCTCTCGAGCGCCGCCGCCGCGGCCCCAGCGGCGAAGACTCGTAGAAACCCCCGGCGCCGAGTGGAGTTCACCGCCATCCAGGCCAGCCGCCTCACCGGCTGCTCGATCTCCCAGGTTCGCTACTGGGACAAGATCGGCCTCGTTTCTCCCGGCCGCGGAACGGGCCGCGCCCGCTACGCCTTCCGCGATCTGGTCGGTCTTCGCCTGGTGCGCTCCCTCCTCGACGCCGGGCTCTCGCTCCAGCGCATTCGCAAGGCGGTCGAGTTCCTGGTGTCTTCGGGCGAGGAGCTCGCCGGGCTGCGGCTGGTGAGCGGCGGCGACCGCGTGTTCGCGTGCCGGAGCGACGGCGAGGTCCTTGACGCCCTCGGCGGCGGCCAGCTCGCCCTCTTCCTCTCGGTCGACTCCGTGGCCCGCGAGGTCGAAGCAGACGTGCGTGCGTTCACCGACGAGCGCCAGGCCTTCGTGGACACGCTCCGGGAAGCGGAGGGCCACTCCGGGTAGCGAAGTCGTCCGGTTTCCGGGCGATCGCGCTCCCCAACCCTTTGCTCACACCCCGGTGAGCAACCTCCGGCGCAGGCGGCGGGTTGTGGGTTCGTCCTCGTCGAGCACCGCCAGGACGTCGCTAGCGGTGGCCCAGGCAGTAGTGGCGTCGCCAGGCCCGAGGTCGACCGGGGAGTAGGCGGCGGCGTCTACCAGGGTCCGGAGTTCCGAGAGGCTCTCGAATGCGCCCGGCTTGTGGGCGCCACCCACGAGCGCCGTCTCGTTGGGGGTGAACGAGTCGCGAATCGGGACCCCGTCGACGCGCAGGCGAGCCACGACGTCGTTCCAGGCCAAGAGGATCGAGCCCCGCGGATCGAGTCCGACGAGGCGGCGAGCGCGACGCTGGCGCCGGTACGAGAACATCCCGAGCAGCCCGAGTGCCGCCAGCAGGATGATGAGCCCGCCGACGAGTGCGACCCGGCGCACCCATGAGCTGCCGCCTTCGGCCGTTGGGGCCGTGCGGTCGTCGGCGGGCTCCTCTTCGGGGGCCGAGGACCCGGCCGTGGCGCCGTCAGCACCGCCGGGAACCACGGTCGTGGCGGTGGCTTCGGGGTCGACGGCGTCGGGGGGTGCTTGCTGGGCCTCGGGGTTGAACGTGCCGGTGTGGTTGGCGGGGGAGGGGTTGAACCGGTTGGGGGTGGGCTCGAAGGCCACCCACCCGTAGGGGTCGATGTAGATCTCAGGCCAGGCGTGGGCCTCGGCGCTCGTGACCTTGAAGGTCGACGTGGCGGCGTCGAGCGCCCCGGGCGTGAACCCCACCGCCACTCGGGACGGGATCCCAAGCGAGCGCGCCATCACCGCGAACGAGGCCGAGAACTGCTCGCAGAACCCGGCGCGACTGGTGGTGAGGAAGTCGACCAGCCGGTCGCCTGAGTGTCCGGCCGGCACCTCCTCGCTGTAGGCGAACTCGGTTCGGAACCAATCCTGCAGGGCGAGGGCCTTGTCGTAGACGGTGCGGTGGCCGGCCGTCACTTCCCGGGCCAGGCCCTCCACCGGCTCCGGTAGCGGAGGGACCTCGAGGAAGGGCCGGATCCCCTCCGGCACCCGGCCGGTTTCCGAGGCCAGATCAGGGGGTGCGTAGTTCGGAACCTGCGACGTGACCCGGTACGCGAGGCCCTGGGCCGTCTCGGCTTCGGTAAGCAGGGTCAGCGAGTCCCGGTTGACCCGCGTTCCCGGGAGCTCGATCGACGCCGGTCGGTACGCGGCCGGGAGCCAGAACTGGGCCAGCCCTGAGATGCGGTAGTCCTGGGTCAACTCGACGGTGGGGACGGCGGTGGAGTCGGCGGGAAGCTCGTCTCCGGCCCGCTGGTAGTCGGCCAGCGACGACCAGATCTCGCCGTCGTAGGTCTCGAGCGCCGCCAGCCGCCAATAGGCAGGCCGGCCGGCCCGGACGGTGAATACGTCGACGGGCGGCTGCTGGGTGAGCCGGTCTCGGATGTCGACGAGCGGGCTCACCGTGACTCGCGTGCGCGGCCCCCCCTCGCTCGGTGCCAGGTCGATGAGGCCCGCCGAGCGAGCCTGGGGGAGCCGGGGGCCGAGGAGCGGACCGGCCACGGCGGCGATCAGCACGATGGGGAGGCCGGCCCGGAGAACGGCGGCGGGGCCGAGGGTGCGGGTCTCGCTGGCGAACCAGGCGTGGACCTCGCCGGCCTGCGCGGGGGCGTGGGCGAGCAGGAACAACAGGGCCGCCACCACGAACGCCGCCGTCAGCGGCGCTTCCAGCCGATCCTCTCCGAGCGTCGCCGTGAGCGTGAAGAGCGTGGCGGCGGGGATCGCCGCCGAGAGCACGGCCCGCGCCCGGAAGGCGACCCAGTCGGCGGCGAGGCCGGCGCAGAATGCGCCCGCCGCCGCCACCAGCACGATCCCGCTGTGGGGGCCGATGGGAACGCGGGCGTCGCGGAGGGCTCCGAACCCGTCGCTGAACCGCTCGCCGAGGACCTGGAAGGTCTCGCCCGTCGGGATGCCCAGGACCGTCGTGGATGGGGCGACGGTCCAGGCTGCCGCCAGCCCGGCACTTCCCACGAGGGCGATGCCCGTCGCCAGCGGCGACCAGCGTCGGTCGGCGAGCCGCGGGATCACGTGGGCGAGCAACCCGCCGACGAGGGCGGGGACCACGGAGCTGGGCTCCGTGAACACGCGCACGAAGCTGGCTGCCGCCACCGCCGTCAGCGCCGCCAGCGCCACGGCCGAGATCATGTCCCTCGCCCCGGTGCCACCCAGACCGGGATGCTCCGGACTCCGAAGCGCACGACCATCGCCTCGTTCCACGCATCGGCGAACGACGTACCCCGAGGCACGTCGATCAGGGTGAGCCCGGGGAGTTGGGTGGTTCGCCGCGCCGGCGCCTCCGTGCCGTCGAGGGCGTTGGGGGAGAAGCGGACGGCAGCCACGAAGCCGTACCGGCGCCCGAGGGTGGCGAGCTTGGCTCGGTCGCCTCCTGCGCTCCGACGGGAAGCCCGCCCGCCGCCGGCACCGTCACCACCGAGTTCTCCTGTGAACACGACCAGGGCGCCGGTGGCCGCCTGGCGGTGGAGGCGAGCGGCCACGTCGTCGAAGCGGTCCTGGCCGGTCGGGTCGGCGACGGCAAGACGCTCCATGATGGTCTCGAAGTGCTCGTGGCCGGTGCCGAAGCCGGTGTCGAGGCCGCTCGAAGTCAGCAGGCGCAGGATCGACCGGCGCTGGTGGAGGGCCGTCGCCACCGACGCCGCCGCCTCGACCATGCGCTCGAAGGCGGCCGGCGCCGACCCGCCGGATCGGTCGTCGAGGAGGAGCGTGGCCCGCGTCTGCCAGGGCACGTCGTGCTCGCGGATCATGAGTTGTCCGGTGCGAGCGGTCGATCGCCAGTGCACCCGGCGCAGGTCGTCGCCGACCTGGTACTCCCGCAGGCTGTGGAACTCCGTCCCGGCCCGGGACCGGGAGAAGTCGTTGACGGCCCCACCCACGAGGTCGCGTCCGGCCGTCAGCGGGAGCGCGGCCACCGGCTCCACCCGCGGATACACGGTGACCTGCTCCTTGGGGTCGGCCTGGACGGCGCGCCGGATGAGCCCGAGTGGGTCGGTCACGCCCACCCGCAGGGGGCCAATGGCAAACACCCCGCGGCGGGCAGTTGGGATGCGGTAGGCACCCCGGGCCGATTCGCCGGACCGGAGCGGGGGCACGGCGAAGCGGGCCTCGCGCCGCCCTGTGAAGCGGTCGGTCACGGAGAGGACGGGGGTGTGGCGCGTCCCGAGGTTCACGAGCTCGATGCTGGCTTCGGCGGTCGCGCCCGCGTACAGGCGATGGGGCCGAACCGTGCGCCGGGCCCGAACGTCGGGTCGGGCGACCCAGACGATCACCACGCCCAAGAGGAGGGCGACGACCCCGGCGGCGGCGACCATCGCCAGCTCGACCGTCCCGAGGGCCCGGCCGGCGGCGTACAGCCCGAGCACGGATCCGACGACGCTCCAACCCCGGGTCGTGAGTTGCACCTGTCCCCTCGATCCGGCGCTACTCGCGCCGGGGGGCCCGAGTTCGAGGAACCGCCACCTCGTCGAGGACGTCGTCGAGGATCTCGGCAGGCGACATCCCGCGGAGCTGGGCCTCGGGGGTCGGCAGGAGCCGGTGCGTCAGCACCGGGTGGGCGAGGTGTTTGATGTCGTCGGGAAGGACGAAGTCGCGACCCCGAGCGCCGGCGAGGGCCCGGGCGGCTCGCTGGAGCGACAGCGCCCCCCGTGGACTCACCCCGAGCGTGAGGTCGGGGTGGCTGCGAGTTCCGTCGACCAGGTCCATGATGTAGCCCTGGAGCGACGCCGCCACGTGGACCTCGCGGGTTGCGGCCGTCATCTTTTCGAGGTCTCGGACCGAGATGACGGGGGACAGGTCGTCGACGAGCGTGCGATCGAGCTGCTCGTCGAGGATCTCGATGGCGGTGCTTCGGTCGGGGTAGCCCACGGCCACGCGCATGAGGAAGCGGTCGAGCTGGGCCTCGGGCAGGGAGTACGTGCCCTCGTGCTCGATCGGGTTCTGGGTGGCGACGACCATGAAGGGTCGCGCGAGTTCGTAAGTTACGCCGTCGACCGTGACCTGTCGCTCTTCCATCGCCTCGAGGAGGGCCGACTGGGTGCGGGGAGAGGCTCGGTTGATCTCGTCGGCGAGGGTGAAGTTGGCGAACACCGGCCCGGGGCGGAACTCGAAGCTCGCCTTGGCCTGGTTCCAGACCGACACGCCGGTGACATCCGATGGCAGGAGGTCGGGCGTGAACTGGATGCGCTGGAACGTCCCGCTGATGGAGCGGGCGAGTGCCTTGGCGAGGGTGGTCTTTCCGACGCCGGGGACGTCTTCGATGAGCAGGTGGCCCTGGGCCAGAAGCGCGACCAGGATCAGCTCGATGGGCTCGCGCTTTCCCCGGATCACGGCGCTCACGTTGTCGACGAGCGCGTCAAAGCGGCGCTGGAACGCCGAAGCCTGCGCCGTTGCCCGTTTTGCCATGACTGGCCGGATTGTAGGTGGCGCACGCCAGCGGGCATCGTGTGGCCCGTGAAGGGATCATCCTGGGCCGCCGTGATGGCGGCCGTGCTGCGCCATCCCAGCCTGTGGGCCACGGCATTCACCCAGATCTTCCGGTGCGCCCGCCGGGGGTGGTGGCGCCGCCCGCCCTTCCTGCCCCGGCCCGATCAGGACTACCTGCGCTTCCGGCTCCAGACGGCGTACGGAGGCGACCCGCCCCCGGGCGCGCTCCGCCCCGACGACGTCGTCACCTACCTGCGCTGGTGCCGGGAGTATCCGCGCTGAAGGGCCGAATTCGGCGCCGCTACACTTCGGCCCAACTTTGTGCTGGAGGGCGCTGGAATCGTGAGCAGGGCGCTGGTGCTGAACGCGAGCTACGAGCCGCTGAGCGTCGTCTCCATCCGCCGCGCCGTGGTGCTCGTGCTCAAGGAGAAGGCAGAGGTCGTCCACGAGGGTGACGGCGAGATGCATTCCGAGCGCCTCAACGTTCGCATTCCGTCCGTGATCCGCCTCCGCCGGTTCGTGCGGGTGCCGTACCGGGCTCGGGTGCCGTTGACCCGCCGGGCGGTGTTTGTTCGCGACGGTCACCGATGCCAGTACTGCGGTGCGGGAGCCGAGAGCATCGACCACGTGGTTCCGACGTCGCGCGGGGGTGCGCACGAGTGGGAGAACGTCGTGGCGTGTTGCCGGCGGTGCAACTCGGCCAAGGAAGACCGCCTTCTCGAGGACACGCACCTGCACCTGGTCCGCCGCCCGGTGGCTCCGAAGCAGACCATGTGGATCGTGGTGGCGGTGGGTCGAGTCGATCCGGCCTGGGAGCGCTACCTCGATCTCGACGGCCTGGCCATAGCCTCGGCGTAGCTTCGCCCCGGGCGTGACCGCGCCCGTCTCTGCATTCTTGGCCCGATTCCTCGCGGCCTGACCGTCACAAAGAACCCAAGTTCGGCGCGGCGCGCTCGGGGTGGTCCCGTTGCGGCGTATTCCTCCCGATTTTGTGGTGGGGAGTGGAGGGGATCGGTGTTGACGGGTGGCGAATGGTGGCGTATGGTGGACCGAAGTGGAGAGCGGTGGGGGTCAGTGGGAGTCGCGGCCCTCCGCCCGCCCTTCAGAACGGCCAAGAGAAATGTCAGGCGGGAGCGAGCGCAGGGAGCATGTTTCTCGGTGAGTTTCAGCACACGTTGGACGACAAGGGTCGGGTCATCCTCCCGGTCAAGTTCCGTGACCTCATCGGGGAGGGTGCGGTGATCGCCAAGGGACGCGACCAGTGCCTGGCCGTCTTTCCCCCTGACGAGTGGGAGGAAGTGGCGCGCCGCACCCGAGAGCTGGCCCGGGGGGGCGAGCGGGAACGGGCCGCAGCCCGATCCTTGTTCGCCGGGGCCACGGAAGTGACCCCCGACCGTCAGGGCCGGGTGGCCATCCCGAACAACCTCCGCGTGTACGCCGGCCTCGACCGCGAGGTCGTCGTGACCGGCGCCTTCACGCACGTCGAGATCTGGAATGCACGCGATTGGCAGGCCCGCAGCGCCGAGGGCGACAGCGAGCTTGCCTCGGGCGCCGACCTCCCCGAACTGGGGATGTGACGGGCGCGAGGAATCGAACCGGTACGGGACAGGCAGGACGAACAGAGGAGCAGGACGAGGGAGCAGACGGCAAACAAGAGCACCCGGTGCGCGGACGGGATCCACGAGCCCCGTTCAGCCCCCCGGTCGGCACGGTGGGAGGCCCCTACTCCGCCCGCTTCCATCCGAGTCGATCCGGAGAGACAACCGGACGGCGTTTCGCCGAGCGGGGGGCTGAACGGGGTTCGTGGCAGGCAGGCATCACCGGAAAGCGGGCACCCCATGAGCCACGCACGAGCCAATGATGAACAGGCCAGTGAGCAGGCCGTGAGTGGTGACAGCGGAGGGTTCGCCCACGATCCGGTGATGGTCCGGGAGGTGGTGGAACTCCTGATGCCGGTGCCCCCTGGACTCGCCGTGGACGCCACGGTGGGTGGTGGGGGGCACGCGGGGGAGTTGCTGGCCGCCCGGCCCGACCTGGCCCTTCTCGGCCTTGATCGAGACGAGGCCGCTGTCGCCGCCGCCCGCCGGGCCCTCAGGCGATTCGGTGATCGGGCGACCGTGGCCCACGAAGGCTTCGATCGTCTTGCCGGCCTGCTCTCGGAGGTGGGGGGCGAGATGGAAGCAGCAGGCGGACCAGCCCGACACGAAGAACCCGTCGTCGTCGCCATCCTCTTCGATCTCGGCGTGAGCAGTCCCCAGCTCGACGACCCGGCTCGCGGCTTCTCGTACCGGCACGACGCCCCCCTCGACATGCGCATGGACACCAACGCCCCCGTCACCGCCGCCGACCTCGTGAACGACGCGACCGAGGGCGAGTTGGCCCGCATCATCCGCCAGTACGGCGAGGAGCGCTTCGCCCGCGCCATCGCCCGCCAGATCGTTCGGCGCCGACCGCTCCAGACCACGGGGGAGCTGGTCGAGGCGGTCAAGGCCGGCATTCCGGCCCCGGCCCGTCGCACCGGCGGCCACCCCGCCCGGCGCACGTTCCAGGCCCTGCGCATCGCCGTCAACGACGAACTCGACCGCCTCGAGGCCGGTCTCGACGCCGCCTTCCGCGTCCTGTGCCCGCGGGGCCGCCTGGCGGTGCTGTCGTACCACTCCCTCGAAGATCGGATCGTCAAGCGTCGGTTCGAAGCGTGGTCGACCGGTGGGCATCACCCCCCGGGGTTGCCGACCCAGGAGACCGTGCGCGGTGGCGCGGCGCGGGTGCTTACCCGCCGCCCGCTCCGGCCCCGCCCCGAAGAGGTACAGCGGAACCCCCGCGCCGAATCGGCGCGGCTCCGCGGTCTTGAGAAGCTCGATTCCGAGGAGCGCGCGCGGTGACGCCGGCCCAGGTCCGCGCCCGCCGCGAAGTCCGGGCCCGAGCGGCCAAGCCTCCGGCTCGGCCAGGGCGCCCGTCCCCGGGCTCGCTGGCGCTCGCCCTAAAGAGCGGGGTGCTGGCCCGATCCGCAGGTGCCCGAACACGAACACGCGTTGTCCGCCCGCCCGCCCGAACCCTCGCACCCGCGCCGGCCCGGCGGAACCCCGCGCCCTCCCGCGTCCGAACCCCCGCTCGCCCCGCTCGCCGGGCGCCGGCCCGAGTCGGGGCGGCTCCCGCTCGCGCTGCTCGCCGTGCTCCCGCCCGCCGACCCGTCGCCACGCGTCTTTTCTCCACCCGACCCGCCACCCGCCGCCTCGCCCTGACGGTGCTGGGGTTGGTGTCGGTGGTGGCGGTCTTCGGCTTGGTCGGCTTCAGCTCGTTCCTCGTCCAGTCGCAGTTCCGGCTGGAGCAGATCGAAAAGCAGCTCAACGAGGAGCGGCAGGAGTTCGAGCGGCTGCGCCTGCAGACCGCCGAGCTGTCGTCGCCGGAGCGGATCCTCAAGATCGCCCGCAGCGAGCTCGGGATGGTGGACCCCGAGACGGTCGTCCCGCTCACGGCACCCTCCCACGGGGAGCCACTCGACCGGGCGGGACAGGGGGCACGGGCATGGGCGGAGGTCAAGCCATTTCTCGCATCCGAGCCTTAGAACGGGTGAGCGCGCGGTGACGCCAGCTTCGGTCCGGCGCCGTGTCGTCTGGTTCTTCGTGTCGCTGAGCCTGGCCTACGTGGCCATCGGATGGCGCCTGGTCGAGGTGCAAGCCCTGTCGGCGGACCGCTACGCCGCCCTCGGACGGTCCCAGCGGGTCCGCCAGGTCGAGCTGGCGGCCGAACGGGGGACGATCTTCGACCGCGACGGCAACGAGCTGGCCCTCTCGATCCCGCAGCAGACCGTGTGGGCCGACCCGCGGCTGGTGGACGACCCGGCCGCCTACGCGCGCCAGCTCGCCCCGCTCCTGGCGGGCCCAGGCGGCCCTTCAGAGCGGGGGGTTGGCCCCGTTCAGCAGGCGGAGCTGGAACGCACGCTCCTGGAGCGACTCTCGAAGCGCGGCGCCGGGTTCGTATATCTCCAGCGCAAGGTCGATGACGAAACGGCGGCCAAGGTGGCGGCGCTGCAGCTTCCCGGGGTCGACTTCGTCCCCGAGTCGAAGCGGCACTATCCCTCCGACCTCGCCGCCTCGACCCTCGGTCTCGTGGGGACCGACAACGAAGGACTCGGCGGGCTCGAGCTGAAGTACGAGGACCTGCTGTCCGGCCGCCCCGGCGAGTTGGTGGTCGAGCGCGACCCGCAGGGCCGAGAGATCCCGCTGGGGATGAAGCGCTACACACCGCCCGAGCCCGGATCCGACCTGGTCCTCACCATCGATCACGGGATTCAGTTCGAAGCCGAGCGGGCGCTGAAGAGCGCCGTGGACGAGTTCGGCGCCAAAGGCGGGCGGGCCGTCGTCGTGGACATCGGCACCGGCGACATCCTCGCCATGGCCAACGTCACTGCCGGCCACGACGGCAGGCCCACGGGCCCCGATGGCCACGAGGAGCGAAACCGGGCCGTCACCGACGTCTACGAGCCGGGTTCGACCAACAAGGTCATCACCGTGGCCGGCGCCATCGAGGAGGGGTTGGTGTCACCCGACACTGGCTTCGTGGTGCCCGACCACCTGGCCGTCGCCGACCACGTGTTCTCAGATCACGATCCGCACCCCACTGAGACCTATTCGGTGCGCAGGATCCTGGTGGAGTCCTCGAACATCGGCGCCATCATGATCGGCAAGACGCTCGGCAAGGTGCGCCTCGACCGGTACCTGCGGGAATTCGGCTTCGGCAAGGAGACCGGGCTCGACTTTCCCGGCGAGCCGGCCGGGCTCCTTCTCGACCCCGACGACTGGTACCCGACGAGCATCGGGACGGTTCCCATCGGCAACGGCCTCGCCGTGACCGCGCTCCAGATGATCGACGTGTACGCGACCGTCGCCAACCAAGGGGTCCTCCGTGAGCCCCGCCTGGTCCGGGCGACCGTCGACGCCGATGGCGAGCGCCACGACCGCCCCCTTGGGTCGACCCGGCGCGTGATCACGGAACAGACGGCCGAACTGATGCGGTCGATGCTGATCGACGTCGTGCGCGAAGGCACGGGCACGAAGGCGGCGATCCCCGGATACCTGGTGGCCGGGAAGACCGGGACCGCCCGCAAGCCATTCGAGAACGGCCGCGGCTACTACGACGATCGGTACATGGCGTCCTTCGCCGGGTTCGCACCCGCCGACGAGCCACGGCTGGCGGCCATCGTGGTCATCGACGAGCCGAGCGGTGTCTACGGCGGCATCGTCGCCGCCCCCGCATTCGCCCGCATCATGCAGCACGCGCTCCGTATCGAGGGAGTCCCGCCCGTTCCCGGGGTCGGCGTGCCCGAGGAGCCGCCCCCGGCCCCCAAGCCCGTCGTGACCGGCGACGACGTAGCCTGAGTCGGTGCGCCTGCGCGAGCTCCTCGACGGCGTCGAGACGCTCGGCGTGCGGGGTGACGACGAGGTCGACGTGACCGACGTCGCTCACGACTCCCGGAGGGTCGTCCCCGGAACGCTCTTCTGTTGCGTTCCGGGCGAGCGCGCCGACGGCCACGACTTTGCCGCCGACGCCGTTCGTGACGGCGCCGTGGCGCTGGCTGTGGAGCGCTGGCTCGACGTCCCGCCGCCGCTGCCCCAGGTCCGCCTGGTAAAGGTGCGCGATGCCATGGGGACGCTGGCTGCTCGCGTCCACGGCTTCCCGTCGCACGCACTGAGCGTGCTCGGCGTGACCGGCACCAACGGCAAGACCACCACCACGTATCTCCTGGAGTCCATCGCCAGCGCTGCGGGGTCGGCGTCGGCCGTGATCGGCACCATCGAGACGCGCGTCAAGGGGTCGCCCCTGCCCGGTGCCCTCACCACCCACGCCCTCGCGCTCGGGCGCGTCGACGGCACGTGGTTCCGGGTGGTGACGTTCCTGAACCTGTCGCACGACCACCTCGATTTTCACGGCTCGCTCGAGGCGTACTTCGCTGCCAAGCTTCGGCTGTTCGACGAGGGTCGCGCTGCGTCTGCGGCCGTCAACGTCGGCGACGAGTGGGGCGCGAAGGTGGCCGACCACTGCCGCGCGGTGGGCTTACCCCTGCTGACGTTCAGCGCCGGGGGTGCCCCGGCCGACGTCAGCGCCCGGGAGGTGGAGTACACGCCGGACGGAACCAACTTCGAACTGACGATGTCCGGCGGTTCCTTTGCCGTGCGCTCCCGCCTCGTCGGCCCCTTCAACCTCGTCAATTCGCTGGCCGCGGCTGCGACCGCCGTGGCCGCGGGTCTTGGTGCCGAGGCCATCGTCGCCGGCCTCGAGGCACCCGTTCGCGTGCCCGGTCGCTTCGAGCCCATCGACCGGGGCCAGCCGTTCGTGGTCGTCGTCGACTACGCCCACACGCCCGACGCCCTCGCCCACGCGCTGGCGGCGGCGCGGGAGGTCGCTGGCCGCGGGCGGGTGCTGGTCGTCTTCGGCTGCGGGGGTGACCGAGATCGGGCCAAGCGCCCGGTGATGGGACGCGTGGCGGTCGAGGGGGCCGACGCGGTCTACGTCACCTCCGACAATCCGCGCCGCGAGGACCCGGACGCCATCATCGAGGCCGTCGTGGCGGGGATGCCGGGGGTAGCGACGGTCGAGGTCGTGCCCGATCGCCGGGAAGCGATTGCACAAGTCCTGCAGGCCGCCCAGCCCGGAGACGTGGTTGTCGTGGCGGGCAAGGGTCACGAGCCCGGGCAGATCGTGGGGGATCAGGTGCTCCCGTTCGACGACCGCACCGTCGTCGCCGAGGAGTTGGAGCGCTTGCCCCAGGAGAAGAACACGTGCACCTGACGGTCGATCAGGTGGCGGCGGCCACTTCCGGGACGGTCCTGGGCGACGGAAGCTGCACGGTCAACGGCTTCGGTATCGACTCCCGCACCATCGCCGCCGGCGCGATGTTCGTCGCTGTGCAAGGCACCCGAGACGGACACGCCTTCATTGCCGACGCTGTCGCCCAGGGTGCCGCCGGTGTACTGGCCGAGCGGGATCCTTCCGTCGACGTCGCCGCCGTGATCGTTCCCGAAACGGTGGCGGCGTTGGGCGCGCTGGCGACCTGGGCCCGCCCCCGGCTCGACGCCACCGTGGTGGCGATCACCGGCTCCACGGGAAAGACCTCCACCAAAGATCTGACGGCTGCGGCCCTCGGGCGCGCCTTCACGGTGGCGGCCAGTCCGGCCTCATTCAACAACGAGCTGGGTGTTCCCCTCACGCTCCTGTCGGCACGCGACGATGCCGAGGTGCTCGTAGCCGAGGTGGGCGCCCGAGGAAGGGGTCAGGTCGCGAAAATGGCGAGGGTGTTGCGCCCGCGCGTCGGCGTGGTCACGACCGTCGGGGCGGCTCACACCGAGCTGTTCGGCTCGATCGAGGAAGTGGCGCGGACCAAGGCTGAGCTTCTGGAGACGCTGCCCGCCGATGGGTTCGCCGTGGTGGGGGTCGACCACGCCTGGTCGGGGCTGCTCGTCGGGGCGAGCAGCGCGCCGGTGCTGACGGTGGGCCGTGACCCATCGGCCGATGTGGCGGTTACTGCCATCGAGGTCGACGGCGAGCTGCGGCCCCGTTTCCGGATCGAGACCCCCTGGGGCGGCGCGGCCGTCCGGCTCGAGATCCGGGGCGCGCATCAGGCCGTCAACGCGGCGCTGGCGGTGGCGGCGGCGGTTTCGGCCGGCGCCCGGTTCGAGGACGCGGTCGAGGGTCTGGGCGACGCCCGCGGCTCACGATGGAGGATGGAGGTCGAGCGCTCGTCGTTCGGGATCACCGTGGTCAACGACGCCTACAACGCCAACCCCGCGTCGGTCGCGGCTGCACTCGAAGCCCTGACGGCGCTCGACGTGCCCGGCTTGCGCTGGGCGGTCGTCGGGGAGATGGCCGAGCTGGGGGAGGCCGCACCCGGAGAGCACCGAGACGTCGGCCGCCGAGCCGCCGAGCTCGGGGTCGACCGGGTGGTGGCCGTCGGCGAGCGGGCTCGCCTCATCGCCGAGGGAGCCCACGAAGCGGGCGCCGAGGCTGTGTGCGTACAAGACGCCGACGAGGCTGCGGCGATCGTGCTCGCGGAAGCGGCCCCGGGTGACGCGGTCCTGGTGAAGGCGAGCCGGGCGGCGGGTCTGGAGGGCGTTGCGGAAACCGTGCTCGGGCACGGCGCCCCGCCGCGCCTGACCCGTGATGTCACGCTGACGGACACCGACGCCGAAGAAACGGGGCCGCGCCGGTGATCGGTCTGTTGCTGGCGGGTGCCACCGCCCTCGTCCTCTCGCTGGTCGGCACGCCGGTGCTGATCCGCTACCTCGCCAGCCGGGAAATCGGGCAGCTGATTCGCGAGGACGGCCCCGAAGGGCATCACACCAAAGCGGGGACGCCCACGATGGGTGGCCTGGCCATCGTGGGGAGTGCCGTCTTCGGGTACGGCGTGGCTCATTTCCGGGTCGGGGCTTTCGACCCTGCCGGCCTGACGGTGCTGCTCGCCGTCGTGAGCCTGGCCGTCGTGGGGTTCTTCGACGACTACCTCGCGGTGCGTCACCGTCGGAATCTCGGCCTCAAGAAGCGCCAGAAGAGCGGGGGCCAGTTCGTCGTCGGCACCGGCTTCGCGCTGCTCGCCCTCCAGTGGGTCGACACGTCGACGCACCTGTCCTTCACGCGCGACCTGAACCTCGACCTCGGGGTGTGGCTGTGGGCGATCTGGGCCGTGCTCATGATCACGGGGTTCTCCAACGCCGTGAATCTCACCGACGGGCTCGACGGGCTGGCTTCGGGGTCGGCGGCCATGGTCTTTGGCGCCTTCGTGGTCATCGCCTTCTGGCAGGTCAGGAACCCGGAGGTCTATGGCATCGACGCCGACCAGGCGCTCGACTTGGCCATCATCGCCGCCGCCATGATGGGAGCCTGCGCCGGGTTCCTCTGGTGGAACGCGGCTCCGGCGCGCATCTTCATGGGTGACACCGGCTCGCTGGCGATCGGGGCCGCCATCGCCGGCCTCGCGCTCCTGACCCAGACGCACCTGCTGCTTCCGATCCTCGCCGGCCTCTACGTGATCGAGACCCTGTCCGTCATCATCCAGATCATCACCTTCCGTGGGTTCGGCAAGCGGTGGTTCCGCATGGCCCCGATCCATCACCACTTCGAGCTCCTCGGATGGCCCGAGATCACCGTCATCGTGCGGTTCTGGCTCATCGCCGGACTCCTCGTCGCCTTCGGGCTCGGCCTCTTCTACGCCGACTTCATCACCATCCCCGGAGTCCTCGATTGACGAGGCAGGCATGAATCTTCTCGTCATCGGACTCGGGGTCACGGGCTCGGCCCTGTGTCGCTTCGGGTCCTCGCAGGGTTGGGACGTGACCGTCGTCGAAGACTCCCCGGGCCGGGAGGGGTATGAGCGCCTCCGCTCGGAAGCCGAGGCGCTGGGTGCCCGGGTGGTGGAAGCGCCAGACGCCGCTGCGCTCGAGGCCCTCGTGGCCGCGGCCGAGCTGATCGTGCCGAGCCCGGGGGTGCCCGTGAGCCATCCGGTCTACGACGCGGCCCAGCGCGGCGGGACCCGCCTCGTCAGCGAGATCGAGCTGGCGTCCCAAGCCACAACCGTGCCCGTGGTGGCCGTGACGGGCACGAACGGGAAGACGACGGTCACGACGCTGGTATCGGAGATGCTCACGGCGTCAGGTCGGGGCGCGTGTGTGGCGGGGAACATCGGCCGGCCTCTCATCGAGGTGGTTCAGGGCGACCAGCCCGACGTGATCGTCGCCGAGGTCTCTTCGTTCCAGCTCCGGTTCACCGAGTCGTTTCACCCTGCGGTGGCGGTGATCCTGAATGTGGCCGACGACCACCTCGACTGGCATCCCACGTTCGAGCACTACCGCGACGCCAAGGCGCGGATCTTCGCCAACCAGGACGGCGACGACGTGCTGGTCCTGAACGCCGACGACCCGGTCTGTGCTGCGATGGGCGACGCGCCCATGGGGGAGGGGGAGGGGGAGCGGACCCGGGCGCGCATCGAGTGGTTCAGCACGACCGGCTTGCCCGGCTGCTTCGGGATCGAGAACGGGGTACTCCTGACCTCCGCCGGCGAGGTCATCGCCGATGTCTCCGAGCTGCACGAGGCCCGACCGCACGACATCGGCAACGCCCTCGCCGCATCGGCGGCGGCCCTCGCCGCGGGTGCCACGCTCCACGGCGTTGTGGCGGCGCTCCGCGCGCACGAGGGGCTCCCCCACCGCCTGACGCTGGTGGGCGAAGCTGGAGGGGTGCGGTGGTACGACGATTCGAAGGCCACCAACCCTCACGCGACCCTGGCGGCGCTGTCAGGGTTCGACTCGGTTGTCCTCATGGCCGGCGGGCGGAACAAGGGCCTCGACCTGTCCGTCCTCGCGTCCGCCGCCGATCGGATCCGTCACGTCGTGGCCTTCGGTGAGTCGGCTCCCGAGCTCGAGGCTGTCTTCGCGGGTCGTTGCCCGGCCGAACGGGTGGCGTCCATGGGCGAGGCGGTCGCCGCCGCCGCCCGCGTTGCCGTGCCCGGCGACAGCGTCGTGCTCTCGCCCGCGTGCGCCTCGTTCGATGCCTACTCCGATTACGCCGCTCGGGGGCGCGACTTCACCGCCGAGGTCCAGGGCCTCCTCGACACCGAGGGCGGAGACCAATGACCCCGCCCACCAAGAAGACCGGGCCCACCAAGAAGACCCCGCCCACCAAGAAGACCGGGCCCACCAAGAAGACCGGGCCCACCAAGAAGAATGCGCCCCGGCCTCGGCGGTCGCAACCACCGTCCCGGCGCGGGGGAGCGGCCACCATGCTGGTCGTGACGGTGGTTGCCCTCTGTCTGGTCGGGCTGGTGATGGTCATGTCGGCCTCGTCCGTCGTGTCCCAGCAGCGGTACGGATCCTCTTGGGTCTACATCCAACGGCAAATCATGTGGACGGCGACGGGCGTGGCGGTGTTCGTCGCCGCGACCCGATTCGACCCTCAGCGGCTTCGGGCTCTGGCCGTTCCGCTCCTCGCCGTCGTCGCCGTGCTCCTCGTGCTCGTCTTCATTCCCGGTATCGGCGTGCGCGCCAGCGGTTCCTCGCGCTGGATTGGAGTCGGCCCCCTGACCTTCCAGCCTGCCGAGCTGGCCAAGTTGGCCCTAGCGGTCTTTCTGGCTGATCTGGTCGTTCGGCGGGCGGGAGACATGGACGACTGGCGCCGGGTCCTGCGCCCGGCCCTTCTCGTATTCGCCGTATTCGCCGTCCTCGTGATGCGCCAGCCCGACATGGGAACCACGATCGTGCTGAGCTTTGTCGTGGGGGGTGTCCTGTTCGCCGGCGGGGTCCAGGCTCGCCAGCTTGCCCCGGCCGCCGGAGCCGCCCTCTTGGCGGGGGTCACCCTCGCCTTCTCGGCTCCCTACCGACGGGCGCGCATGCTTGCGTTCCTCGACCCGTTTTCCGATGCCGGCAACACCGGATATCAGGCCGCCCAGTCGCTGATCGCCCTCGGGAGTGGTGGGCTGTTCGGGGTGGGCCTGGGTGCGGGCCGCCAAAAGTGGCTCTTCCTTCCCAATGCCCACACCGACTTCATCTTTGCCGTCATCGGCGAGGAGTTGGGGCTCCTCGGTGCGCTCCTGGTGGTGCTCCTCTTCGCCACTCTCGCCGCGCTCGGATACCGCACTGCGGTGCACGCCCGCGACCGTTTCAGCGCTCTCTTGGCCGTCGCCCTCACCTCCTGGATCACCGGGCAGGCGGTCGTCAACATCGGCGCCGCCATCGGACTCCTCCCGATCACCGGCGTCCCCCTGCCGTTCGTGTCGTTCGGCGGCTCGGCGCTCGTGTTCACCATGGCGGCCGCGGGCCTTCTCGTGAGCATCGCCCGCCGGAGCGAGCCGGCGCGCGTTCCCCGCTCCGGACGGCCGCTGGGGCCGGGGCGCCGGCGGGCGGAGAGCGCGCGTCAGCATGCCCGCGCCGCTCGCTGAGGCGAGTTCGGTGCGGGAGGACAGGAGGGGCGCCCGCGTCCTCGTGACCGGGGGTGGTACCGGTGGCCACGTGTACCCGGCGCTCGCCCTTGCCGCCGAACTCGTCCGGCGGGGGACGGCGCACGCCGACATTCTCTTCGTGGGATCGGCCCGCGGCCTCGAGGCGCGCGCCGTGCCCGCGGCCGGGTTCTCCATCGAGTTGCTTCCGGGGCGCGGGTTGCAGCGCTCGCTGTCGCCGCGGGCCCTCGCCGTGAACGCCGGCGTTGTGGTCGGAGCGGCGGTCGCCCTGCTCCGTTCTTGGCGCCTGGTGCGCCGCCACCGCCCGGAGGTCGTCGTTGGCGTCGGGGGCTACGCCTCGCTCCCGTGCGTGCTGGCCGCCCGCCTGGCTCGGGTTCCCGTCGTGGTCCACGAACAGAACGCGGCGCCCGGGCTGGCGAACCGGATCGCCGTCCGTCTCGGAGCCACGCCCGCCGTAACCCTTCCGGGCACGCCGCTCCGGGGGGCGGTCGTGGTCGGGAACCCCGTGCGGGCCGAGATGTTCGCCCTGGAGCGGCATCCGGACCCGGACCGGCCCCTGGTGCTCGCCTTCGGGGGAAGCCTCGGAGCGGGGCGGATCAACCAGGCGATGGTCGGGCTCGCCGGCGTGTGGCGCGGCCGCGCCGACGTGCGCATCCATCACGTCACCGGGCCCCGCAACCTCGACGCCTGCCGCTCCCTCCTGGTGACCCGTCGAGCGGAGGGGTCCCACGGGTCCGACTCGCTCGACTACACGCTGGTGGGATACGAGGACGCCATGGAGCGGTGGTATGGGCAGGCGTCGGTGGCGGTGTGCCGGGCGGGCGCGGTCACGGTGGCCGAGCTGGCCGCCGCCGGCCTGCCCGCGGTTCTCGTCCCCCTCCCGGGCGCCCCCGGTGATCACCAGACCCGAAACGCCGAGGCTCTGGTCGCCGCCGGAGCAGCGGTGTTGGTCGCCGATCCCGAATGCACGACGGACCGGCTCGCGCAGGAACTCGACGGACTCCTGGCCGACCCCGAGCGGCTGGCGGCGATGGAGGTGGCGGCGGGGAGCCTGGCCCGGCCCGACGCCGCCGCCCGCCTCGCCGACGTTGTGGAGCAGGTGGCGCGTGCGCGGCCCTGACCTCGACCTCGCCGCCGGTCCGGGTGCGGTGCACACCGTCCACATCGTCGGGGTCGGGGGGTCGGGGATGAGTGCCATCGCGGTTGTGCTGGCCGGGATGGGCCAGCGGGTCAGCGGATCCGACCTCAAGGAGTCCCCCGTCCTCGACCGGCTGCGCCTCCACGGCGTCGACGTCCACGTCGGCCACGACCCGCGGCACGTTCCCGCGTCCGCCGACGCCCTCATCGTGTCGACCGCCATCCCCGACACAAACCCCGAGGTCGTGGCGGCCCGGGAGCGCGGCGTGGCCGTGCTGGCGAGGGCTGAGGCCCTCTGGGCGATCACCGCCACCCGGCGCACCGTGGCGGTGTCGGGCACGCACGGCAAGACCACCACCTCGTCCCTCCTCGCGCTCATCCTCCGCGAGGCGGGATGGCAGCCCTCGTTCATCATCGGGGGCGACGTCAACGAGGTCGGCGGCAACGCCGCACTCGACGACGGGGAGTGGCTCGTGGTCGAGGCGGACGAAAGCGATGGCACGTTTTTGCGGCTGCACCGGGAGGTGGCCGTGGTCACGAGTGTCGAGCCCGACCACCTCGAACACTGGGGGGGCTTCGAGCCCCTGGCCGAGGCTTTTCGCCAGTTCCTCGCCGACACCCCCGGCTTCGCGCTCGTGTGGGGCGACGACCCCCAGGTCGTGGCGCTGGCTCCGGGGGCAGCGCTTACGTACGGGTTCTCAGAGGGGTGCGACTACCAGATCTCTTCGTTCGAGCAGGGGGGGGAGGGGTGCCGGTTCTCCTTGCGCGGCCCCGAGGGCGAGCTGGGCCGCCTGGCCATTCCGGTCCCGGGTCGACACAACGCCCTGAATGCCACGGCCGCCGCGGGCACCGCCCTCGCGCTGGGGGTGCCGTTTGCCGCCGTGGCCGCCGCCGTCGGCCGCTTCGCCGGCGTAGCCCGGCGGTTCCAGTTCCGCGGCGAGATCGACGGGCGCTCGATCGTCGACGACTACGCGCACCTGCCCTCGGAGATCGAGGCCGTCGTGGAGACGGCGCGGGCAGGACCGTGGAGCCGCGTGGTCGCCGTGTTCCAGCCCCACCGATTCAGCCGCACGGCGACCCTGTGGCAGGACTTCGCCCACGCCTTTGACGCCGCCGACGTCGTCGTCCTCACCGATGTCTATGCCGCCGGTGAGGCGCCGCGGCCCGGCGTTTCTGGCCAGCTCATCCTTCAGGCCGTGGTCGACGCCCGGCCCTCCGGACGGGTCGTCTACCTCCCGCACCGCGCCGAGATCGCCGCCCAACTGCCATCGCTGACCCGGCCCGGCGACGTCGTCCTGACGCTCGGAGCGGGCGACGTGACCTTGGTGGCCGACGAATGGCGGGCGCGGGCGGGCGGAGCGGGGGAGCGGGGGTGACCGCATTGCCGTGGACGGAGCTGGCCCGCGAGCGCGGGCCGAGGCTCCGACGTCCCGTCCGGCGCGACGCGTCGCTTGCCGAATTCAGCACCTACCGGCTCGGGGGCCCGGCGGCGGTCCTCGTCGAACCGGAGACGGTCGACGAGCTCGAGGCGGTGCGGGGTGTACTCCCGGCGCCGTCCCCGGTTCTGGTCGTGGGACGGGGGTCGAACCTGCTCGTGGCCGACGCCGGCTTCCCGGGCGTGGCCGTCCATCTGAGCGGCGATTTTGAAGACGTCGAGATCGAGGATGAATTGGTGACGGCGGGCGGCGCGGTCGCGCTCCCTGTACTCGCCCGCCGGGCGGCCGCCGCCTCTCGGACCGGGCTGGAGTTCCTTGTAGGCATTCCGGGATCGGTCGGCGGGGCGGTGCGGATGAATGCCGGCGGCCATGGTCAGGAGACGCGTGAGGTCCTCGAGGCAGCGTGGGTCTTCGACCTCTCACCGGGAGGGAGCGGGTCCGCGGTGCGCCGCGCCGCGGCCGAGCTCGACCTCGGGTATCGCCATTCCAACCTGACGCCCTGGCACGTCGTGACGAGGGCGTCGTTCGTGACGGCCGCGGACGACCGCGAATCGTGCGAGGCGCGCCTCGACGAGATCGTGCGCTGGCGGCGTGAACACCAGCCCGGCGGTTCGAACGCGGGGTCGGTCTTCACCAATCCGCCGGGCGACTCGGCGGGGCGGATCATCGATGGCTGTGGCTTGAAGGGCTTCCGGATCGGGGGCGCCGTGGTCTCGGAGAAGCACGCGAACTTCTTCCAAGCCGAGGCGGGGGCCACGGCCGACGACGTCCACCGCCTGGTCCGCGAGGTTCAGCGGTTGGTCGAGGAACAGGTCGGCGTGAAGCTGGTTCCCGAGCTGACGTTGGTGGGCTTCAGCGCGTGACGGCTCGGTCGCGAGGCACACGTCCGGGTACCCGCGTCGTGCTGGTGTTCCTGACGTTGTTCTCCCTCGCCGGTGGCGCTTGGCTTCTGGCGCAATCGTCGCTGCTTGACGTGGAGCAGGTCCGGGTCGTCGGCGCACAGCACACCTCGGCGGCTGACGTGCGCCGGGCGGTGGCGGTGAGGATCGGCGAGCCGCTTCTGCTCGTGGACCGGGGGGCGGCGGCACGCCGGGTCGAGCGGTTGCCGTGGGTCGACGACGCCGACGCGTCGTTCTCGCTCCCGGCCACCCTGGTGGTGACGGTCACGGAGCGGACACCGGTGGCCTGGGTTTCACGGGCGGGCGAGGAGATTGCACTCGTCGACGCCAACGGGAGGGTGCTCGACGTGCGCTTCCTGCCGCCCGAAGGACTGATGGAGATCGATGCACCCGACGGGGCGCGCGTCCCCAATCCGGGCGAGACGGCGACGGGGTTCCGCGGGCCCCTGCGGATTGCGGCCGCCGCGCCCGAAGGCCTGGCGAGGCGAGTCCGCGGCGTCCGGCCCGCTCGCGGAGGCTGGGTGCTCGAACTCGACACGGTGGCCCTCGTCCGTTTTGGCGAAGCGGACGAGGTGGACCGGAAGTGGGCAGCTCTGGAGGCCGTGGTGGAGCGGTTGGGGGAGCGCGAGGTCTACCTCATCGACGTCCGGGTGCCCTCGGTGCCCGCCGTCCGGGAGGAGAAATCCCTGCCGACCACGACGACCGTTCCCCCCGCCTCGAGTTCCTCGACCTCCTCGACCTCCTCGCCGCCTCCTCCCTGATCGTGCGTCAGGCGTGCGGGAAATGAGCGTGAGGGCTGGTCTCATTGACCACGGGGGCCACAATGTGATACTTTAACCCCACAGTGCAGGTTGACATAACTCTCAACCACAAGTTGAGGGTCTCTTGCTCGATCCCGGGACGCCGGGTTTGCTGAAGGATCCTGTCATGGTGGGAGCGCCCCAGAACTATCTCGCGGTCATCAAGGTCGTCGGCATCGGCGGCGGTGGCTGCAACGCGGTCAATCGGATGATCGACGCCGGCTTGAAGGGCGTCGAGTTCATCGCCGTCAACACCGACGCCCAGGCCCTGCTCATGAGCGACGCCGACGTCAAGCTCGACATCGGCCGGCAGCTCACGCGCGGCCTCGGAGCCGGCTCCGACCCCGAGGTGGGCCGGGCGGCGGCCGAGGAGCACCGCGAGGAGATCGAAGAGGTCCTCAAGGGTGCCGACATGGTCTTCATCACCGCCGGCGAGGGTGGCGGCACCGGCACCGGCGGGGCACCGATCGTCGCCGAGATCGCCAAGAGTCTGGGTGCCCTCACCATCGGCGTCGTCACGCGTCCGTTCAACTTCGAGGGTCGACGGCGGGCCGTGCAGGCCGAGACGGGAATCGGGTCCCTGAAGGACAAGCTCGACACCCTGATCGTCATTCCCAACGATCGCCTCGTCCAGATCTCTGACGACAAGACGTCGATGCTCAACGCCTTCAAGATGTGCGACGAGATCCTCCTCCAGGGAGTCCAGGGGATCACCGACCTCATCACGACGCCGGGCCTGATCAACACCGACTTCGCCGACGTCAAGATGATCATGACCAACGCCGGCTCGGCCCTGATGGGCATCGGCTACGCGTCCGGCGAGGCCCGTTCCGTCAACGCCGCCCGGGCCGCCATCTCGAGCGCGCTGCTCGAGGCGAGCATCGAGGGAGCCCGAGGCATCCTGCTCAACATCTCGGGCCCGTCCGACCTCGGGCTGTTCGAGGTCAACGAATCCGCCGAGATCATCGCCCAGGCCGCCCACCCCGACGCCAACATCATCTTCGGGGCGGTCATCGACGACGCCCTCGGCGAGGAGGTGCGGGTCACCGTCATCGCCGCGGGGTTCGACCGCTTCGAGGGTGGTCGAACCGAGCGCACCAGCATGGGGCTGGGTGAGGAACTCGAGGACGAGGACTTCGACCTCGGTTCCGACGAGTTCGACGTGCCCTCGTTCCTCAAGTAGCCGGCCTCAAGTAGCGGGGGCCTCGGTCCCACGCGACTCTGGGAGTCATGGGTTGGTTCCGCGCCGACGTATTCGGGGCGCGCGTCCTCTTCACTGATCGCCACGGGGGTGTGTCGGCTCCGCCGTACTCGTCGCTGAACCTCACGACGGGGGGCGACGACCCCGCTGAGTCCGTCGTCGAGAATCGCCGCCGCGCCCTTGGCGCCCTGGGCCTGTCGGGAACGTGGGTGCCAATGCGCCAGGTCCACGGCGCGGCCGTTGTCGACGCCGGGTCGATCGACGGGGCTGCGCCGGCCGAGGCCGACGCGGTGGTGGTGATCGACCCGAAGCACGTGGGCGCCGTGCTCACCGCCGACTGCGCCCCCGTAGCGCTGGTTGGACCAGGGGGTGTGGCCGCCGTTCACGCCGGCTGGCCCGGCCTCCTCGCTGGTGTGGTCGAAGCAAGTGCCGAGGCGCTTCGTGCCTCTGGAGTCGAGCCCCGCCGAGCCCTCCTCGGCCCCTGCATCCGACCGTGCTGCTACGAGTTCGGAGAGGACAAGCTGGCCGACTTCGAAGACCGGTTCGGCCCCGCCGTGCGCGCAAGCACGGCGCAGGGAACGCCCGCGCTCGACATTCCGGCGGCGGCGGCGGCGGCGTTGCGCGCCGCGGGCGTGGTGCACGTGTCAGATCTGGGAATCTGCACTTCTTGTTCGCCCGCCTACTTCTCGTACCGGCGCGACGGCGATCCGACCGGCAGGCAGGCGCTCCTGGTCGGCAGGCGGCCATGAGCGAGGGCAGCGAGCGAATCAGGCAACGGGCGATCGGCGAGCGCCTCGTGGCCGTGACCAAGGGCTTCCCGGTGTCGACGGTGACCGAGGCCGTCAACGCAGGCCTGACGCTGATCGGCGAGAACCGCGCTCAAGAGCTCCTGGCGAAGGCGACGGAAGTGCAACCTCGCGAGTGGCACTTCGTGGGGCGCATCCAGCGCAACAAGGTGCGCTCCCTCGCGCCTCTCGTCGCGGTCTGGCACTCGGTCGATCGGATCGAAGTGGCCGAGGCCATCGCCGACGAGGCGCAGGGTGCCCGAGTGCATGTGCAAGTGAACGTGGCGGGCGAAGCGCAGAAGGGTGGGTGTCGTCCGACCGAGGCCGCGGGGCTGGTCGCTCGCTGTCACGCGCTGGGGCTGCGGGTGGTGGGCTTGATGACGGTGCCCCCGATCGAGGGCGACCCCCAGCCGCATTTCGCGGCGCTCGCACGCCTGGCGGCCGACGCCGGGATCGCCGGATTGTCGATGGGGATGTCGGGCGACTTCGAGGTGGCGGTCGAGGAGGGGAGCACCGTCGTCCGTTTGGGAAGCATCCTTTTCGGGCCGCGACCTCGCTAGTCTCTTTCAAGTGAGCGAGCCTCGCGAGCGAACCGGAGAACGGGCGGCCCAGCCATCAGGGTCGCCGCCGCAGGCGGCGTCCTGATGGCTTCCCTGTGGCGCCGGGCCATGGTGTATCTCGGCCTCGTGGACGACGAAGAGCTCGACTACGAGTACGACTACGGCTACGAGGAACAGCCGCAGCCAAGGGCAGCGGCCGCCGAGCCGCAGACCCGCAGTTCCGAGCCGTCGTCGGCGGTCCGCACGGTGGCGCCGCCCGAACAGGCCACGGCGACGCTGCCCCCGGCCCAGCGCCCGTCGGTGGTCCGCACCATGAATCAGGCGTCCGCCAAGGTGCACGTGGTGGAGCCGGGGAGCTTCAACGACGCCCAGGAGGTCGGCGACCGCCTCAAGGTCACCCAGCCCGTGATCCTGAACCTTCAGGGCCTCGACCGTGAACTCCAGCGGCGCTTCATCGATTTCTCGTCCGGCCTCACCTACGCCCTCGGGGGCTCGATGACCCGGGTGCACGACGAGGTCTTCCTGTTGACCCCTGCGAACGTCGAGATCTCGGCTGAGGAGAAGAAGCGCCTCCAGTCTCGGGGTCTGTACAGCGCCTGAGACCGCGCCTCTGCCGCCGTGCGAAACCTCGTCTGCGCCTTCCTCACCGTCTACTACGTCGTGCTCTTCGCCCGGATCATCATCTCGTGGTTCCCGGTCGAGCCCGGCTCCCCGATCGCCGCCATCCACCGCATCCTCTACGACGTCACCGAGCCGGTCCTGGCGCCGGTGCGGGGCTTGGTCCCGCCCGTTCGCACCGGACCCATGGCTTTCGATCTCTCTCCGATCATCGTGTTCATCGCGCTGATCATCCTCCAACGGGCCATCTGTACGTGAGGGTCCACCGGCCGCCCGGGGGCGACCGTTACGATCGCACGACATGGATGTGACGCCGCACGAGCTGCGCACCGTCGAGCTACGCGAGGCGTGGCGCGGGTACCGACCCGACGACGTCGACGAGCTTCTCGACCGGGTCGCCGGCACGATCGAACGGCTCCAGGCGCAGGTCGAGCGCCTTTCGGGGCGCCTCACGAAGGCGGAAGGCGAGGCTGGGCTCGGCCGCGAGGCCGACGAAATGCTGCGCCGAACGCTGCTTCTCGCCCAGCGCACGGCCGACGCCGCCGTTTCCGAAGCGCAGGAGCGGGCCCGGCGGGTCGTGTCGGAATCCGAAGCCCACGCTCATTCCATCGTCTCCACCGCGGAAGAAGAGGCGCGCCGCATCGCCATCGCCGAGCGGCAACGGATCGAGAACGAGATCCGCGAGTTGTCGCGCCAGCGCAACGCCCTGGTGGCCGACGTCGAAGCGCTCGAGGAAGCGGCACGGGACCACCGCCGCCGACTGCGCGACTTCCTCACCGCGGAGCTGGCTCGCGTCGATGCCCGCTCCGTTCCTGAGGGCGCATTTTCCGAGACGGCCTTCGGCCCTGAAGCGTCGGAGTTTCCCCCACCAGCGGGCGAGGCGACCGAGGAGTTTGCCCACGAGCAGGCTGAGTCCCTGACGCTTGAGGAAGCGGTCGAGGCGCCGGTCGAGGCGCCGGTCGAGGACGCGATCAATGTCATCGACGAGGTCGACGAAATCGACGCGATCGACGAGTTCGACGAGTCGATCGAGGACCGGGATCCGTCCGAGCCTGTCGATTTGCTGCCCGCCAAGCGCCGTCGCTGGCGCCTCCGCGAACCCGAGCCCGACATCGGCCCACCCGATGACCGCTTTTTCGATGAGCTGCGGCAGGCCGTTCAGGATGACACGCCGCTCGGTCCGAGCGACGCACTCTCCGACGAACGCGACCAGTCCGACGACCAGCGAGCCCGCACCTGACTCTGGCTAGGATGCTCCGCGTCGTGCGGCCAGTTGTCGAAGTGACACTCGAAGAAGAAGGAGCGCGTGCACCGTGTTCTTCTACGTAAGCCTCGTGCTGGTGATCGTGGCGGCGGTCACGCTCGTCATTGGTCTCCTGAGTTCCGGGCTCCCGCTGGTCATCGTCTCCATCGCTTCGAGCTTCCTGGCCGGCGTGTTCCTCATCCTGACGGTGATGCGCGACCGGCCGAAGGCCGAGCCGCTCGCCGCCCCGCCGCCCCCCGCCGCCGCGGGCGAATTCCCGATCGCCGACTACGACGACCTGAAGGTCGGCGAGATCGTCCCCCTCCTCCCCGAGCTCGACGACGACGAACTCGAGTCGGTGCGCGCCCATGAGGAGGGCGGAAAGGCGCGAGCCACCATCCTCGGCCGCATCGACGAGCTGTTGGGTGAGGGTGAGAGTGAGGAGGAGGAAGCAGAGGGCGAGTTCCCGATCGCCGACTACGACGACCTGAAGGTCGGCGAGATCGTGCCGCTCCTCCCCGAGCTCGACGACGACGAGCTTGACGTGGTGCGCGAGCGCGAGGCGTCGGGGCGTGCCCGTGCCAGCATCCTCAACAAGATCGACGACCTGCTCGGCGAGGCTCCGCCCGCTCCCGTCAAGAAGCCCGCGGCAAAGAAGCCCGCGGCGGCCAAGCCCGCGGCGGCCAAGAGCTTCCCGATTGCCGGCTACGACGCCCTGTCGGTGACCGACGTGGCCAAGGCCCTGAAGAAGCTCGGATCCGACGAGCTGAAGCAGGTCCGCACCTACGAGAAGCGGAAGAAGAGTCGGAAGGGTGTCCTCGACAAGATCGAGGCCGAACTTTCCTCTCGCTAGAAGCAGGCTCCTGGCCCGTTAGGCCGGGCCGGCCGCCTTCGCGAGGTTCACGCGCAGGGGTGATCCGTCGATGTCGAGTTGCACGGCCGGTTCGCCCGCGCCGGTGCCCCAACTGACGGCCAGCACTTCGCCCGCGATCCAGTCCCCGTGGCGCTCAAGGGCTCGGGCCAGCTCACCCTCGGCGGCGAACTCGACCGCCACTCGATCCGCGATCTGAAGGCCCACCGCCTTGCGATGGTCGTTCAGCGCCCGAGCCACCTCCCGAGCCAGGCCTTCGAGGCGGAGGTCGTCGTCCACGGCGAGGTCGAGGGCGACGGCGAGCGGTCCTTCCTGGGCCAGGGCAAATTCCTCGTGCTCAGCGGCGCGAATCTCGACGTCGCCAGGGCCGAGGCTCACCGACTCGCCGTCGACCTCCACGCGGTACCCGCCCTCCTCGTCGAGGGCTCGGCGCACGTCGACGCCGTCGACCTGCTCGAGTACCCGCTTCAGGAGCGGCATCTTCGGGCCGAGGCGGGGGCCGAGCTCGCGGAAGTTCGGAACCACCGTGTACCGGATCAGTCCGGCCAGCGAACCGACCACCTCCACGGCTTTGACATTGAGTTCGGCGGCCACGAGGTCGAGGACCGAAGGCCCGAGCTCGTGGCCCGGCGCCAGGAGCAAGGCGCGAGGCAGGGGCTGGCGCACCCGAACCTTGGCGTCGGTGCGGGCGGCTCGGCCGAGCTGCACCAGTTGACGGGCGAGGGCCATCTCGGCTTCGAGTCCGGCGTCGGCCGCCGCCGGGTCGGCGGTCGGCCAGTCCTCGAGATGCACTGACTCAACTCCGCCCAGGTTTCCGAAGATCTCGTCGGCGATGAACGGGCAGAACGGGGCCAAGAGTTTGGCCACGGTCACGAGCGCCGTGTGCAGGGTGGCGTGGGCCCGGGGGTCGCTCGCCTGCCAGAAGCGTGGGCGGGAGAGGCGGACGTACCAGTTCGAAACGTCGTCCACGAAGCGCTCGAGGGCCTGCGCTCCTCGCAGGGCGTCGAAGTCGTCCAGCGCCTCGGTCACCTCGGTGATCGTGTCCTGAAGGCGAGACACGACCCACCGATCGAGGACGTGATCCCCGAGGGCCGGCCCCGGCTCCCAGTCGTCGAGCATGGCGTAGGTGACGAAGAACTTGTACGTGTTCCAGAGCGTGAGCAGGAACTTGCGAACGGCCTCGTCGATGCCCTCCTCGTAGACGCGTCGGTTGATCCACGGTGAGCCCGAGGAGAAGAAGTACCAGCGCAGTGCGTCGGCACCCTTCGACGCCAGGACCTCCCACGGGTCGATGACGTTGCCCTTCGACTTCGACATCTTCTGGCCGTCCTTGTCGACGACGTGGGCCAGGCAGACGACGTTCCGGTATGGGGTCGATCCGAACACGAGTGTGTTGACGGCGAGCAGGGAGTAGAACCACCCGCGGGTCTGGTCGATGGCCTCGCAGATGAAGTCGGCCGGGAACCGACGCTCGAACTCTCCGTCCTCTCCGTCCTCTCCGTCCTCTCCGCCGCTGGCGAACGGATGGTGGAACTGCGCCGCCGGCATGGCGCCGGAGTCGAACCAGGCGTCGAGGACGGGTTCGAGGCGCCGGGTGGGCTTGTTGCACGTGGGGCACGGGAAGGTCACGGCGTCGACGTAGGGCCGGTGGAGGTCGAGCCCGCTCTGGTCGCTGCCCGTGAGGTTGGTCAGCTCCTCGACCGAGCCGACGCAGGTGTCGTGTCGCTCGGAGCAGCGCCAGACGGGGAGCGGCGTGCCCCAATAGCGGTCGCGCGAGAGAGCCCAGTCGACATTGTTCTCGAGCCAGTTGCCAAAGCGGCCGTGCTTGATGTGGGCAGGGTGCCACCCGATGGCCTCGTTCTGGGTCATGAGGTCGTCGCGCTTCTCGGTGGTTCGGATGAACCACGAGGGCTTGGCGTAGTAGATGAGGGGCCGGTCGCAGCGCCAGCAGTGGGGGTAGGAGTGGGTGTACTCCTCGACCTTCTCGAGCTTCCCGGTCGTCTCGAGGTCGGTCCTGATCAGGGCGTCGGCGTCCTTGACGAATCGACCGGCGTACGGCGGTGCGGCGTCGGTGAAGGCGCCGTCGAGGTCGACGGGGTTGATCGTGGGCAGCCCCTCGCGATCGGCCACCTCCCGGTCGACCTCGCCGAAGGCAGGGGCAAGGTGCACGACGCCGGAGCCGTCCTCCACGGTGACGAATGCAGCTTCGACCACCCGGACGCCTTCTGGGTCGGGGCCGGGGAGGGGGACGAAGGTGAAGGGCCGTTCGTAGGTGCGCCCAACCAAGTCGGCGGCCGCGACATCGCCGACGATCTCGGCGGTCTCGCCGTACACGGCCGCCACCCGGTCGGCGGCCATCACCACGTCGCGCCCCGGTCGCCGCACTCGCACGTAGCGGATGCTCGAGCTGACGGCGGCGGCCACGTTGGAGACGAGGGTCCAGGGCGTGGTGGTCCAGACCAACAGGTCGAGGTCGTCACCCTGGAGGGGGAAGCGCACGTAGACCGACGGCTCGGTGACGTCGCGGTAGGCGCCGGGCTGGCCCACCTCGTGGCTCGACAGGGCGGTGCCGCAGCGGGCGCAGTAGGGCACCACCTTGAAGTCTTCGTACAGCAGGCCCTGGTCCCAAATCTGCTTGAGCTGCCACCAGACGCTCTCGATGAACTCGTTGGTCAGCGTCCAGTAGGCGTCGGCGGTGTCGAGCCACATGCCGATGCGCGTGGTGAGGGCGCCCCAGTCCTCGACGTAGCGCTGCACCGACTCCCGGCAGCGCCGGTTGAACTCCTCAATCCCGAATTCCTCGATCTCGGGCTTGGAGGCGAGCCCCAGTTCCTTCTCGATCTCCACCTCGACCGGAAGTCCGTGGCAATCCCAGCCCGCCTTGCGGGCCACGTAGTGCCCGCGCATGGTCTGGAAGCGGGGGTACAGGTCCTTGAAGCACCGCGCCCACACGTGGTGGATGCCGGGACGCCCGTTGGCGGTGGGCGGCCCCTCGTAGAACACCCACTCGGGTGCGCCGCGCCGGCGCTCGAGGCTCTGGTGGAAGACGTCGTGCTCCCTCCAGGCGGCCAGAACCCGCTCTTCAAGCGCGGGAAGATCCAGGTCGCCTTCGACGGGGTGCACGGCTCGTACACTACCCGGGGCCTGAATCGGCCCCGGAGCCCTCATGGACCTCTCTCCTCTGTACGAATTGAACGGCGACGTGGTGACCCTGCACGTGCACGTCGCGCCCGGCGCGGGGCGGAGTGCCGTCGTCGGGCGGCACGGCGATGCCCTCAAGGTGCGGGTGGCGGCCCCCCCGGTGGGGGGTCGGGCCAACGATGCCGCTCGCTCGCTCCTGGCCGAGACCTTCGACCTCAAGGACAAGCAAGTTGAACTCACGAGTGGCGAGACGTCGCGGTCGAAACGGTTCAAGTTGTCGAAAGTGGACGTCGAAGACTTCGAGCGCCGCCTGCACTTGCTGGTGGCACCGGAGAACCGCCCGCGTCCTACGTAGCTGCGGGGGCGCGGCCTTGCTACCATCACCCACCCGTTTGCCCGGCGACAAGCGAGCGAGGCCGGAACGGCCGAGGGGGCAAAGCAAGATGGCCAGCCGAGCGAAACCCGACTCGAAGGTGGCTGCCAAGGCTCGCGCGCCGGGCAGCGGCGACCGCAAGGCCACGGCAAAGGCCACAGCAAAGGCCACAGCAAAGGCCACAGGAAAGGTCGCCGCCAAGCTCACGGCGAGCCCGAAGGCGACGAGCAAGGTCGCCGCCAAGGCGGAGAGCAAGACGCCCACCAAAACCGCAACCAAAGCCAGCGTCACCAGGAGCACCGTGAAGCCAGCAGCAGCCGTGAAGACGAAGCGAGCCCCCGCCGTCGCCGGGCGGACGCTCGAGAAGTTGAAGGCGCGCCTCGAAGAAGAGCGCGCCACCTACCGGCGCCAGGCCGAGGACCTCGCCGCCGAGGCCGAGGCGCTCATGGCCGATCGCGAACCCGGCGACACGCAGTTCGACGAGGAGTCGGGCGAGGGCGACACCATCAACGTCGAACGTGAGCGCGATCTTGCCCTCTCCGCGTCGGCCCGCCAGTCCGTCGAAGAAATCGAAGCCGCCCTGGGCCGAATCAAGGCGGGCACGTACGGCTACTGCGAGCGGTGTGGGAGCAAGATCCCGATCGCCCGGCTGGAGGCCGTCCCCCAGGCTTCACTCTGCATCGAGTGCAAGTCCCGCCAGGAGCGTCGCCGGTAACCCGCCGGCTGGCCCTGGCCGGGGCCATCGTCGCCCTGGACCAGGCCACAAAGTCGTGGGCCGTCGCCGCGCTCGCCGACGAGCCCGCCAACCTGGTTGGCGACGCAGTGCGGCTCCGGCTCGTGCGCAATAGTGGGAGTGCCTTCAGCCTCTTCACGGGGTGGACGCCCATCCTCGGGATCCTCGCCATCGTCCTCATCGTTGTGCTGTGGCGGATGGGCCGGCAGGAAGCAGATCGCGCGACCGCCATCGCCCTCGCCGTCGTCCTCGGCGGCGCCCTCGGGAATCTGTCCGACCGCATCTTTCGCGCCCCGGGCTTCCTCTCCGGCGCGGTCATCGACTTCGTCGACGTCGGGCCCTGGCCCACCTTCAACGTGGCCGATTCCGCCATTACCGTCGGGGCCGTGCTCTTGATCCTCCGCGGGCTCCGCCGCCAGACGTGACCGAGTTCCCCGTGCCTCAGACGCTGGCCGGGGAACGGGTCGACCGAGCCGTGGCTCTGCTCACGGGCTACTCGCGCGCCGACGTGGCCGCACTCTGCGCCCGGGGCGCGGTCCTGGTCGACGGCGAGGCCGCGGTCAAGAGCCGGCGCCTTCGGGAGGGCGAGATCGTCGCCGTCACCGGGGCGCCCGAACCACCTGAACCGCCCGGGCCCGAGCCCGTACCCGTCGAGGTGCGGTACGAAGACGAATTCCTGGCCGTGGTGTCGAAGCCGGCCGGCTTGGTGGTGCACCCCGGGGCTGGCAACGAGCACGGGACCTTGGTTCACGGCGTCCTCCACCGGTGGCCGCACGTCGCGGAGGTGGGAGAGCGTTCTCGCCCCGGGATTGTGCACCGGCTCGACCGCGACACCAGCGGTCTCCTCGCGGTGGCGCTCACGCCGGGCGCGTACGCGGGCCTGGTCGAGGAGCTGTCGTCGCGACGGGTTGAGCGGGCGTACTTGGCCCTGGTGTGCGGACAGGTGCCCGAGCTTCGCGGCATGGTCGACGCCCCGGTGGGACGATCGGCCCGCCAGCCCACCCGCATGGCGGTGACTCCGGCGGGGCGTGAGGCCAGGACCCGTTATGAAGTGGTGGAACAGCACGCCCGCACCACGCTTCTCGACGTCTCCCTTGAGACGGGGAGGACCCATCAGATCCGCGTCCACCTGGCGGCCATCGACCATCCGGTGGTCGGTGACCCCGTGTACGGCGGGGGGCGCGACCACCTCGGTCTCGAACGCCCGTTTCTCCATGCGCGCCGGCTGGCATTCGACCATCCCGTCACCGGCGAGCGCATCGTGGTCGACGAGGCCCTGCCCGACGAGTTGTCGGACCTGCTCGCCCGCCTTCGTGCGGAGCTGCTGTGAGTGAGCTGGGGACGCCCGCCTCCGAGCGGGAGTCGCTCCTCGTCGTCCGGAACCTGCTCATCGCCCTCGGGGTGTTCGTCATCGGGCTGCTGGTTGCCGTCACGACGCGAGGTGACGACCCCGACTCCGCCACGCGTCCGACGTCGAGCGAGACGGGGCGCAACGTCGACGACTTCCTGCGCGAGGCTGAGCGGGAGCTCGAAGGCCTCGACGGCACCCACGCCGCCGTCGTGTCGTTCACCCGGTATCTGGACGAATCCACCGCCGGCGATGTGGTCGGGCTCGACGTGCGCCGATGGTTGGTGGCGGCTCCGGGCGGTGGGCCAGAGAGCGTGGCCGACGTGGAGGACTGGAGGGAGCGGGCGGCCGCGGCGGCGCGAGAAGAGGCGGCCGCGCTCGATGAGATCATTCCCACCGCCGGCGATCCGGAATTCGTCCGCCAGTACGAGCGTGATCGCGACCGCCACCTGCGGATCGCCGAGGCCCTGGAGGCAGACGAGCCGGTCGTCTTCGGAGTGGTCGTTGTGGCCCCGGCCGGCGTGCTGCGTTCGCTCGCCGAGGACCCTCGGGTCCGCCTCGTCGACCCTGACCCGGAAGCTGACGAGGGCCTGCGACCCGAGGAACAGGTGGTCCGCGGGGAGCCGAAAGAGCGGCCCTAAGCCTGGATCCACCGACGAGCGGCCGCTGAGCTGAGCCGCGCATCCGCGGAAAATGCCTCCTGACCAGGGAGAATTGGGATTACCACAGCCCAGTTCGC
>JACPCJ010000028.1 GCA_016179865.1 Actinomycetota bacterium | reverse complement strand
TCTCGTCGAACTTGCGGCTCGACTCAGACGCCAGCCGCTTCACGAGTTCGATGGCCTCGCGCGGGGTCGACCGCTCGGATTCGACCTGGCCCTGGGTCAGCCGGAACTTCTTCCCGTGCCTGACGCGTCCACCATGGTTCTTTCCCGGCATCGCATTTCTCCCGCTCAGGGGGCCGCTCGGGCCCTGGCTCCCTCGTGTCTCCTCCGGCGCCGGAGCGAGGTCCTCTCCGGTCGCCTGCTCTTCGATTCTCGAGCAAGTTCTCCACGTACGGCGGGGAGAACTTGCTCGAGAATGGATTACGGCGTGACGTCGATTCCCATCGACCGGGCCGTCCCGATCACCTGGCGGACGGCGCCGTCGAGATCGATGGCGTTCAGGTCGGGCATCTTCGTCGTCGCGATCTCCTCCGCCTGACGGCGGGAGATGCGGCCGACCGGGCCTTCCCGTCCCGGCGCCGTGGCCGCCTTTTCGAGGCCCGCGGCCTTGCGGATCAGGAAGGAAGTCGGCGGCGTCTTGGTGACGAAGGTGAACGACCGGTCTTCGTAGATCGTGATCTCGGCCGGGATCACCTGCCCCCGCTGGTCGGCGGTGGCGTCGTTGTACGCCTTGCAGAAGTCCATGATCGCGATGCCGTGGGGGCCGAGCGCCGTGCCCACGGGGGGAGCTGGGCTGGCCTGGCCGGCGTCGATCTGGATCTTGACGACGGCGGCGACCTTCTTCTTCGCCATGCTGGAACCGTCCTGTTCCTCGTACCTAGAGCTTCGCCACGTCGGCGAAGTCGAGAGTGACCGGAGTCTCCCGGCCGAAGATGTTGACGAGCACCTTGAGGGTGCTCTGGTCGACGTTGATCTCGTCGATGAGACCGTTGAAGTCGGCGAAGGGACCGGCGGTGACACGGACCTGGTCGCCCACTTCGTAGTCGAGGCGGGGGCGAGCTTTCTTGGTTTCATCTTCCGGCCGCACCCGGAGGATCGACTCGACCTCGGGCCGCGACAGGGGCGTCGGCTTGGCGCCGCTCCCGACGAACCCGGTAACGCCCGGCGTGTTGCGGACCGCACCCCACGTCTCGTCGTTGAGGTCCATACGGACGAGCAGGTAACCGGGGAAGACCTTCTTCTGGACGACCGTCTTCTTGCCGCCCTTGAACTCGATGACGTCGTCCATCGGGATGACGACCTCGTGAATGCGACCCTCCATGTGGAGCGACTTCACCCGGCTCTCGAGGTTGGACTTCACCTTCTTCTCGTAGCCGGAGTACGTGTGGACGACGTACCACGCGCCCGCCCGGTCGTAGGGGCTCGGCGCGGCGGAGATCGCTTCCTCTGCGTAGACGTCAACGAGGTCGGCGCTGGCGAGGTCGACTTCGGCCTCGACGACGACGTCGCCCGCGTCCTCGGAAAGCTCGGCGACTTCCTCGACCTCCTCTGCCTCTTCGATTTGGGGCGTCGCCCGAGCAAGGATGGCGGCGGCCTCCTCGGGGCGCAGCTCCTCCTCATCAACCCGATCCTCGAGACCGAGGGCAGCGCGGGCTGCGGCCTCGGGATCCTCCGCCTCGGCGATTGCGGCATGGGGGTCGATCTCCCGTGCCGGCCGTGGCTCGGGCTCGGGCATGGGAGAGGGTGCAGGTTCAGACGCGAGTGCGGCGTCCTCGGAAGCCGCCTCTTCCTCCGGCTCGCTTGCTTCGGCGGGGAAGTCCTCGGCCGGCGAGGCCTCGGCCTCGACGGCCGACTCCTCAGCAGCCTCCGCGGCGCGAGAGTCGTCATCGGCGTCTTCCGAGCCCGCCGCTTCCTCCACTCCCGCCTCTCTGCCAGCGGGTGTCTCTTCATCAGGAGCCGAGGAGTCCTCGGTGCCCGAGGCCTCCTCGGCAGCTGGCGCACTCAGTTCCGCCGCGTCGACATCTGCCGACTCTTCAACGGCGTCATGGAGGGTTTCGGTGTCGTGGTCGTGGTTCACGGGAGTCGGCTCGAAATCAGTCGTAGAGGTACAGCACGAACTTCCCGAAGGCGAAGTCGTAACCGAAGATCAGAGCGGTAAGGAAGACCACGGCAATCAGGACGATCACAGTCGAGTTGACGACCTCGGCGCGGCCGGGCCACGCCACCTTGCGGAGCTCGCTGCGGACCTCGCGAGAGAACTCCCGAGGGCCGGTGCGCTCGCGCCGCGGGGGCGGTGGTGCGGGCCGGCGACGCTCGCGGACGGCGACAGACTGCCGAGACTCCTCGCGCTGTTGCAACCGGCGCATTGCCCGATTGCCCGTCAGCTGACCGGAGTCTTGGCCTTCCTCGACCTCGTCCTCGCCGCGCTGTTCGCGGAATGCCACGTGCCGCTCTTCCGTTCGTCTCGTTCTTCTCCGGCGGGACCCCGCCGACGGTCACAGTCTTGCCGAGATCCGGCTCTGATGCAGCAGGGCAGGAGGGACTCGAACCCCCAACCGCCGGTTTTGGAGACCGGTGCTCTGCCAAATTGAGCTACTGCCCTTTGGCACCCGAACGAAACCGAGGTTTCATCGGGGAGTCCCGCGAGCCGGAACCGGCAAGACCGGGGGCAAGGATAGCAGCGGGTCCCTGGCCGACTTCGAAGGGGATCAGGCCCCGAACCGCTCCCGTTGGTCAGGGATGGAACGTCGCCGCCACCGTCCCCTTGGTGGCGATGCTGGTGAGGTACCCGGGGTCGTCGGTGGCGCGGAAGCAGAAGACTCCCCACGGGAACGGAACCTTGTCGCTGAGGGCTACCTCGAGGAGCTGCGCTCCCGCAGGAACAGACACGGTGCCAGCGTCGCACAGGGTTTCACTGACCAGGATGGCGTGGTTTCGCCAGAAGTAGTATCGGACCGCCGACACCTCGAAGACGTCGTCGATGACCTCGAGATCGACGTGCGTCTCCCCTTGGGCCACCGGGAAGCACACGGTTCCCAGACCGTTCGTTCCGCCCTGGCACTCCGCCAGCCCACCCGCGGCCTGCGAATAGGGCCTGGTCTCCGCCCGGGCTGCGGTAGCGACACCCGGCGTCGCCACGAGGACCGCCACGCACAAGCCGAGGGCGGTGAGCACGTGTGCCGCGGTTCGTGACACACGTATCATTTCTTCGCGAAGACCCCGAATTCCTGCCTGCGGGCAGGCCGTTTCCGAGCGCTGCACAAAAGGCGCTCGGGTAGCCCCGGTATGGAGGGGCAGGGCGTCCCAGAAGGCGCCGAGCCGGGATCGGGATCAGCGGGCGAGGACGGTGGCGAGACGGCCGCCCCGGCGGCGAGCCAGCACCACCGCGGTGGCCGCGGCCCCCGCTGCCACGGCGCCGATGGTCCCGGCGATGGCCGCCTTCTGGCGCCCGGACAGCACGCGGATCACCGAGGGGCCGCCGATGGCGGCGAGGGTTTCTTCGAGCAGCCCGTCGGGTGCCTCGAAGTGCAGCTCGCGCAACGACCCGAGCGCCCGCACCATCCTCTGGTAGCGAGCGACCTCGGCCTGACACCCGAGGCAGGTCTCGATGTGCCGCTGAGCCCGGAGGTCGACGGCGTTGTCGTCACCGACCGACGGGAGGATTCCCCGGACGTCTTCACACTGCATGTTCGATCACCTTTCCCTCGCCGAAGACGGCGTCGTGAATCCGCCGGCGCGCTCGGTGCAGGCGCACCTTGGCGGCGGAGACGCTGATCCCCAGCTCCTCGCCGATCTCCTCGTGCGACAACCCGTAGACATCCCGCAGCAGAACCACGGCCCGAAGCTTCGGCGGAAGCTCGGCCACGGCCACGGCGACCTCGTCACGAAGCAGCGACGCCTCGGCCGCCGCCTCGGGATCGGCCGCCGGACTCAACTCCCGTGCCTCGTTGATCTCGTCGATCATGGGCTCGTGCCGGTGCTTCCGCCGCTTCTTCAGCGTCGTGTACGAAGCGTTCGCCGTGATCCGGTACAGCCAGGTCGAGAAGCGCGCGTCGCCCCGGAAGCCCTTCAGGCCCTTCCAGGCTCGGAGGTAGGTCTCCTGGACCACGTCGCGCGCGTCCTCCTCGTTCCCCGTCAACCGGTAGGCCAGCGTGTACGTGTCCTCGTACGTGTGGCGCACCAGGTCGTCGAATGCTCGCCGATCACCGCCCTTGGCGGCCTCGATCAGCTCTCCGAGGTCATCCACAGGTGCCCTCGCACTGGTCATGTGACTCCGCGCGCGAGAACAAGGTTACGGCTTCACGCAACGTGAAAAATTCAGGCGCGACGCCCAGAGCTAGCGCTTCTCCTTGTGGGAGGTGTGCTGGCGGCAGAAGCGGCAGTACTTCTTCATCTCGATGCGCTCGCGGTCGTTGTTCTTGTTCTTCATCGTGATGTAGTTCTGCCGCTTGCAGTCCTCGCAGGCCAGGATGACTTGGACCCTCTTGTCCGATGCCATGGGGGGTCGGCTCCTTACTTCAGGATCTTGGTGACGCGGCCCGCACCCACGGTGCGGCCGCCCTCGCGGATGGCGAAGCGCAGGCCCTCGTCCATGGCGATGGCCTTCTCGA
>JACPCJ010000070.1 GCA_016179865.1 Actinomycetota bacterium | reverse complement strand
GCGGCGGGTCGCGCGCATGCGCTTCGGGCTCGACGACGGTGAGATGCGGACCCTCGAGGAGGTCGGCAAGGAGTTCGGGGTGACCCGGGAGCGGATCCGCCAGATCGAGTCGAAGACGCTGGCCAAGCTCCGTCACCCCGCGAGGAGCCAGCGTCTGAAGGACTACCTGGAAGAGGTTTAGTTCCTAGGAGGTTCCGAGGGCCTCGTCGATCGCCGGGCCGCGGGCCTCGCGGACCCGTTCGATGCCGAGATCGACGGCGGCCTTCGCCTTGTCGACCAGTTCGGAACCGCGGACACGATCGAGGGTGCGGCGGATCTGCTTGTAGCGCTCCTCGCCGGCGCGGGCGCCGAGGTAGTACCCGGCGCAGAATCCGACGACGAGACCGAGACGGAAGCGAATGCTCATGGGAGAGTCATACCGCGGTTTCGCTCGCAACGCACGTGTAGTTCAGGGATTGGGGGGTGGCTCCGGGGGAGGGACTCGGACCCTCAGCCATCGCCTTAACAGGGCGCCGCTCTGCCAATTGAGCTACCCCGGAATGACTGCGGAGGTTAGCAGCGCCCGGCAGAGGCCCATGATCTGGCGATGGGTCCGGGAACAGGAGTAGGTGACTGTTGCACATCCGAGCAGGTGCTTCGAATTGCGAATCCCGGCGTCGGGGACCGCCCGGTAGGGCTTGCCGAACTGGCTGGTCGGGATGCCGGTGAGCTCAGACCAGAACGTCTTGGCCGCGTCGAGGTCGAGTCCTTCGTGGAGGTACAGCTTCAGGCGGAGTCGCGACTCGTCAACCGCGAAGAAGCGGCGAAGCCACGAGCAGAAGAAGCTGATCATCCGATGGTCAGTATTGGCGAAGGCAACCGCGCCGTCGGTCTTTGATCCCTCGGCTGCGTACAACGCCGCTCCCGCAACGAGGAACTCACGGTGGGAGAGCTGCCGGATGCGACGTCGACCTTCTTCGTCGCTTCGTTCGATCTCGTCTTGCTTGCGACGCTGGAGTGCGTTCGGCTGGCGGTTGCGGGCGCCGTGGTTGCGGTTGCCGAAGGGCAGGCGGGGCGTGAACTCCACGTCGCGCACCCATACCGAGACCGAGGACTTCGACACGTTGAGCTGTCGGCAGATCTCGTTGAGCGTGTGGCCGCGAGCGCGCAGGCGCCGAGCCTGCTCCCGTTCCCTGAGCTTGCCGCGGTAGCCCACCCCTCGAGTCTGCCGGGCCCTTGTGACAGTTACGCTCACGCCGGGCTCGTAGCTCAGTGGTCAGAGCAGCGGACTCATAATCCGTCGGTCGGTGGTTCGATCCCACCCGGGCCCACGACGTAAAAGTCCTGGTCGCGCCCTTGATTCGCGGGCCTCACGGGGCCAGTCCGAGACCCCCGATTTCCGGGCCATTCCGTCTCCGTTCCGTCTCAGTGCCGTTCCGCGCCCGGTGCTGGTGGTCGAGGCGGTCCATCACCGAGTCGAGATGACCCGGGAAGAGGTGCCCGTAGACGTCGAAGGTGACCTGGATGGAGGAGTGCCGGAGCTGGGCCTGGATGGCCTTGGGGTCGGCGCCCTCGGCGATGAGGAGCGCCGCGCACGTGTGACGAAGCTCGTGCGGGGTCAGATCGGCGGGGAGCTTCGCGACCGCGAGCGCGGGGCGCCACACCCGGGCGAGGAAGTTGGAGTGGCGCAACGGGCCTCCGGCCTCGGCGGTGAACACGAGGGCGTCGGCGTCGTCCTCGACGTGGCGGTCCAGGTGGCGCTCCAGCGTCTCGGCGACGAAGCGGGGTACGTCCACCGAGCCGATCTGGTGGGTCTTGGGGAGCCCCCACGAGAGCTTGCCGTTGATCTCGGTGGCGGCCTCGGCGACCTCGATGCGGCCGTGGAGCAGGTTCACCCGCCGACGGCGCAGCGCCACGGCCTCTCCCCAGCGCAGGCCCCCGTAGGCGACCACGAGCGGGAGGGCGCGGAATCGCTTGGGCATGGCCGCCGCCAGCGCCTCGACCTGGGCGGCGGTCACGAACCGACGCTCGGTCGGCTCGACCCTCGGGAGTTCGACGCCCCGGACGACGTTGCGGGTGACGAGCCCGTTCACGACCGCCGCCTCCATCATCGAGGAGAGGACGTGGTAGCTCTCGCGGACCCGAGAGGCGGAGAGGCCCCCGTCGAGCATGTCGGAGATCCACGCCTCGACCTGGGCGCGTTCGAGGCCGTTCAAGGGAAGGGCGCCGAGGACGGGCAGGATCCGCGACCGTTGGATCGATTCGTACCCGGCCCGGGTCTTGGGCTTGAGCCTCCGCTTCGTGGCGAGCCAGCGAGGGGCCCACTCCCGCAGGGTGATCCGACCCGCCGCGGGGTCGACCCAGTCGCCCCGAAGCTTCGCCGCCTCGATGGTGGTGAGGAAGCGCTCGGCATCGACCTTGCGACGGAAGCTCTTGGTGCGCTCGATCCCGTCCGGGCCGGTGTAGCGGGCCTGCCAGCGATTCTCGGGCTTCGGCCCTGGCCTCGGGGTCCCGTCCTTACTCCGCCAGCGATCCTGGATGTGCGCCATCGGTCGCCCTCCTGGCGTTCGACGCGCGGCACGCGTGAAACCCGATCGGTAGGAGGGCGATCCAGACTTGCAACCTCAAGAGCGCGGATCGCCGGGCGTTCTCGGGAAGGACTGTAGACCGCGACAATGTGCGGCCCGGCGACCCGGACGGGAGCCGTTCAGTTCGTCTCCAGCGCTGACTGTCCTCTCGTCCGGTGGTTACTGCGTACCTATGGCGCGCACGGGCGGCCAGGCGGCGGCGCCGGTGGCAGACACTCGGGGAGCGAGGGACCACCAAGGGGCTGTGCTGGCAGTCGCTGTAGAAGCCGATTGCCGGCCCGCATTCGTTGGTTTGGAGGGAGTGTTCGCGAATGACGCCAGGCCGCGCGTGAAGGCAAGGTCAGCGGCGGGCCTGCGCGGTGTTGTCACAGGCGACCTGTATCGTCCGGCCTATGACCATGCACGACAAGGGCACCAGGGCAGCGTGGGCCGCTGCCTTGGCCGCCATCGAGCGTGTCCGGGCGTGTGTCAGTGACGACGCCGAGCCCCATCCGCACATCTTCGACGCTCTCGACGGCCTGTATCGACTTGAGGAGAGTTGTCGACGACGACTCGGAGACGACGCGTACTTCAGCGTCCGCAACGGCGATCCGAGGGGCCGGATACTTGGTGGGCTGGTCTACGTGCGAGGACTGGCAACCCATCAGACGGTTCTCGCGAGCACGTTTATCGACGTGTTCCCGAGCGACACTCTTTACCCCGGCGAGGACGTGTTCCCCGGTCGGCAGTGGAGGTGGAAGACCTTCGAGTCGCTTCCCCCGCCCGGCAAGCAAGAGCGATGGGAGCGGGATGAGATGTATCGCCGCCATCTCGAGCAGCAGGATCTCCTCCGCACTCTCGGAGAGGCGCAGGGGTTCCTGCTCACCGTGTCTGGCCGAGCGGCTCAACGGCCATCGACGTGACACAGCCCATCCGCGCTGTTCTCGATTCGATGGTCTTTGACCTGATCGTCGAGGACGCCGAGTTCATCGCTGTGGTTTCACGCTGGACCGAGGCGGGCCGTCTCGAAATACTCACTACACATGTCCAGGAGGACGAACTGAGTCGCATCCCCGATCCGCAGAAGGCGGGTGCAGTCGCCGGGATCACTCGCACGGTGGTCCCGACAGGCGGGTTCGTCTTGAACTTCTCAAGACTTGACATGGGCCGGCTTGCAGCGCCCGGGCTGATCGAGGCCCTCCGCGGAATCGGCAACACCCACACGGCGGACGCTCTCATCGCTGCGACTGCCCGTTACGAGGGACGTCGAGCTCGTGACGGAGGATCGCAGATTGGCGAACCGCGTGGCGCCCGCGGGGGTGCGAGTCTCCGGGTTCACCGAATTCGCCGCGCGGATCCGTCAGGTCGCACCGTAAGCGGCTTCCGCCCCCAAGTCCCCACGGCAGAGCCGACGCTGATGATGTAGTCCGAGCGCGAGCAGGGTCGTATAGCTCGAAGGCGGTCAGTGCCCGAGCCTGCGAGAGCTGCGGGTTTGGTTTACGCGCACAAGCTGGATGGGGCGCGAAGCTTCCACCGGGTCGAAGAGGAGAGTTGCTCGGACCGAGCGAGTAAGCGTTGAGGTGAGCCGTGCCATTCCGTGTCTGGGTATCCGAGTTCACATTGAGCGATGGGACGGTCGTCCAGGTTCCTGAAACCGGCGTCGTCGTGTTCGTCGGCCCCAATAACTCCGGCAAGTCCGTGGCTCTCGCGGAGTTTCGTGAGCACATCGCGACAACGCCTGCGGGCGCAGCCAACATCCAACGGCGCGTGGTTGCGGACGCTGTTGTCCGGGGGGAAGGAAGTCCTTCTGAACTCGACACGTGGCTTGACGAGCACGCACACGCTGTACCGACGACGCGCGATTCACACCTGCGCTATCGACGACCGAACGTCGAGGCCTCGAGGTCGGACCTGCACCAGCATTGGAACCAGGGACCGCCGTACGGGTCGCTTGGTGGGTTCGTCTGTTTCAACCTCGACGCCACGGCACGGCTCGGTTTGGCTTCAAGCTCGCAGAGCTACGACCTCGCCAATGAAGCACCGAGTTCCGCTCTGCAAGTCCTCTACTCGAATCCGGCACTTGAGAAGCGCCTCTCCGAGGTGTCCAGGAAAGCTTTCGGTACGCCGGTCGTCGTCGATCGCGTGAGCGGTTCCCAGATCCACCTACGCTTTGGGCAGCTTCCCGCCGACCTGGTGGCCACGGTCCCTCCGTCGCGCGAATACCTGGAAGCCATCCAGCAGATCCCATTCGCGGGCACCCAGGGGGATGGGGTGAGGAGCTTCCTTGGGATTCTGCTCGGCCTCACCGCGGCGCAGTACCCCATCGTCTTCGTTGACGAGCCGGAGGCCTTTCTTCATCCACCCCAGGCACGCCTCCTCGGGCGCAGCCTCGGCGATCTGGAACCGGGTGGCACCCAAGTCTTCGTCGCGACGCACAGTCTCGACGTCCTGGAAGGCCTGCTTGACAGCAGCGCTGATGTCACCATCGTCCGCATCACGCGAGACGGCAGTACGAACCCGTCAACGGTTCTGAACCGCGACGACGTCACGAGTCTGGCTTCGGACACTCTGCTTCGGCACTCGGGGATCCTCGCCGCCGCGTTTCATGACGGAGTTGTCGCGTGCGAGGGGGACTCTGACTGCGGGTTCTACAAGGCAGTCATGGAGAGCGCGCTCGCCTCGGCCGGAACGTCGTCAAACCTCCTCTTCGTTCATGCAGGGGGGAAGGATCGTCTGGCGAAACTTGCGGAGGCAGCCCGCAAGTTGGCTGTCTGCACAGCCGTCATCACCGACTTCGACATCCTGCGCGAAGGGAAGGCCCTCGGCAAGATCATCAGTGCCCTTGGAGCCGACCCCGCACACTTTGAGGATGATCGCAAGGCGGTCGCGGCCAGTATCGAGCAGGCTGCCAAACCGCCGAAGGTGGAGGCAGTGAAACAGAGGATCGAAGCGATCCTCAAGAAGGTCACAGAGGAGGAGCTGGGCGATCTCAGCGCCCAGAAAATTCGCGCGTCGATCCAGACCGAGGGGGGTTGGGACGCGGCGAAACGCTCCGGGCTCTCCGGTGTACCCCAGGGAGAAGCACATCAGCGCTGCACTCGCCTGATATCGCAGCTCCGAGATGTCGGGGTCTTCGTCGTCGACGTCGGGACACTTGAACGTTGGGCGCCATCAGTTCCCGCAGGGGCAGGTGGGCCCTCATGGGCCACGGCCGCAATTGAGGGGGGAGCACATTTGAAGCTCGACACGAACTATGGAGAGTTCATTCGACATGTCGGCAGGTTCCTGGGCCAGCTGAGGGACGAGAGTGAGCCCGTTGCCCACTGACGTGTGCTGATGGGGCTCCCGCCTGCTCAACCGGGGGTCGAGAGCCGTACGCCTCTAACGGTGGAGTCGGATCCAGCGTTCGATCTCTTGTCGCTTCCATACCCGCCCGGAGGCGAGTTCGGCCTCGGGCGCAGGGAACCCGGGCTCACGCGCGAGCTGGTAGACGCGCTGGCGGGTCACTGCGAGCATCTTGGCGATCTCCACGGCGCCGACGAGGTGGGAGGTCATGTGCACGGTGACGGTAGTTCCTTGACCCCGCGGGGTCCCGCACCTATGGTGGCATTTGACAAAAGGTAAATGCCTACCCGTGCCCCCGGCGGTGCCAGAACACCCCGGGGGCTGGCCGACACCCTCAGGAGGTGCCGACATGGAGGACACTACGCGCCCGCCGATCGACGTGGTGAGGGCCCATCGCTTCGAGGTCGTCGACGCCGAGGGTGTCACCCGCGCCGTCCTGGGCTCGCTCGACCACCCTTCCGGCGACGGGGGCTGGGGACTCGGCCTCTACGAGCGGGACGGGGAGCGGGGTTGGCTCGCCACGGGGCCGCTCGGCCCGGGGCTCGCCTTCGTCTCTGCCGGGAACGAGGTCGTGGCGGTGGGCATCGTCGAGGGTCCCGACGCCGCGATCCCCGGCCCCCGGCTCGTCCTGTGCGATGCCGACGGATTTCCGATCCTCAGCCTGCACGTCCCCGCGGGTGAGCTTCCCTTCGACCGGGACTGATCTGCACGGCCGCCCAGGTGTAGCCACGGGACGCCGCCCGGGTCGTCTCGTCCCCACGCGCGGGTCTCTGGGTCAAAGCCCACGGTCCATGCCGCGACTTATCTTCGGACTGGCCTCCAAGGCGTCGAGGCGGCGCCGGATCCGCTCGATGGGATCCTCGGGCGTGATGCCCATCCCGGGCGGCGCCACGCCCTGCTGGCGATACAGGCGCTCTCGCATCATGTGGGCGGTGATGGCCCGCGGGGTGCGCTCGACGACCTCGGCCAGCGCCGCGGCGGGGTCGGCCCCGCCCGAGGGGTCGAGCACGACGGCCAGGTTGCGGCGCCGCCCCCGGGTCATGCCCACGTAGACCCCGGCTCGGGTGCTGGAGGGCTCCACGACGTTGATCCCCTCGTCGGTGGTGATGCCCTGGGTCCCGTACCCGGTCACGGCCCATCCCAACTGGACGTAACGGGCCACGTAGGGGGCCGGGAGCCGGGCTCGGCCCCGCTCGGGGTGGAAGACGTCGAGCCCGCCGTCGGGCCGGACCGTTGTCACCTTCCAGTCCTGGCGGTTCCGCACCGGGGCGCCGCTCGTCGTCACCAACCTCCGGTTGTTCTTCCGGGTGGCGATCGTGTCCCCGGCGAAGACCCGCGTGCCGTCGTGGAGGACCACGCCGGGTCCGGAACGCCACGTAGCCAGGCGCCGCTGGATTTCGGCGTTGATGGCCCGGGCGGTGCCCTCCGAGACCGTCGTGATGGCCACGGTCCCGCCCGAGACCGAGGCCCGCCGGTACTCGCGGGCGACGAGGTCGCCGACCAGGCTCGGGTGCACGGTGACGACCCGTCCGTGGGCGGCGTACTCGTCCACTGCCCCCTTCTCCCCGGCCCGCAGGCGCAGGCTCGCCTCCGCCTCCCAGGGCTCCACGAAGCGCCGGGGTTCGTCGAGCTCGTGAGCGGGGAGCGTGGCGCACCAGTGGGCGAAGACGCCCCCCGGGCCCACGGCGGGGAGCTGGCCCGGGTCGCCCACGAAGGCCAGACGCCAGCGGTGCTCCCGGGCCAGGGCCACCAGGCGGTCCAGGTCAAGCGTCGAGGCCATGCCCGCCTCGTCCACGATGACGGTCGTTCCCGGGGTGAGCGTCCAGCGCTGCTCCGGGCCTCCGGGTCCCGAGTACTCCACGAGCAACTTGGCGAGGGTGGCGGCGTGGCACCCCGCCTCTCTCGCCAGCACGTCGGCGGCCTTGCCCGAGGGGGCGAGCCCGATCACCGGGCGCTCGGCTTCGGCCAGGGCCGAGACGGCGGCGGCGAGGGTGGTGGTCTTGCCCGTCCCCGCCGGGCCCACCACGAGCATCAGCTCTCCCGTCCCCGCCAGCGCTCCCGCCGCCGCCCGCTGCTCGGCAGAGAGGTGCGCGGCGTCGATGGGGGCGGGGTGGCGGCCTCGGGCGTGCGCCCCCCGGGCCCAGGCCAACAGGCGCGCCTCGCGCTCGAGAATGGCCGAGCCGCTGAAGCGCCGGTCGGTGACGGCCTCGGTGACCGGGCGCCCGTCCGCCCGGACGGCCTCGCCGGGCGGCGCCGGCGGGTGGAGTTCCACGCAGCGGGTGAGGGCGCGGGCGGTCAGCTCGTCGACGAGCGCGGTCAGCCCGGCGGCGTGTGGCGCCGCCGTCGCGGGCAGGCGTGCCGCGACCTCCCGGGCGAGGTCGGCGGCCAGCCAGTGGGACGAGTTCTGGGCCAACGCTTCAAGCGCGTCGGCGATCACCTGGTCGGGGTCCCAGCGGGGGAGGCCCCGTGGCCCCTGTGGGGGCTCGAGCGGCGGATAGCCGGCGGCGCTCGCCCGCGTTGCCCACTCCCCCCGGAGGGTCTCAGCGGCGACGCCGTGCTGCTTGGCCGGTCGGGAGGCGAGCACGGCCTTTCGGGTGAGGGAGGCGATCACCCACCGGTCGGGGTCTTGTCCCTCATGTTCGTCCACCCACTCGCGGAGCAGCTCGGCGAGCGTCTCCTCCACCTGGACGCGCCGCTGCGAGAACAGCTCGATGAGCTCCTCGGGGACCCCGAAGACATCGGACTGGCCCGCCCCCGGGGGGACGACTCCCCACCCGACGCCCAGCCGGGCGGTCATCTCGGAGCGCAGGGCGGCGTCGTAGACCCAGCCGATGCCCCGCTGCTGTTGGAGGAGGAACCGGGCGTCGAGGGCGAGCCAGCGCCCGGCCGTGTCCTGGACCTTGGAGGAGATCACAGCGTGGGTGTGGAGCTGGGGATCGGCGGTGCGGCTGGTGTGCTGGCGGAACCGGGCCACCGTGAGCCCCCGGGTGTCCACCTGGAGCACCCCGTCCTTCCCCCGTCGCGTCACCGCCCCGTGGCGCTCCAGCCAGGTGAGCGCCGCCTCCACGGCGGCGTCGTGGGCCGCGAGCACCTCGGCTCGGACGAAGGGGTCGGGGCAGAGAGCCCAGAGCAGCGACACCGACTTCGGGGCCGAGAACGTGGCGTCGAATCCTCGGACCGAGTGGTCCGAGAACGCCCTGCCCAGCGCCGAGCCGTCGTCCGGGTCCCGGCCCCCCAGGAGCGCGGTCATGGCCTCGGGGGTGACCGCCCCCGCCAACCCGAGGGCCGAGCACCCGGCGCCGAACCACTGCCCGGGGGGCTCGTCGGGGTCGAGGTAGTAGTCGACCGGACCCCGCCCGGCGCCGTCGCGGGACTGCTGGTCCTGGGCCAGCCCGGCGTAGTAGGCGATCATGGCGTCGACGCCACCGCCCGCCGCCTTGAGGACCGTGACCCGCATCATCGGGCGGCCCCGCCGAGCGCCAATGCAATCGTCTGTGTCGGCCGAAGGCTCATGTGTCCTAAGGCCGGTTTGGGCCTCAAAACCTGACGCGCGTCGCGAAGAAATCGGTTCCGGGTCGCGGACAGATCGTTGCCCGGTGTAGATCGGGGTCGAGACGGGCTGCGTGGAGAGTTGTCGCGGACGCGTCAAGCGAGCACGGCTGGACCCAGGCTGGGCCTGGAGCACCTGCCCGGCATGAGCCGATGGTCCCGCCACGGGTTCCGACGCCGATGCGTAGCGAAATCGCGCGACACATTTGGGGCGCGAATCCGTGTCACTGAGTAGCGGCGGTCGCGCGGATTCCCCGCGACTTCTGCCCGTGACAGACGTATAGGGACCGGGGGGCGGGAGGCGCGACCGGCAGATGAGGCGACTACGGGCGGGAGTGGCCGAGTTCCGGCGCGTACTGGCGCGCCGCCGTCACGCCGCCGCGGTGCTGTGGGTCATCGTCGCCATCCTGGTCACGGACCTCGCCGTCACTGTGACCGGGGTCGTCGGACCCGGGGAACCGGCCAACGCCTACCGGGTGCCGGCCCTGGAGTCCCCGGCCACGACCCGCTCGCCCTCCCTGCCGGTCGGGGACGCCGCCGACATCCCCCGGCCCGAGCAAGTGCCCTTCGGGGACGGGAGCGTCCCGGCCTTCGAGGGCCCCGAGGTCTTCGGCCTCGACGTGATGGGGCTCCTGCCCCACTTCATCGAGGGCGTGAGCGTCGAGCTGGAAGAGCTCCGCACCGCCCAGACCCGAACGTTCCTCAACCCCGACGGCACCAGGACCCTGAAGTCGTCGCCGTACCCGGTGAACTACCGGGTCGGCGACGAGTGGCGAACCATCGAGAACGAACTCGTCCCCGACGAGTCGCACCCGGGGGCGCTGCGCAACAAGGCCAACGAATGGGCCGTGCGCTTCGGGCCCATCGGGACTCCCGAGGTACCCGGCGCCGAGGGCCTGCCCGTGCCCGAGGCCCCGGTCGAACCGCCCGCCGCCCCCAGCCCGCCGGAGCCGGTCCCCGACGCCCCCGACGCCCCCGTGGGCCCTCCTACAGACTTGCCTCCCGACGCCTCCGACGGCGCTGGCGCTCCCGCCGACCCCGCCCAGCTCCTGCCCGCGCCCGCGCCCGAACCCGAGCCCGTGGGTCAGTCCGACGTGCCGGTCTTCGAGGTCGACGGCGTCCTTGAGGACGCGGTGCGCGAGGCGGGCATCGACCCCGCCGGGCCGGAAGACGACGGTGAGGGCGAGACCGAGTACGCCGAGGGGCCTGCCACCATCGACATCGAACAGTTCCTCGCGCTCCAGGCGAGCGCCGGGGCGGGGATCGCCTTCGAGACTCCCAAGGGAACCGTTGTCCTCAACCCGAAGGGTGTCCTGCCCTCCCTCCCGGTCGTGGGGGACGACGGGGTCTCGGTCACCTACCACGAGGCGTGGCCCGGGGTGGACCTCCACTACGAGGTCACGACCTGGGGCATCAAAGAAGAGGTCGTCCTCAAGCGCCGCCCGGCCACCAACGCCTTCGCCTTCGACACCGGCGGGGCGGTCTTCGAGGCCGACCCGGAGCGCGAGGGCGCCCTGGTTCCGGCGGGGGAGATGGGCTCCTACGCCAAGCTCGGTATCCCCGAGCTTCTGGACCGGAACGGCGACCCGATCACTGAGTCGCGCCCGACCCTCACCTTCTCGGGTGAAGGGGACGAGGCGGCCCTGACGCTTGCCGTGGACCAGGCGTGGCTCGACGCCCAGGCCGACGGCGCCTTCCCGATCACCATCGACCCCTGGTTCTACACCGGCTCGCCCGAGTCCCGGTCGTACACCAACACTGGCGGGGTCTGCGACCCGTGCCCACTGCGGTTCGGGAACAGCAACGAGACCTACTGGCGGGGCCTGGCCCGGTTCCCGTACGAACACCTCTACGGGACCCAGATCCTCGAGGCGCGGGTTTCGATCCGGGACCTGCGGGCGGGGACGGGCGACGAGCTGCCCATGCACCTGAGCCACGCCGACGCCTGGAACTTCTGGCAGATCGGCCCCGACCTCGACCACTCCTCGTCCTCGGTGGCCGGCGCCTTCCCCGGCGACGGGGTGCGCTCGCGCTACCAGTGGCTCTTCGACAACCGCCTCGGCGGGGCGGTCCTCACCTTCCGGGGTCACGAGGCCGGTGGTTGGTATACGTACAAGGAGTTCCACTTCTTCGAGCTGGCCATCGACTACAACGAGCGCCCCGACAAGCCCTGTTGTCCCACTCCGGACAACCCCCAGACGCTCCATACCACGACGCCGTTCATGTACGCCGGGGGGTGGGACCCGAACCAGAACCGGGTGTGGCGGCTCTTCCAGATCTGCGACAGCCCGGCCATGAACGCCTGTTGGGACCCGGGATACTGGGTCGAAGGGAACTCCATCACCGTTCCCCCCGGCGTCCTGGGCTGGAACCGCACCTACTGGTGGCACGTGCTGGCCAGTGACGAGTACGGCTTCCAGAGCGAGTGGAGTGACACCTGGTCGTTCTCGACCCAGAACCTCGTCCCGCCGGCGCCACCACCACAAGCCCCGGCCCCCGACACCGTCATCACCTCCACCGGGCCCACCCTCGTGGCGGGGGCGGTCTCCGACCCCGACAACGACAACCCAGTCCAGTACCTCTTCGAGGTGGGGACGGGTGACGACCCCGCCTCGGGGCGCATCGCCGGGACGGGCTGGATCGGGTCCCCGACCTGGACGCCCCCCGAGGGCACGTTTGTGGACGGCGGGCGCTACTCATGGCACGTGATCGCCCGGGACGGGCTCGGCTACACGTCCGCCTGGTCCGAGACCCGCCGGTTCCGAGTCGACCTGCGCCTCGGACGACGGACGACGCTGCCCTTCGACGAGCTGGGCCCCGCCGCGGTGAACCTGGCCACGGGCAACCTTGTGCTCAGCGTCGACGGCCCGCAGTTCCCGACCCTGGGGGGCCCGGTGGGGGTGGGCTTCACCTACAACTCGAAGGCCCCGGTGGTGAACGGCCTGGTGGCGGACTACTTCCAGGACCTCGACCGCGACCGGGTCCTCGACGAGACCGACCCGAGGCTCCTCCATCGGGTCGATCCCCAGCTCCGCTTCGACTGGGGATCGACCGGGCCCCAGGACGGGCCCTTCCCCGGGGTCATCAAGCCCGAGTACTGGCACGCCAAGTGGTCGGGAAGCATCCAGGTTCCGGCCTCTCTGGCGGGCGAGTGGCGCTTCTACTCCGACTACTCGGACGACGACGTGCTTGTGGACGTGAACGGCACCCGCGTCCTTGACGCCACCGGGTGCTGTCGCCCGGTCGAGGGCTCGAACGTCTCGCTCTCAGCCTCACCCTTGCCCATCGCAGTCCGGTTTTGGCAGGGCCCCGGCGCCGCCAAGATGAACCTCAAGCTCCGCCACGCTGCCAGCGGTGCCCTCTACGACATCCCATCGGACTGGCTCATCCCCACCCAGCCTGCCCTTCCCGACGGCTGGGCCCGCTCCGGTGACGCCTTCGCCGGGGCGTCCTTCACCAGCGTGCGGGTGGCCTCCAACACGAAGGTGGCCGTGGTCGACGCCTCCGGTGCCGACCACGTCTTCACCTGGGGCGGGACGGGCTGGCTCGCCCCGCCGGGAGAGGACGGGATCCTCACCACCCGCGAGGACGGCACCTGGAGCTTCCTGGCCGAGGACGGCTACCTCTACCGCTTCACCGTGGAGGGCCGCCTGCTGGACGTCACCTCGGCCGCCGACGACGTGCACCCCGGCGCCCCCACCTACACCTACGCCCCCAACGCCGGGACGGGCCCGGCGCGCCTCCAGCGCATCACCGATGTCCCTCGGCCGACGGCTTCACCCCCGCTCCCACCCACATGCTGTGCAAGGTCGCGTACTCGGGCTTCGGGGGTGGCTCCACCGACCTCTACTACTCCAACGGCCACTTGGCCCGGATCGCCGATCCCGGCAACGAGCTGGTCGACTTCCAGTACGACACCGCCGGGCGGCTGATCAAGGTCCGCGACCCGCTCACCAACGACCACATCGCCGCGGGCACGTTCACCGACCCGAGCGCGGATTCCCACATGACCCTCCTCGGCTACGACGGCGAGAGCCGGGTGGTCTCGGTCACCGCCCCCGTGGCGAACGCCTCCATGACCGATCTCCAGCGTCCGAAGCACACCTACGAGTACTCCTCGGGGCGCACGAAGGTCTTCGTGGCCGGGCTCCTCGCCAACCCGACGTCCCCCGCCCGGGTCGTGGACCTGGACGGCACGGGGCACGCCACCAAAGACACCGACACCGCCGGCATCGTCACCGACAACATGTGGGACGACTACAACGACCGCCTCGACCGCTCGACGCGCGCCGGGCTGGTCTCGACCACCAAGTACGACGCCGCCCATCGGGTGACCGACACCTACGGGCCCGGCACCCCGGCGGAATTTTCCGCCGACCACCGCTCGGCGAGCGCCCCGCATGCCGCCACCGCCTACGACGAGGGGATCGACGGCCTCGCTGCCGCCTGGTTCCAAAACGACGGGCTGGCGGGCACGCCCAAGCTCCACACCACCGCCACCCTCGATGACGCCTTCGGTGCAGGCTCGCCGGGCGCGGGGATCCCGTCGGACTCCTTCTCGGGCCGGCTGACCGGCGAGGTCAACCTGCCTGCCGAGGGCACGCTCACCTTGGAGGCCGACGGGGGGCGGGTGTTCGTGGACGACGCCCTCAAGGTCGACACCTGGGGCGGGCCCTACCCGGGCGCGGCGCGGGCCGACTCCCCCGTCGCGTACTGGCGCCTGGGAGAGAGCGGAGGCGCGGTGGCCTTCGACGCGGCGCGGGCCAACACGGGGACCTACAACGGCGGAGTCACCCGGGGCGCGGCGGGGGCGCTCAGCGCGGACCCCGACACCGCGGCGACCTTCGACGGCGCCGTGGGCTCGAACGTGTCGTCCGATCTCTCGGGTATGCCTCCCGTCGGGGTCACCCTCGAGGGCTGGGTCAACCTCCCTGACACCGCCCGCAGCGGGCCCATCGTGAAGCTCGGCGACGTCGACGGCTACGGCCTCGGTGTGGGCGGGGGGAACTGGGACACCCCTGGGAACCGCCTGGTGGGCCTCTACGAACGCGTGCGTTGGGTCGACTCCGGGGTTGACATCGGCACCGGCTGGCACCACGTGGCCATGACGATCGACTACGGGGGCACGGCGACCTTCTTCCTCGACGGCGCCCAGGTGGCCCAGAGCCCCGGTCCCGCCCCCGTTGCGCCCGCCTCCGTCGTCGGGGTGGGCGGCTACACGCACGCCGGGTTCGTGCAGCGCTGGCTCGCCGCCACCCTCGACGAGGTCGCCGTCTACGCCGCGCCCCTCGCCCCGGCGCGGATCGCCGCACACGCCCAGGCCCGGACCCAGGAGTTCGCGACCGCGACCTCGCCGAACATCCCCGCCGGGACCCACCGCCTGCGCGTCGACTACCAGGAGCTGCGAAACGACGCCCACCTGCGTCTCACCAGCTCGGCTCCGGGCACCACGTTCAAGCCCCGCTACAACCTGCCCACCACGACGACCGACGCCGACGGGCGGGTGGCAAAGACCGAGTACGCGCAGCCCCAGTACGGGTTGCCCACCGCCACGGTGGTCGATCCGGCCGGGCTGGCCCTGCGCTCCACCACCACCTACGAGCCCGCGGGCACCGACAAGTTCTTTCGCCGCACGGCCCGGACCCTGCCCTCGGGGGCGGCGAGCCGGGTGACCTACGAGTACTACGGCACGACCGAGGCGCCCACCGACCCCGCCGGCCAGTGCGGCGGGGGAGGGGTGAACCAGGCCGGGCGGCTCAGGCGAACCACGGCCGCTGACCCCGACGGCGAGGGACCCGAGACTCCCATCGTGCGCGAGTACCGCTACGACGCCCAGGGCCGGGTGATCGCTTCCCGGGTCGTGGGAGACACCGACTGGACCTGCACGGAATACGACGCACGGGGTCGGATGATCCGGGTGATCGACCGTCAGGGGCGCTCGTCCACCACCAGCTACGCCACCCCTGGTGTGGTGGTGGGGAGCGCCCCCGACTCGACGGGCACCACGCGCACGACCAGGGCCGAGGCGGACTGGATCGGGCGGGCGATCTCCTACACCGACGAGCACGGCACGGTGTCCGAGACGGCTTACGACCAGGCCGGGCGCCCGACCGCGACCTACCGCACCTTCGCCGGCCAAGCCCGTCTCCAGGTCACGTCGGTTGCCTACGAGCCCGCCACCGGCCGCCTGGCCTCGGTGACCGAGCACCTGTCCCAGGGCGGGCCCAAGACCACCAGCTACCAGTACGACGCAGCCGGGCGCCTCGCCTCCGAGACCCGGCCGAACGGAGTGGCGACGACCAGCAGCTACCACCCGTCGCGGGGCTGGCTCACCGGGGTCTCGAACCGCGACCCGAGCGGCAACGGAACGAGCCCGTACGCGCAGAGCGTCCTGGCCGACCAGCCCGCCGCCTACTGGCGGCTCGGAGAGGCCGCGGGCTCCACGCTCGCTCTTGACGCCACCGGGCGCTCTCCGGGCACCTACAACGGCGGGTCCACGCTGGGGGAGGCCGGGGGCCTCAGCGGCGACCCGGACACCGCGGTGCGCTTTGACGGGGCCGTGGGCTCGAACGTCACCGCCGAGGTCGAGAACCTGCCCGCCATGGGAGTGACCCTCGAGGCGTGGGTCAACCTGCCGGACACCTCGCGCCGGGGCGCCTTCGTCTCGGTCGGCGCGGGTGGGGACGGATACGCCCTCGGTGTGGGCAACGGCTCCTTCGACCAGGAGAACCCCGGGAACCACCTGATCGCTCTCTACGAGAACATCCGTTGGATCGACTCCGGCGTGAACATCGGCACCGGTTGGCACCACGTGGCCGTGACCGTCGACGGGCTGGGCACGGCGCGCTTCTACCTGGACGGGACCGAGGTGGCGCAGTCAGCCGGTCCGGCTCCGCGCACCCCGCCCGGGGCGGTCGCCGTGGGCGGCTATCGCCATCCGGTCGGGCTCGTGCGTCAGTTCAACGGGACCGTGGACGAGGCGGCGGTCTACGCCTCGGCCCTCTCCCCGGTCCGCCTCGCCGCCCACGTCGCCGCCGCGACCTGGCCCGCCACGCCGGGCACGTTGCTCGAGCTGTCCCAGTGGTCCTACCAGCGCTCGGCGGCGGGCCGGGTGACCCAGGAGGCCCTGGTCGCCGACCCCGGCGAGCGGGAGTTCACGCGCGGGTACGCCTACGACGGGGCCGGACGTCTCACTCGGGCCACCGAGGGGGCCACGGTGCGCGACTACGCCTGGGACGCCAACTCCAACCGCTGCGCCAACGCGGCCACGTGCGCCACGCCCGCCTTCTCCTACGACTCCGCCGACCGCATCACCGCCAGCCCTTACGCCACCGACTACCGCTACGACGCCCGGGGCAACTTGGTGGAGGCGACCCCGATCGCCGACCCGACCCCTCAGGCCGTCAGCGACAGCTTCGCCTTCGACGCCGTGAACGGGTCGGGCGGGAAGAGCTACCCGCTTGTCGCGGGCTCCGACGGGCAGGTGGCAGCCGACGTGGACTGGACGGCCTCGCCCCTCTACGTCACCGACACTCCCACCGGCTCGCTCGCCCCCGGCGACCGCTGGTCGGGCACGGTCCCCGCCCGGGGCCCGACGCATGTCCGGGCCGACCTCTCCTGGACCGCGGTGCCCGAGGGCGCGGCGTCGCTCACCGCCCGCTTGAAGGACCCGCAGGGCCAGGTGGTGGCAACCCGCACCGACGACGAGGGTGCCCTCGCCCTCTCGTTCGTCAGCCCGGCGGGCGAGCGGAACTACACCCTGGAGGTCGAGAATGGCTCGACCGAGCGCACGGTCACGTTCTCTCTGCCGTGGTCGGCCACCACCGTGGCCTCCGACTCCTTCTCCGGCGCCCTCGCCCCTGGGGCCGTCAGCACCCGCACGGTCCGCCCCGACGGCGAGGGCCGCGTGGGTGTGCGCGTCGACTGGGACCCCGACACGATCGCCTCGCAGGCGTCGTTCTCGGGCGCCCTGGACCCGCTCGCCTTGGGCACCCATGTCGTGGCCCCTGACGGAATGGGGCCCCTCAACGCTTCGGTGGACTGGTCTCCACTCCCCACCCGGGCCACCGGCCAGGGCTCGCCCACGATCTCGGCCTCGGACGTCTGGTCGCAGGCCCTGGCCCTCAAGGGGGCGAGCTACGCCGTGGCGACCTTGGACTGGGACCAGGCCGGGCGGGCGCGGACCAGCGCCGTCGACGGCTCGGTCCCCGCCAACGGAACGGCCACCGAGGCCGTCGCCGTGCCCGCCCCGGGAACGGTGGCCGTCGAGGTCGACTGGGCGCCCACCACCACCTCGACCTCCTCGAGCGGGACAGTGGCCAGCGTGTCCGCCACCGAGGTGGACGTGCCCGTGTCGGCCAACGGCACCGTGTCGGCCACCCTCACCTGGCCCCAGGGCGTCCCCAACCCCAACCTCGACCTGGAGCTGGTAAACGCGGCGGGCCAGGTAGTGGACACCTCGGCGGCGCTCACCGGGAACTCGGAGTCGGTGCAGGCCCCGGCGAGCGGGATCACGTACCCGGCGAGCGCCACCTACAAGCTCCGAGTGAAGGCCACCGGGCCCGGGTCGGGCTTCACCCTCGCCCGTACCTTCCCGGTCACGGCCAACGTGGACCTGGAGCTGTGGAAGGGCGGCACGTGGGTGACCCAGTCGACCTCCACCAGCGCCAAGCCCGAGACCCTCACCTACACCGTGGGGGCCGCCGACGTCGGCGACTACGAGCTGCGGGTGCGCTCGAAGAACCACGCCGCCACGTACAGCGGCGAGGTCGACCACACCGAGCTGGCCTGTGCCGACCTCACCCTGCGCCTGAAGGGCCCCGACGGCGCCACCGTGGCCGCCAACCGCCAGGACGACTGCAACGCCGCCCTTCGCTTCCGGGCCCCCTCGCCCGGCGGTGCCTACACCCTGGAGATCCAGAACCACTCCGGCGACCTTGCCGCCCCCGCGGCGGTCGCCTGGAGCCTCACCACCGTGGGTGCCCAGTCGGTGGACACCACCCTCGCCGCCGGCGGGACCTGGACGCGCGGGCTCACCGCGCACGGCCCCGGACACGTGGGGGCCGTACTCACCTGGCCGAAGGGGACCCACACGGTGTCGAAGCAATTCACCGGCTCGGTCACCGCCGCGGGAAGCGCCGAGCGCACCCTGGCCGTCGACGCCTCGGGGACGCTCACGGCCTCGCTCGACTGGGACCCGACGACCAAGTCGTCGAGCTATTCGGCCTCGGTGGGCAACCTCGCCACCCACACGGGTTCGGTCTTCAGCGTCACCGCCCCCGGCACGGTGGCGGGCACGGTGACGTGGTCGGACGCCCTGGCCAACCTCGACGTCTACCTGCGCGACGTGGACACGAACGCCGTCGTGGCCTCCGCGGAGAGCCTCACCGGCACGAGCGAACAGGTCAGCTACACCGTGTCCTCGGCCTCGCTCGGCGCGTCCCGGCGGTTCCGCTGGGAGGTCGTGGCGAAGGGCGCCGGCACGAGCTTCGCAAACGCCTTCTCGTACCCGGTGACCGCCGACCTGGACCTCGAACTCCTGGACCCGTCAGGGACCGTCGTGGCCCAGGCCTCCGCGGCCACGGCCAAGCCCGAGGCCCTAACCTCCGCCATTCCCTCGGGTGCCACCGGCACCTACCGGCTCAGGGTCCGCTCCAACGACCACGCAGCCACCTGGACGCTCGCGGTCTCCCACCCCGAGTTGGCCTTCGCCTCCCTCACCGCCCGCCTGAAGGACTCGGGCGGCACCGTGGTGACCGAGGCGACCGGCGCAGCGGGTGCGCTCACGATCGACCACCTGGCGCCCGCGGCGGGCGCCTACACCCTGGAGGTCGAGAACACCTCGGCCGACGTCTCGGCCGTGCTCTCCGGCGAGAGCGTGCGCTCGGTGGTCCGCCACGCCGACCTCGACCTGGCGGTCGTGGACCCGTCGGGCCAGACGATGGGCGAGACCGAAGGTGCCTCCCGCCCCGAGCAGGTGGACGCCACCGTGCCCGCCTCGGGGACGGGCGAGCACACCATGCGGGTGTCTTCCCGGAACTTCGAGACCTCGGGCTACGACCTGGAAGTCACCTATCCCACGCTGGCCCTGACCCCGGTGACGGCACGCCTGAAGGACCCCTCGGGGGCGGTCGTCGCCGAGGTCACTGACGACGACGGCTCGCTCGCCTTCGAGCACCACGCTGCCGGGGCGGGCGAGTACACGCTGGAGGTCGTGAACACCGATGCCGAGCTGGAGGCCCCCGCCTTCTCGGCCGCCGTCACCGCGCCGGAGCGCCGGTATGGGGCGGTGCGAGTTCAGCTCAAGAACTCCTCGGGCGACGTGGTGGCCCAGGAGTCCACCGGGCGACCACTCCACCTGGCCGCCCAGGTGGGAACGGGCGGCTACACCCTCGTCGTCACCCCCGAGAGCGGGGCGGGGACGGCGACCGTCTCGGGCTCCGCCCCCTCCATCCCGCGCCGGGAACGCATCACATACGACGTGTGGGACCACGCCACCGTCGTGGACGACGGGAGACGGCGGGTCGAGGAGACCCTGGCCCCCTCGGGCCGGGTGCTGCGGCGGGTCGTGAAGCACTCCGTGACCGGCGCCGTGGAGGAGGACGTCACCTTCGGCTACGCCGGGGCCTCGGACTCCCCGGTCTACGAGATGCGCGGGTCGTCTCTGACCACGTACCTCGGTGGCGCGTCTGGCATCCTGGCCATTGTGAAGGACGGCACCGTCACCTATCCCATCGCCAACGCCGAGGGCGACGTGGTGGGGACCGTAGCCGCCGACGGGACGTTCACGCCCGTGCCCCTCGCCGACGAGTGGGGCGTCGGTCCCACGCCCGCGGGCCGCCTCGGCTTCCTCGGCGACCACCAGCGGTATTCGGTGGGTGGGGACCTCGGGCTCGTGCGGATGGGGGTGCGCCTCTACGACCCCGCGCTCGGCCGATTCCTCGAAGTGGATCCCGTGGAGGGCGGGACCGCCAACGACTACGCGTACGTGACCGATCCGGTGAACTCGTTCGACCTGGACGGCATGTGGGGCTGCCCAAGGAAGTACAAGCGGTTGTGTGGCGGCCGAGGCGGCGGCCGAGGCGGCGGCCGAGGCGGCGGTCGAGGAAAGCCGGAGATCAGCTCCGCCACGCCTCCGTCGAGGTCACAAGTGGCGATGGTCAACCAGGACAGAGCGACATTTGCTCCGCCGCCAGCGCCACGCGCGGGCGGTGGCGGCAGCGTGACTCTTACGGTGAGCTTCGTTGGAAGCTTGTCGGTGTCCTTCGGAGATCGCACTGGTATTGGTGTCTCTTTTTGCTGCTCGTCACCGGGCGCGAATGCCCTCTACTCGGATACCTCCGTTGAACGCGGTTTCAGCGCGACGGTTGGAGGCGGTTACTGCACGGGGTGGGGGCGCCTCTGCGGTTCAGCGTCGTGGGGAGGCAAGATCGAGGGCGAGAAGTCAGGCTCGGTTAGTGGCGGGTTTGGTGTTCGAGGGCCTTGGTTCGGGCCTACCTACTGGTGGGGCTTTTGACCGCGAGCGCCATCTCCGAATACATGACGACGGCGATTGCAATGCTTGCCCTCGGAGCATCACTCCTGATCCTTGCATTCCGCGGGCGGCTTCCCATGGAGACCTGGGCGCGCATGTGGAGGATGCCGATCGACTGGGTCGCTCGCTTCACGAAGGCAATCGCACTTTGCATTCTTGCGACCGGAGTCCTGTTTCTTGTTCTGGCGACCGTCGAGGCGTTTCGGTCATGACCCACTACGGCCCCGCACTCGGCCGCTTCACCGGTGTGAACCCCGTGGAGGGCGGCACGGCCAACGACTACGCGTACGTGGACGACCCCGTGAACGAGTTCGACCTGAGCGGGACGCACAAGAAGAAGTGCAGGCGGTGGGACCTGGGCTGCAACGCCCACAACGCCAAGCACAGTGTCGGCCGAGCCGTCAACACGGCGAAGAACGCCGTGACAGGGAGCGCCCGTGCTGCGGCCCGGCCAGTGGTCAGAGCGGCGCAGGCCACGGGAGGCTGGGCTGGCCGAAACTTCAGCGTCAACGGGTTGGCAAACATCGGCAACTTCATCAACAGCGAGAGGTTCGCGACCGCGATCGCCAAGTCCTTTGCCGTCTTCACCGCGTGCCTGTCGACGGGAGCCGAGGTTGGGGCGATCGCGATGAGATGGCTGGGCCCGCTCGGAACGGCTGTCGCCGCCGGGGCTGGGTGCATCCTCGGCGGGGCCGGGGTCGGTGTTCCCCTCGTGGAATGACCACCAGCGCTGAATGAGGGTGGTAGGTGCGGAGCGACGCCACAACCACAAGTCAGCGGGCAGGAGCGAGGAGGCGGCATATGAAACCCACGGGACCAGTCATCGAGCGATTCCTGCGCGGGGAGAATCGCTTGGCGAGCCGTCTCGTCTTCGGCCCCGCGACTGCCTTCTGGTTGCTGACCGCCGCTTGGCAGGTTCGATCGAACCGGCTGGGCTGGGCGACGGTCAGTATCTGCTTTGCCCTTCTATCCGGAGTAAGCCTTTGGCTAGCGCTGCATCGTACTGATGACACTCCTAGAGGCTCTGGCGACTAGCGCGCTGTACGACGCGGCCCTCGGCCGCTTCACCAGTGTGGACATTATTGAGGGTGGAACTGCTAACGACTACGCCTATGTGAACGACCCCGTCAACGACTTCGACCTCACCGGGACGCACAAGAAGAAGTGCAAGGGAATCGCTCCGAGCTGCCGACTGCACAACGCGAAGCACGCCGTCGCTGCGGCTGCGAAGAAGGCGGTAGATGCGGTGACGAGCCCCATTACTCGGTCTTCCGGAGGGTCCAGGTCAGGGTCGGGTGGCGTCGGTGGTCCCATCCTGTCGGGTCCGATCATGACCCCGCGGGTCGTCCGTCATGTGGACGTGTCGGCAGGAGGCTGTTTCGGCGGCTGTGTGACCTTTGGCGCTCAGGGCGGAAACGTCTACATCCAGAGGGGAGCGGGTTTCTCGTTTGGGGGTGGGTTCAGCATCGGACTCGCAAGTCAGGAATACCCGCAGCGCGCCTGTCAGAACGTAACTGCTGGTGGGCGTGGGCCCTACGTCACAACGGGCGGACCCCGTGACCTCGAAGCGGGGTGGACCTTTGGGTACGGCGGTGGGATTGCTGCAAACGTCTCCTACGACGACACGTACTGCAGGACGTCAGGTGGCTAGAAACCATCGGGAACGCGCGGTGGTGCGGATCGTAAGGTCACCGAGGACTGACGGTGACTACGAAGTCCGAGTTGAGCCGGCGCCGCGGCCGACATTCTGGAGTCACGGGCCATGGCGCACCTGGAACCTCATCGCCGGTCGCGAGGACTGGTGGGTGACCGTGGGATCGAGCGACGCTTCCTGGCCACTAGTTCGGGAGCGCTTCGACACCGAGCAGGAAGCGCGAACCCGAGCGGACGACCTCCTCCGACGGCTGCAAACTGGCACGTGGCAGCCGTCGGGCAAGCCTGCGTGGCGCCGTCAGCGCGGCGCAGGGGAGCTTCACTGACGCTCCCCGTCCGCTTGACCTTTAGACGGATCGCTCTTGTCGTCGCCGCGGCCGTGATCGGTGTGGTCGGCCTGGCGTGCGATGCTGGCGATCCGGTCCAATCGCAGACGCCACGGATCACCGCCGCCGAACCAGGCCGCCGTGACGAGACCGTGCTTCTCACTGAAGACGATGTTGCTCGGCTCGAAGGCTTCGAAGGCGCGAGGGCGACAGAAATTGACGACGTTCCGATTTTCGAGAACCCGGACCCGAGGGGCCCATGCGGCGGCGTCGCCCCCGACCTCCAGTTCCCAGGCGCGATCGGACGCGCATTCACGTCTGAGAAGCTCGTGGTGTTCGAATTCGTGGCCCCCCGCAGCGCTGCCCACGACGAGGCGCTGGCCGCCTTTCAGAGCGATGCGCGTCCGGGCTGTCGTTCCTATGACTCGCTGACGAACACGGGAGACCGCCAATTGGTGAGTGAAATCACGCTCCTCGACCTTTCGGACCTCGGCGTGCCGTCCGTTGGCTGGACGAGCACGATCAAGGTGCGGAACGAGGAATCGGTCGGTGGCCTGATCGCGGCGGCAGTTGGCACTCGCTTCTTGGTTGTGCAGGTGAACGGGCTGGAGCTACCACCTCCCAAGAGCTTGCGGGAGTTAGCACGCCGAGCTGTCAAACGTGTGGAGGGAGTCACGTGACGAGCCTTCCTGAGACCACCTACGACCCGGCCCTCGGCCGCTTCCTCGATGTGGACGTGGACGAGCCGGTGAACGAGGCTGAGTCGAAACGCACACACGATCGAGGGGGTCTGGTCGAGGGGCCCGAGAAAGGACCCGCGCGGACCGGTGGCGAAGTTCACAGAGTCACGAGCGGAAGGCCGGCCGGCAAGGGGAGGCGTTAGGTGGGGGCGCATGAAGGCGGTCGACATGGAGACTCGAGCGGCGCGGCGCGGGGGAGCCACATGAGGCATCTGGCCGTCGCAGGAGTGATCGCCGTGACATTGGTCGGCGGCATCGTCTCGATTCCGGCGGTCACCTCCGACCCGGAGCCGGGGACGCGCGTCCTTGCCAGCACCGTCGAACGAAACCCCACGACAACGATCGCACCGACGACCACGACGGAGGCTCCGACGACGACTACCACGGCTCTGGTGACCACGACGTCGAAGGCCAAGCGCGCGACGACGACGACCTCTTCGGCGACAGCCACCACATCCTCACCCGCGACCGCCACGACGACCACCACCCCCTCCAAACCGCCGTCGGGGGGGTCGGCCGGCTCTGGACCCTACGATCCCGAATTCACCCTGTCGTGCAGTGACGGAACGCTCACCATCCCGCCCGGATCGACCGGGAGCACGCGCTGCAGCGTGCGTTCCCAGTCGGACCGCGATGAGTGGTTCGACGTCAAGTGCAGGTTTCTCCTTGAGGGTTCCTGCTCGGCGGACCCATCGATCGTGCGCATGGGCCCCGGAGGCGAGGCGAGCTCGGTCGTGACGTTCAATGTGCCGAGCAGCTACCGCGGACAGGGGCGGGGTACGGGAGAGGTCTTCACCCTCCGGAGCAAGAAGCCCGGGCAACGGGCGTCGATCACGATCATCACTCCGGACTTCTCCCTGTCGTGCGCCGGACAGCCGACCGTGAGTCCCGGCTCCAGCACCTCAGACAACCCGTGCACCTTGTACTCGGTGGGTGGCTTCGCCGGCACGGTGAACCTGTCGTGTTCGGGCGGGCCGCCCGGCGGGTACTGCTCGACGTATCCCACTTCGGTCAGCCTTCCGCCCGATGGGACGGCGCCGTTCGACGTGACGGCGTATCTGCCTCCCGACGCCCCGCCGGGCGAGCACAGCTTCACCGTGACTGGCACCTCCAACGGTCGCACCCACACGACCCAGTTCCGAGTGCGAGTCGGCTGAATCCATTCCGTCTCCATTCCGTCTCCATTCCGTCTCAGAACGGAATCAGGCCGCATCCCGCTGACACTGGCTGACACAAAAGGGCAGGTCGCTGCGCATGATCGGGGCATCGGTGCAGGTCAACGGCGTGCCCTTCGGCGGACTCATAATCCGTCGGTCGGTGGTTCGATCCCACCCGGGCCCACCACATCGCTTCTCGAGCGAGTTCTCCACGTCGTCACGCACGGCAGCTTGCTCAAGAACGCGGCGGGGCAAGTGGTCACGCAGTAGCGCATCGCCGCTCCGGGCACTCCATCTGCACGCCCGCGGCCGCTAGCGTGCGCGGCCGATGGGACTCGTGTCGTGGGTGCTTGTTGGGCTGATCGCGGGGATACTCGCCGGAATGGCCACCGGCCGGCGGGCGGGTGGCTGTCTGCCCACGATGTTGGTGGGGGTGCTGGGCGCGCTTGTCGGAGGAGCACTGTTCAACGCTGCTGGCGAACGGGGCATCGACGACTTCGGCCTGTGGTCGATCTTCGTGGCCTTCGTCGGCGCTTCGGTCCTGCTGCTGGCATTCGGAGGACGCCTGAAGGGCCGCCGCTGACCGGAGGGAAAAGTGAGGTCGTGACCGAGCCGAGCCGCAACGCCTGTTCCTTGGGGGAGCTCACGGCCCGGCCCCGGCCACTACCTCCGGTTCAACGCCGTCGCCGCCCGAGCGTGACGAAATTTCTTCTTGGAAGGTCTTGCCATCTGTCGGATTGGGCTCGAATCTCACCCTGGCGTCGGCCAACATGAAGGCGTGCTGATCTTCGATGGGGACTGCGGCTTCTGCACCACCTCGGCCCGCTGGGTCGAGCGCCGGCTTCCCGGCGGGATGGAGGTCGTGCCCTTCCAGGGCATCGACGACCTGGCTGCCCTCGGGCTGACCCTCCGGAACGTGGAGACAGCGGCGTACTGGGTCGACGGGCACAAGCTTCGGCGGGGCCATCGCGCGGTGGCGGCCGCGCTGCGCCACACGGGCCCGGGCTGGTGGGTCGTAGGTGTGGTGATCGACGTGCCGCCGGTTCGCTGGCTCGCCGCCGGCGTGTACCGACTGGTGGCCAGGTACCGGTACCGCCTTCCGGGGGCGACGTCCGCCTGTCGGGTCGACAACCAGCCCGAGGGGAACGCGTAGCGTCGGGGCGTGCCGCCGGAGACGGTCGTCTTCTTCCATGCCCACCCCGACGACGAGGCCATCTTCACGGGGGGCACGATCGCCCTCCTGGCGCAGAAGGGGGTGCGGGTCGTCGTGGTCTTCGCTACCACGGGGGAGATGGGTGAGATCCGGGGTGACCTCGAGACGGGGGAGACCCTCGCGGAACGGCGGGCCCGCGAGTCGCGAGTGGCGGCCGACATCCTGGGGGTGGCGCACAGCGTGTTCCTCGGGTACCGCGACTCGGGGCTGCCAGGAGATCCGGCCAACGACGCCCCCGAGTCCTTCGCCGCCGTGGAAGCGGAGGCGGCCGCCGACCACCTCGCGGGCGTGCTCGAGCCCGAAGCTCCCGCCGCCATCGTCGTCTACGACGCCGGGGGCATCTACGGGCACCCCGACCACATCCACGTCCACCGGGTGGGGGTTCGGGCGGCCGAGATCCTGGGCATCCCAACCATCTACCAGGCCACCGTCGACCGCGAGTACCTGCACTTCGTCGAGACGCACCTCGTGGGGGAGGCGGCGGGGTCGCCAAACGCCGTCGTCCCGATGCCCACGGTCGGGGTCCCGACCGTGTTCGTGACCACCACGGTCGACGTGCGATCGGTACTCGACCGCAAGCGCCGGGCGATCGCCGCCCATTCGAGCCAAGTACCCGAGACCTCCTCGGCGATGTCACTGTCGGCGGCCGCCTTCGCCGGTGTCTATGGCTACGAGTGGTACGTCCGGGAGGGCCCCGGGGGGGCCCATCGAGGGGGTCTGAAACCCTTCGTTCGGCTCTATCGCCGTGCCATCCGCCATGTCACGCTGCGCGCGAGAAACGGTCGCGCCAGTGGAACACGCGCTCGCGGGATTGGGGCTATGCAGCCCGTTGTTCAAGTCGTATAAAGGCAGGACCACGACCGCAGGGGGGAGCCATGCGACGGGCGGAGCCGGTCGAAGTGCGTTCCTCGTTCCAGCCCGACCACTGGTCGAGCGGGTTTGAGGTCGCCGGGATCGTGCGGCGAAAGGAGCAGCAGCTTCTCCGCCTGCGCCGTCGCTCCGATGGCGCCGTGCTTCCGGCGCTGTTCCATCCCGACGACGTGAGAACGACGCGCTCGGGATACTCCTGACGTTCTGAAGCCGTCCCGCGAATGCATCGGGGGACTCCGCGAAACGGGCGGCCCAACGGGCCGCCCGTTTCGTCAGCTGGGCATCCGCCGGAAGACGCACTGGCCACCGCCAGAAGCGTGCAATCGCCCTCCGGGTGACCACACCCGGGCCCTCCACCCGAACAGTCCCGCCGTCGAGAGCGGCGCGGCGCCGTCGCACAGCAGCCACTCGTGGCCGGCGGTCGGCTGGTGGAAGGCGACGTTGAGATCGAGGGTGGGTGCCGTGTATGGCGGTTCCTGCCAGGCGTGGGGGCGATGCGCCGACGGCCAGCTCGGGAGGTCGGTGAGGATCACGCACCGGGCGCCGTCGATCCAGGGGTCTTCGAAGGTCGCGGTCGGCAGGAAGCGCAGCCACTCTCGCCACCGGGCCTCGCGGGGACCGTCGGGCGGCCACTCCTTCTCGAAGTCGATCGGCTTCGCTTCGAAGTTGTTCCAGAAGGGGAACGGCGGCTCGGCATCGGGCGGAAGGAGCTCGCGGATGTTGGCGAGCCGGTCGGGCCCGGGCACGTCAGGCGGCACCGTCTCGTCGTGCTCTAGGCCCTCGACGTCGCCGACGCTCCAGACCATGGCGTCGAGAACCGGCTTGCCGTCTTGGAGGAGCTCGACGCGCTGCGAGGTCGCCGTACGCCCAGCCTTTCGCGTCTCCACCCGCACGTCGACGGTGCCGAAGCCGGCGACGCGCAAGAAGTGGCACGAGAAGGCGGCTGGACGCGCGTGGGGCGTCTCGGCACCTGCCGCCCGGAGCGCGACCGCCGCCACGTAGCCGCCCATCGGCCCCCAGATCTCCCAGTCGTCACTGAGCTCGGCGGTGAACGTTCCCTCGCCCGTGGGCGTGACGGCAGTGTCGTGCGCGAGATCCCCCATGGCCACAGCGTGTCAGAGGGCGCACTCGCGACGCCTCATCGTTTCCTCACGCCGGGCTGTCGTACGCCGGGATTGATCGGGAGGGTCAGAGCTGGAGGGACTTGGTTTCCAGGAACTCTTCGAGGCCGTACCGGCCGAGTTCGCGTCCGTGGCCGGACTGCTTGAAGCCCCCGAAGGGCGCCATCGGGTTGAAGCCGCCCCCGTTGACGTCGACCTGGCCACTCCGGATGCGGCGGGCGACGCGCTGGGCCCGGTCGTCGTCTCCTGACCAGACGGCCGCCGCCAGCCCGTAAACGGTGTCGTTGGCGATCCGCACCGCGTCCTCTTCGTCCTCGTAGGGGATGATCGACAGGACGGGCCCGAAGATCTCCTCTTGGGCGATGGTCATGTCGTTGCGTACGTTGGCGAACACCGTGGGCTTCACGAAGTAGCCGGAGTCGAGCCCCTCGGGGGCTTCCGGGCCTCCGAGCGCCAGGTCGGCGCCTTCGTCGATCCCCTTCTGGATGTAGGAGCGGACGCGATCGCGTTGAGTGTCGGAGATCAGTGGGCCGAGCTTGGTGTTGTCGTCGAGTGGGTCGCCCACGTTGAACTCGCTGGCCACCCGGACCGCGATCTCGACCGCCTCGTCGTGCCGCTCGCGCGGAACCAGCATCCGGGTGAGGGCGGTGCACGTCTGGCCCGAGTTGAGGAAGCAACCGTTGACCCCGGCTCGTACCGCCCGCTCGAGGTCGGCGTCGTCGAGGATGACGTTGGGCGACTTACCTCCCAGCTCGAGCGCCACCCGCGCCACCCGCTGAGCGGCGAGTTCGCTCACGCGCTTGCCGGCCCGGGTGGAGCCGGTGAAGTGGACCATGTCGACGTCGGGATGGGCGGCGAGCGCTTCGCCCACCACCGGGCCGGTGCCGCTCACGAGGTTGAACACCCCCGGGGGGAGCCCGATCTCGTCGACCGCCTCGGCCAGGATGAAGACGTTTAGGGGGGCGACTTCGGTGGGCTTCACCACCACCGTGCATCCGGCGAGGAGGGCGGGGGCGACCTTGCGGGTGACCTGGAGCAGCGGGTAGTTCCAGGGCGTGATGCAGCCGACGACCCCAACCGGCTCCTTCACCACTAGGGAGTTGTTGATCTTCTCCTCCCAGACGATCTCGTCGGCGGCCTGGGCGTAGCCGCCGATCTCTGCGATCGGCAGACCGGCCTGGATGATCCGCGACAGGTTGAGGGTCATCCCGACCTCGCGAGCGATGGTCTGGGCGATCTCTTCCTGGCGGGCGCCGAGCGCTTCCGACAGCCGCACCAGCGCCTTCTTGCGCTCCTCGACCGGCGTCTGACTCCAGTCGGGGAAGGCGGCCTTGGCGGCGGCGACGGCCCGGTTGACGTCGTCCGCCGACCCCTCCGGAACCCGCCCCATCACCTCTTCTGTGGCGGAGTTGATGACGTCGATGGACCCGGAACCGGCGGGGTCGACCCAGGCGCCGTCGATGTACAGCTTGTCGTAGATCTTCAAGTCGCTCATGGGGCCGAGCCTACAGGGCTGCCTGCGCGCTTGACCCTTCGGTCAAGCGGCCACGCTCATTGGGACCGGCGCGTCGCCGCCTGCTCTGCACGCTCGAGGAGTGCCGGGGCGTCGAGGCGGCTCGCCCAGGTGGCGAAGCCGTCGGCGGGCCCCCGCCACTCCAGGTCGTCGACCGAGCCCACGTCGGCGTCGATGCGGAGGGTGGCGAGGTCGCGGAACAAGAGGGCCCGATCCCACTCCTCGTCGAGCACGCCGACGAGTCGGGGGACACCGCGTACCGGCACGTCCCAGGCGTCGGCGTCTCGAGGGATCGCCTCCAGGTGGCCGTACCGCGAGAGCACCGCAGCGGCGGTCTTGGCGCCCCAGCCCGGGAGACCCGGAAAGCCGTCGGCGCTGTCGCCGACCAGCGCCAGCCAGTCGGGCACCGACGCCGGTGGCACCCCGAGCCGGGCCCGCACCCCCGCCTCGTCGAAGCGGACCCCCTTCCGCCGGTCGAGCTGCACGATTCGCGACCCGAGCCCGAGCGGCTCTCCAGAGCGGGAAGTGGGCCCGTCCCGCACACACTGGGCGAGATCCTTGTCGGGCGTGCAGATGACGACCTCCTCGACGCGCTCGTCGGCTGCACAAGTGGTGGCGGCGGCGGCGAGGGCGTCGTCGGCTTCCTGCTCGACCATCGGCCACACCCGGACCCCGAGCGCCCCGAGGGCGTCCTCGACGAGCGGGAATTGGGACAACAGCACTGGGTCCACGTCCGACCCGGTCTTGTAGCCGGGCCAGAGGTCGTTTCGGAACGACTCGATGACGTGGTCGGTGGCCACGCCGACGTGGGTGGCGCCCTCTTCCAGCATGGAGAGCACCGACCCGACAACGCCCCGCGTTGCCCCCACCTCCTCACCGCTGGCGTTGGTGTGGGCGGGCACACCGAAGAAGTGGCGGAACAGCTCGTAGGTCCCGTCGATCAGGTGTACACGCATCGCCCCGCAGCCTACGACCGGCCCGGGGGCGCCTCCGCTGGCACGAACCCCGCGAAGCGGGCAGGATTTCGCACGCAGCGTGGCGAACTCTTTAGACGTATTTCCCGCGTTCGCGCAAGACCGAATCCGGAGGGGAGCACGGATGGCGCGAACCGCCGTACGCCCGGCGGCGAAACCGACCAGCGACGAGGCGTTGTTCGACGCCTGGTTCGCGCGTCACCGCGACGAACTGCGCTCGTACTCGATCCGGCTGACCGGCGATGCGGCGACGGCCGAGGACGTGGTGCAGGAGACCTTCGCCCGGGCATGGTGCAACCTTCCTCAGCTCCGGGAACGCGAAGAAATCGGCCCGTGGCTGTACCGCGTCGCCCGCAACCTCTGCGTCGACACCCACCGCGCCCGGCGCCGGGTGGTGACCTCCGACGACCTTCCGGCCTGGGCCGAGGAATCCGACGGGGCCGAGGCTTCGGATCCCCTCCGCAACATCGAGCGCGCCGAGGAGTGCGCCGCCGTACGGGAGGCCCTCGGCGCGCTGAGCGACCGCCACCGCGACGTGCTGTACCTCCGCGACATCGTGGGCATGGCGTACGACGAGGTGGGCGAGCGGCACGGGGTCTCGGGCGAGAGCGCGCGTGCGGTGTTGGCCCGTGCCCGGCGTCGGCTGCGCGAGGAACTCAAGACGATGGGGAATGGGATCTTCGGGGCAGCGATCTGGCTCCGCCTCCGAGTCGACGGTGTCTTGCGCCGCGCCGGAGGCGACCGGATTCCCGTCGAACCACTGACGGCGGCCGTGGCGCAGTACCTCACCGTGGTGGCCGCGGCCGTTGGTATGGCCTTCGGTCCGATGGTTGTTGGGGCCGACGCCGATGGTGCGTCCGGCGCGCCGAGCGAGGCGGGCGCTCAGTC
>JACPCJ010000141.1 GCA_016179865.1 Actinomycetota bacterium | reverse complement strand
TCGGCCTCCTGCCGCAATGCAGCGCATTGCGGGAGGGGCTGAGCGGGTGACGAAGCCCGGCCGCGAGTGGGGCACGCCGGCGACAGGACCCGCGGCAGAGCGGTCTGTCAGGATTGGGCCGGATGACTTGGCCCGGCACTAGGAGACGGCGATGAGCCCGAGCCAAACCCCCGAAGAGATCTACCGGATGTGGAGGGATTCCCCGGCCAAGCGGGCCGAGACCTGGGCCAAGATGCTCGGCCAGGGCCAGCGGCCGGACGTCTACCAGTTCTGGCGCCCGTTCTTCGATCAGGGGATGGAGGCCTGGTCCAGGCTCCTCGGCCAGGGGGCGAGCCCGGACCTCCTCCAGGAGTGGAAGAGGTTTCAGGACGAGTGGATCGAGGGCTGGTCCAAGGTCCTGACCCAGGCGATGGGGACCGAGGCCTTCGCGGCCGCGCTGGGGAAGCACCTCGACCAGCACCTGAGCGCGGTGGGGCCCGTGCGCAAGCAGATGGCCGAGGTCGGCGAGGAGTACCTCCGGGCCCTCAACCTCCCCTCCCGCCGGCAGGTGGCTGATGTAGCCGAGCTGGTCGTGTCCCTCGAGAGCCGGATCGAGGCGCTCGAGGAGAAGATCGAGGCGCTGCTGCACCGCGAGCGCTCAACCGGAGACTGACCGGGCCCCTGCCCGCGCGCGGCGCGCTCTGCCCCCTCAGTCCTGGATCCGCCCCGGCCGCTCCCCGTCCCGCACCAGGAAGGTCCCCAGGCAGGTGGCGACGAGGGTCCCCCCTCCGTCCTCGATCCGGGCCTCCCCGGTCGCGATCCGCCGCCCCACCCGGACCGCCCGGCCCCGGCAGATCAGGTCCGTTCCCCGGCTCGCGGCCAGGAAGGACATGGTGAGGTTCACCGTGACCAGGGTCGTGCGGGCCGGCAGGAGGGAGAAGATGGCGAAGGCGGTCCCGACGTCCCCCAGAGCCATGAGGGCTCCGCCGTGGACCGACCCGCTCAGGTTGCCCAGCGCCTCCTGCCACCGGAGGCGGACCTCGGAGGTCCCTTCGGTGAAATGGACCACCTCGAGCCCCAGCA
>JACPCJ010000069.1 GCA_016179865.1 Actinomycetota bacterium | reverse complement strand
ACAACCACACACCTGCCGTCGAGGAGGCCGCCCCCGTGAAGCTCGACATCATGTACGAGATCGACGCCCCCAAGCCGTGGGGGAAGCCCCACCCCAACGGGCAGCGGGAGGCCGAGCAGGCCGCCTACAAGCGCACCCTCGAGCAGGTGCGCCTCGCCGACGAGGTCGGCTTCAACTGCGTGTGGCTCGTGGAGCACCACTTCCGCGAGGGCCGCTCCCACTGCCCCTCCCCCGAGGTCGTGCACGGCGCCTTCAGCCAGATCACCGAGCAGATCCGCCTCGGCTTCGGCGTCACTCTCATGCCTCACGAGTTCACGCCCCCAATGCGCGTGGCCGAGAAGGTGGCCGTGGTCGACGTGCTGTCGGGCGGAAGGGTCGAGTGGGGCACGGGCCGCTCGACCCCCATGGAGCAGATGGCCTTCGGCGTCGACATCGAGAAGTCGAAGGACAAGGCCCAGGCTGCCATTAAGTCGGTGGTGGGCATGTGGGAGTCGGAGTACTACGAGGAGCACTCCGAGTACCTCGAGTTCCCCAAGCGGATGGTCACGCCCAAGCCGGTGCAGGACCCGCACCCGGCACCGTGGATGGCGGCCACGTCGTCGGGTTCATCAGAGCTGGCCGGGAGCCTGGGGATGGGGCTCCTCTCCTTTGCCATTCTCCAGCCCGTCTCGAGCATGGCCAAGACCATCGCCGGCTATCGGAAGGCGCAAGAGACCGCCCAGCCGATCACCCGGGTCCACAACGACCGGGTCGCCGCCTACACGCTGGCCCACGTCGCCCCGACCATGGACCAGGCCGAAGAGAACGACGTCTGGGAATCCGTGTGGTGGTGGTACCACAACCTGGCCCAGTTCACCCTGGAGTGGGAGTTCTCCCACCTGCCGCAAGACCAGCAGGACGCCTACTTCCCGTTCCTCAAGCAGCACGCCGACGGCGACTTCGACCCCCGGGCGTTCAACGACCAGGACATGATCATCGTGGGCGACCCCGACCAGGCCATGGAGAAGATCCTCCACTACGAGTCGATCGGCGTCGACCAGCTCATCTGCTACCAGAGCTTCGGTCACCTCTCCCACGAGGCGGTCATGGGCTCCATCGAGCTGCTGGGCAAGGAGATCGTCCCCGAGTTGGAGAAGCGGGGTCACCGGGTCGAGATCCACGGGCCCGACCCCGAGATCCACACGGGCCCCCGCTACGACGAGCTGACGGCCGGCGCCCAGGCGGCGGTGGACGCCCACGAAGCCGCCAAGGCCGCCAGGGCCGCAGCAAAGGCATAAGGGATCGCGCCCGGTGACCAGCACCGACTCCTCCCCCGTCCCCTCGTACCCCGACCAGCTCTCCCTCGCCGGGAAGGGCTTCGTGGTCGTGGGGGCGGGACAGGGGATCGGGCGCCAGACGACCCACGCCCTCGCTCAGGCGGGGGCGCGGGTCTTCTGCATCGACGCCGTCGAAGACCTGGCCAAGGAGATCGCCGAGGAGGTCGGCGGGATCCCCCACGTCATCGACGCCACCAAGCGGGACGAGGTGGAGGAGAGCGTCGCCGAGGCGCAGCGCCAGCTCGGCCACGTCGACGGGCTGGTCGACATCATCGGGATGGCCCGCTACGAGCCGTTCCTCGAGACCTCCGACGAGACGTGGGACTGGACGTTCGACATCGTCCTGCGCCACGCCTTCTTCTTCGGCCAGGCCGCTGGGCGGGTGATGGCGGACGCTGGGGCCGGATCGATCGTGTACATCGCCTCCGTCAGCGGCATCACCTCGGCGCCCTTGCACTCTCCCTACGGCGCCGCCAAGGCGGGGCTCATGTCGCTCGTTCGGTCGATGGCGGTCGAGCTGGGGCCCGAAGGGGTGCGGGTCAACGCCGTGGCCCCCGGAGTGGTCTGGACCCCCCGCATCAGCCAGTTCCTCGGCGAAGAAGGCCGGACGATGCAGTCGGAGAACTCCCCCTTGCGCCGTGTGGCCGAACCGAAGGACATCGCCGCCGCCGCCCTCTTCCTGTCCAGCGACCTCGCCGGCTACATCACGGGGCACACCATCGTCGTCGACGGCGGGGTGGGATCGAAGTTCCCCTACCCCATGGGCCTGTGACGCCGCCGGCGGGCAGGCCCGAACAGCCGGAGCCGTTCCTCCGGGGGGCCGCCTTCCGACCCACCGAGGGTGTCCCCTACCCGCGGGCCCGTGACGACGCTCGCCTCCCCCGCGACACGTGGGCGCAGGCCTGCATCCCGGCCGGCGTGCGGCTGGAGTTCGCGGGCGACGCCGAGGTGATCTCGATCCAGTACCGCGCCGAGACGGCCGACGCCGGCTTCCGGGGCGCGGGCGGCGGGCTCACGTTCCAGCTCTGGGACGACGAAGGCCTGGTCGCCGAGGAGCCCGCCGTCGTCGGCGAGGGGATCGTGCAGCTCGCCACCGGCGGCCTCATCGAGGCCGGGGTCATCTACCTCCCCGAGATCATGCGCCCGACGGTGCTCTCGGTCCAGCCCGTCGGAGGGGGCATCGAACCCCGCCCGGCGCGCCCGTCGTGGGTCGCCTACGGCGACTCCATCCTCGAGGGGTGGATGGCGTCGGCGCCGCCGCACGGCTGGGCCGCGGTGACGGGCCGCCGCCACGGCCTCGACCTGCTCGTGAACATGGGATACGCCGGGTCGGCCCGGGGCGAGTTGGCCTCGGCCGAGCATCTGGCCTCCCGGGACGCCGACGCGTACTCGATCACGTGCGGCACCAACTGCTGGAGCGTGGTCCCCCACTCCACCGACATGATGCGGGCCAACCTCGACGCTCTCCTCGACGTCGTCCGGGCGCGACGGCCCGAGACGCCGATCGTGGTGATGAGCCCGCTGCTCCGCCCCGACGCCGAAGACACGCCGAACGCGCTCGGGGTGACCCTCGCCGACCTTCGGAAGGCCATGGAAGCCGCCGTGGGCGACCGGATCGCCGTCGGGGACGACCGACTCATCCTCCTCGGCGGATTCGATGTCCTCGATGAATTGATGCTCCTCGACGGCATCCACCCCGACGACTCCGGCCACGCCGCCATCGCCGCCGTCATGGGGGCGGCGCTCGAAGCGGCGATCTCGGCCTGATGGCTCGCCCCTCGCCGGCCGTCGAGCGGGTGGTGGCGGTCCTCAACTTCCTCGCCGCCCACCCCGACGAGGGGTTCACGCTGTCGGAGCTGGCTCGCCACGTGGAGCTCAACAAGGCCACCGCCCACTCGCTCCTCAACACCCTGGCCGACGCCGGCTACGTGCTGCGCCACCCCAGCCGCCTGACCTACACGCTAGGGCCGGCCCTCATCGGCCTGGGGACGGCCGCCTCCGGTTCGTCCCCCGCCGTCGACTTCGCCCGCGACGAGATGCGCACCCTCGCCGAGCGCTTCGAGCTCGAATGTCTCGCCACCACCACCGTCGGCGACGAGATGGTGATCGTGGCCCGCAGCGGCGTACCCGGGAGCCTTGGTCTGCGCAACCTCGACGACGTCGTTCAGATCGGTCGGCGCCTGCCACTGGTCCCGCCCCTCGGGACCGTCTTCATGGCGTGGGCGCCCGACGAGGAGATCGAGCGCTGGCTCGCCCTCGCCGGGCGCACCACGCCGGAAGAAGAGCTGGCCCGGTACCGGGCCGCGGTAGCGGCCGCCCGCGAGCGCGGGTTCGTGGTCGGCCTGGAGGCCGACCCGAGGGCCACCCTCGGCCGCGCCCTCGCCCAGCTTGCCGGCGACGAGCGGGCGGCCCGCGTCCGCGACGTGGTCGAGTCGCTCGTTGACGACCTCGGGCACGACGAGTACGTGCTCGTCGACCTCCAGCCCGAGGCCTCCTATTTCGTGAACCACGTGGTGGCGCCGGTCTTCGGGGCCGACGGCGAGGTCGTCCTGGCCCTCTCGCTGTTCGGCTTCCGGGGCCGGGTCAGCGGCCTCCGGGTTGAGGAGTGCGGCCAGGCGTTGCGGGACGCCTGCGCGCGGGTCACCGCCTCGATCCGCGGGCACGCGCCGGAGGCGGCCGCGTGACGACGTAACGGCGGCGGTGACCTACAGCTCTTCGCGGGTGTAGGCCACGACGGCCTCGATCTCGGCCTCGCTCAGGCGCTCACCGAAGGCGGGCATGGGCCCGAAGCCGTCGGTCACGAACTTCACCTGGTCCGCCTCGTTCGGGTACGACGTCTTGACTGCCCCGCCCGCCAGCCGGGGCCCGAAGCCCCCCTGCCCCTCGTCCCCGTGGCAGCCGGAGCAGTGCTGGGCAAAAAGCGCTGCGGGGTCGACGATCACCGGCAGGGTTTGACCCGGGCTCGCCGCCGCGCCGGGATCCCCCTCTTTGGAACCGGGCTCATTGGCGAAGAGCAGGACCACGAACACGCCCGCCAGGAGCAGCGCCACCACCTCGACCGCCCTGACGATGCGTTTGAACATCAGAAGCTGGGGAAGCCCTGCTGGCGGAAGAACCACAGGGCGCTCGAGTACCAGAGGGCGACGAGCGTGGTGAACGTCGCCCCACCGACCACCGGGAGCACCCAGTCGGGAAGCGATCGGGCCCGGACGGCCAGCACCTTCACGGCGAAGACCCCGTAGAAGAAGCACCCGAAGAGCGAGTGGACGAAGCGGCGGGTCATCTCGGCGTCCGATTCGAACCCGAGGGACCACAGGCAGTGATACGCCACCGGCAGCGTAAGGATGAAGGCGAGGGTGCCCGACAGGCGGTGGGCATCGCCCAGCCACGGCGGCACCCGGCGGGGCCAGGAGATCTTTCCGTACAGGCGCGCCGCGCTCACGAGCTGGAACCCCACGAGGGTCAGCGCCGCCGTCGTGAACCACGCCTTCAAGTTGATGGTGCCGGTGAAGAAGAGCGTGAAGATGGCCTCGCCAGTGGGATCGTGGGTGCGGCCGTAGACACCAAGGCCGACGGAGATGGCGGCCCCGATCAGCAGGGCCAGCACCAATCGACCGGTCGGCCGCGTTCCCGCGACCGCCTCCGCAGCCATTCCGAGGACGCTAACCACGCTCTCCCTCGGCCACAATGACCGCTTCATGACCGGTCCGACCGCACTCCCGCTTGGTTTCCGCCTCGACGAACGTGTCGCCATCGTGACCGGCTTCGCTTCAGGGATCGGCAAGGCCACCGCCCAGTTGCTGGCGGAAGCGGGGGCCACGGTCGTCGGCGCTGACCTCACATCGAACCCCTCGATCGACGTGTCGAAGCGGGAACAGGTCGAGGCCCTCGTGGCCGAAACCGTGGCGGCCCACACGCGGATCGACGTGATGGTCAACGTGGCCGGGATCATGCGAACCGCCGAGCTGGTCGACCTCGCCGAGGATGATCTCGACGCCGTACTGGCCGTCAACCTGAAGGGCGTCCTCTTCGGCACCCAGGCGGCCATCCGAGCGATGCGCGATCAGGGCACGGGCGGCAGCATCGTGAACGTGACCTCGGCCGCCATCGACATGCCCGCCGCCGGGTACGGGGCCTACGCCATCTCGAAGGCTGGCGTCGCCATGCTGACCCGAACAGCAGCCGTCGAAGCCGGGAAGCACGGGATCCGCGTCAACGCCGTGGCTCCCGGCTTCGTGGAAACGGCCATGACCGGACGCTGGTTCACGTCGGACGACGGCGTGGTCGACGACACAACGCGGGAGTCCTTCCTCGCCGCCGTCGCCAAGCAGTCGCCGCTCGGGATGAGCGGCGAACCCGAGGACATCGCCGCTGCCATCCTCTATCTCGCCTCCGACGCCTCCCGGTTCATGACCGGGCAGATCCTGCGTCCCAACGGAGGGACCGTGATGCCGTGGTGAGGGAGGAGGGGAACCTTGGTCGTGACGATTGAAGGCGACGCCGTCCGGCTCGACGAGCCCGAAGACTTCAACGGCTTCAAGGTCGTCGTCGAGCAAGGCACCGAGAACCAGGTCATGCAGGCGCTGGCGCACGTCGGGCGCATGGTCGACCGAGACACGGCCTTCATCCGGGTCGACGCCGTGAGAGCCATGGCCGAGGGACGTGTGGGCGACGGCTGGGACTACGGCTTCGACGCCATGGTCGCCTATGCCAGTTCGAAGGGCTGGATGAGCGACGACCAGTCGGAGATCCAGGCGCACATCGAGTGGAGCTGAACCCGTTCGAGAGCGCACGGCTCGGCCCGATCGCTCTCCGCAACCGATTCATCAAATCGGCGACGTTCGAAGGCATGGCCCCGGAAGGCCTCGTCTCGGACCGGCTCGTCGAGTTTCACCGTCGGGTCGCGGCCGGCGGCGCCGGGATGACGACGGTTGCGTACTGCTCCGTTTCCCCGGACGGCCGTACCTATCGCGACCAGATCTGGATGCGCCCGGAGGCCCGCGACGGACTGAGGGGCCTCACGGACGCCGTCCACCACCAAGGCGCCGCCGCCGCGATCCAACTCGGGCACGCCGGATTCTTCGCCAGCCCGCGGGCCACCGGGGCCAAGCCCATGTCGCCGTCCCGGACGTTTGCCCCCAACGGGCTCACCTTCTCTCGGCCCATGGAGGCCGATGACTTCGACCGTCTCCTCGACGACTACGCCGCCGCCACCAGACTCGCCGTCGAAGCCGGCTTCGACGCCGTGGAGGTCCACCTCGGCCACGGCTACCTGCTGAGCCAGTTCCTCTCGCCGTGGTCGAACCGGCGAACCGACGAATGGGGAGGCGACATCGAGCGGCGCGCCCGCTTCCCGAGGCGGGTGCTGGACGTCGTGCGCCGGGTCGCCGGAGCCGGGCGAGCCGTCACGGCCAAGCTGAACATGCTCGACGGGTTCCGGGGCGGGCTCACGCTCGACGATGGGATCGAGGTGGCGCGCCTGCTCGAGGCCGACGGGACGGTCGACGCCCTCGAGCTGACCGGGGGCTTCACCAGCCGCAACCCCATGTTCCTGATGCGCGGTGAAACCCCCCTTGGCGACCTGATCGCCCGGGAGCGATCGGCGCTTCGGCGGCTGGGCCTGCGAGTCGCGGGTCGTCGCATCATGCGTGCCTACCCGTTCGAGGAAGCCTTCTTCTTGCCTCAGGCTCGCGCCGTCCGAGCCGCCGTCAGCATCCCCCTCATCCTGCTCGGCGGGATCACGAAGATGGAGACCGTGGCCGGCGCCCTGGAAGACGGCTTCGAATTTGTCGCCATGGCCCGCGCGCTCCTGCGCGAACCTGACCTGGTGCACCGCTTCCGAGCCCGGACGGCGAACGCCGCGACGTGCGTCCCCTGCAACCGATGCGTGGTGGAGATGGAGAGCGGCGGCACCCGCTGCGTCTTCAACGAACCATGGGAGCCCGGCGATGCGTGACCCGGCCGCCCTCCGGGCCCTTCATGTTCCCGGGACGCCGCTTGTGCTCCCCAACGCGTGGGACGCGGCGAGCGCCCGGGCCGTCGTCGAGGCGGGCTTTCCTGTGGTCGCCACCACGAGTGCCGGTGTCGCCCGGTCGCTCGGATTCGACGACGGCGAGGCCGCCCCAGTCGGCGAGATGGTGGCGGCGATCGCTCGCATCATCTCGGCGGCGGACGTGCCGGTCACCGCCGACTTCGAGGGGGGCTACGGCCTCGCCGCCGACGAGATCGTGCGCCTCCTCGTTGGCGCTGGCGCGTCGGGATGCAACTTCGAGGACAGTGATCATCGCGGCAGCGGCGTGCTCGTCGACCTCGACGCGCAGGCGGAGCGGATCGCCGGGTTGCGAGCAGCCTGCCTCGACCAAGGGACCGACCTCGTGATCAACGCCCGGATCGACGTGTACGTGCGTCAGGTCGGGGAGCCCGCAGAACGGGCCGCCCTGGCCCTTGAGCGGGCTCGGGCCTATGTGGACGCCGGCGCCGACTGCGTCTTCCCCATCGGCATCTCCGCCGAGGCCGACATCACGACGCTGGTGGAGGGAGCCGGCGCTCCCGTCAACGTCTACATGCACGCGGGCTCGCCGCCGCTCCTCCGGCTCGCTGAGCTGGGCATCGCCCGGGTGTCGTTCGGCTCCGCTCTCATGCGGGCGTCCATGAACCGCGTCCGCGACCTTGCGGAAGCGATCCGCAGAGGAGACGCGTCAGGCCTGTTCGGCCCCTGAGCAATCTTGGGTTCTTTGTTGCGCGATCACCGCAACAAAGAACCCAAGAACGGAGTCTCCCTACGGCTGGGGCTCGTTCATCCGGATGACGGCGAAGGCGGCGCCCCGGTCGTCGGCGAGGACGGCGAAGCGCCCTGGCGGGATGTCCATGGGGGGCATCATGACCGCCCCGCCAAGCTCATGGGCCTTGGCCGCCGTGGCATCCGGATCCTCGACGGTGATGTAGACGAGCCAGTGGGCTGGCACCATCTCGGGGACCTGGGCGGGCATGTCCATCATCCCGGCAACAGAGTTCCCGTCGAGCTTGACCTCCGTGTAGCTCATCCCGCCGCCCATGTCTTGGGTGACGCACTCCCAGCCGAAGACCGCGGAGTAGAAACTCTTGGCCGCGTCCAGGTTCCGGGTGTTCAGCTCGTTCCACGACCACGCGCCGGGCTCGTTCACAAGCTCGGCGCCCCGGTGGTCGGCCAGTTGCCACACGGAGAAGAAAGCCCCCTCCGGGTCCTGGAACACCGCCATGCGCCCGGCGGTCATGACGTCCATGGGCGCCACGATCTCCTGACCGCCGTTCTCCTTGACGGTGATCGCAGTGGCGTCGGCATCCGCGACCGCCACGTAGGTCGTCCAGAACGGGGGGCCCGGGCTCTGCTGGGGGCCGACACCGGCCACCGTCTTGCCGTTCTTGGCGAACATGCCATACCCACCCGTCTCCTCGGGCGGGCCGGCGGCGGTGAACTCCCACCCAAAGAGCCCTCCGTAGAAGGCCTTGGCGGCTTCGACGTCGGTGCCGATGTCGATCCAGCACGGCGTGCCGGGTGCGTAGCTCGTTCGTTCAGACATCTTGCCCTCCGGATCAGGTCGGCGGTGCGTGGCCGGAGGCTACCCGGATCTCCACGAATCCACTCAGCGGCACCCCCGGCGCGGAACCGGCACGGACTCCCGTGCGTCTCATCCGTGGGAAGATGCCTCAAACCAGACAGAGAGGACCGGACCATGGCTCACGGTCGGCGGTGGATGGCGGCAGTTCTGGCCCTCGGGCTCGTGGCCGCGGCGTGTGACAACGACGAAGGCGGCGAGTCGAGGTCGGCAAAGAACGGCAAGGTCAAGACCCGGTCGGGCTTCTCGTCGTTCGTCGACCCCACCCTCACCGACGTCGCGTCGCAACCCGAGACGCGAGAGGGTGTCACCGTCGCCGCCGAAGCCAGCGTCGAGCTCGACGCCGACGAGGTCTTCATCGTCATCACTCCGAGCTCCTCGGAGTTGGGCGACAGCGCAGAGATCGACGACGACACCCGTCGCGACCTTGTGCGGGCCCTCGACGGCGAGGGCGTCGAGGAGGACGAGATCGACATCACGCCCGAGGACGAGTTCAGCTACGGGGAGATCCGCGTGCGCATCGATCCCGACCTGGCCGCCAGCCGCCAGGAGGCAATCGTGGACGCCGTGAGCGACGTGATCGGCGTCGACAGCGAGGGCCTCGCCCTCGGCGTCAGCGACTGCACCGAGGGCCTGACCGACGCCCAGGAGTCGGCGCTCGACGCCGCGAGAGACTCTGCTGCGAGCCTGGCGAGTGCCGTCGGGGTGAAGCTCGGCAAACTCGCCCACGTCACCGAGACGGCCGACCCCGAGGCCGCCTACGGCGGGGTCGCTGACCCCTGCGATCCCGAATCCGTCATCGACACCTACACGGGGCTGTTGGCCCTCGGTTCGGAGCCCAAGGTCGAGCTGACGTACCGGGTGCTGGCGACGTTCGCCATCGACGGCGCTGAGCAAGCCCGGCGATCGGTCAGCGCCGTGGGCACCGCCGAGACGAGCGGCGCGGCCGACGAGGCCTACGTCCTCGTGCTCAGCGAATCGTTCGAGGAGGAGCCTGAGCCCCTCGCCCCCGACGACCGGGAGGAGCTGCTCGACGCCCTCCTCGCCCTCGGGTACGACGAGGAAGACATCGAGATCGACCACGACGCCGGCTCGACGCGGGTGGAAGTCGAGGTGGAAGTCGGTGACCTGCCCCGCGCGGGCCGGCGGATCGTCGACGAGGTGGAGGACGTGCTCGGCGAGAGTTCCACCTCGGGTGTGGTGTTCACGAGCTCGGAGTGCGAAACCGTGCTCGCCGACGCCCGGAAGGCGGCCTTTGAGGACGCCGGGCGGAGGCTCGACGTGCTGGCGTCAGCGAGCGACTCGAAGCTGGCGGCGGTGGTCGGCGTCGCCGAGTCGGGTGGGGGTGCCGAGGGCGGGCCCACGGGCGTCGACCCCTGCGGCGACGTCGAGTCGGTGTTCTCGGCCGACCCCTATTCGCTCCCGCTGGAAGCCTTCGACGCCGAGCCCGTCTTCAAGGTGCGCACCGCGGTGATGGTCACCCGGGCGCTCAAGTAGGCGTTACCCCAGCCTTCCTTGTGTGAGTGTCTCGCCCCGGCACCTGGGGGGCGAGACACTCACACGATGACGAGGGGTCAGCGGCCCGTGAACTCCGGCGGGCGCTTCTCCTTGAACGCCGTCGGGCCCTCGCGGGCGTCCTCGGAGAGGAAGACCTCGATCCCCAGCTTCGACTCGATGGCGAAGGCGTCGTCCTCGCGCAGGCATTCGGTATCACGCAGCGTCTGAAGGATCTTGCGGACGGCCACGGGCCCGTTGGCGGCCACCAGAGCCGCCAGCTCGAGGGCCTGGTCGAGGGCCTGGCCGTCGGGAACGACGTGGCCGATGAGGCCGATCTCCTTCGCCTCGGCCGCGCTGACGTGCCGGCCGGTGAGCAGGATCTCGGCCGCAAGCGTGTAGGGGATCTGACGCCGGAGCCGCACGGCGGATCCGCCCAACGGGAACAGCCCGAGCCGGGCCTCGGTGACGCCGAAGTACGCGCTCTCCCCCGCCACCCGGATGTCCGTCCCCTGGAGGATCTCGGTGCCCCCGGCCACGGCCGCCCCCTCGACGGCGGCGATCAGGGGCTTGTCGAGCAGGAACCCCTTGAGCAGCGGCTTGATGCGGGCGGGATCGAAGCCGCCCTCTCCGTCGCGGATGGCGTCCCCCGGGGGGCGCTCGGCCATGGCCTTGAGGTCCATGCCCGCGCAGAACGTGCCCCCGACGCCGGTGAGGACGGCGCAGCGGATGTCGGAATTGGCGTTGACCTCGTCCCACGTCTGCTCCATGAGGTCCAGCATCTCGACCGACAGGGCGTTCTTGGCGTCGGGCCGGTTCATGGTGGCTACGAGGACGTGCCCCTGGCGCTCGACGAGCAGGTGCGGTGCCTGTGGGTCTGCCATGCCCGTACTTTGCCGCAAAATTGAAACGTGTTCTAATTTCATGGTCCCCATGTCGTTCAACATCGCCGATCTGATCGAGTACGCGGCCGACGCCGTCCCCGACCGCGAGGCGGTGATCGATCCGAGCCTCCGGGTCACGTACCGGCAGCTCGACGAGCGGGCCAACCGCCTGGCCCACCACCTGGCGGCGCAGGGCGTCGGGCCGGAACAGCACGTCGGCGTCTACGCCTACAACCGGGTCGAGTTCGTCGAGGTGATGCTGGCGGCTCTGAAGCTCCGGGCCGTCCCCATCAACATCAACTACCGCTACGTCACCAGCGAGCTGCGCTACATCTTCGAGAACGCCGACCTGGTGGCCCTGGTGCTGGAGCGCCAGTTCGCTCCCCTCGCCGCCGAGGCGGCCGCCGGGCTCACCAAGCTGGAGCACTTCGTCGTCCTTGACGACGGCACCCCTGGTGGCGCCGGGAAGCTCGACGCAGTCGAGTACGAGGCGGCCCTCGAGACGGCCTCGACCGAGCGGAACTTCGACACCCGCTCGGCGGACGACCACTATGTCCTTTACACCGGCGGCACGACCGGGATGCCGAAGGGCGTGGTGTGGCGCCACGAGGACGTCATCCGCACGCTCGGTGGAGGCATCGACTTCTACACCGGCGAGCCCGTCGCCCACGACCACGTGCTGGCCGAGCGGGCGGCGGCCACGGACGCGCCCATGCGGCGCTTCCCGGTACCCCCCATGATGCACGGGGCGGCGCAGTGGGCGACCTTCCAGGGGCTCTTCGCCGGCGAGCCCGTGATCTTCGTCCCCCGCTTCGACGCCGACCTCGTGTGGCGCACGGTCGAGGCCGAGAAGGCCAACCTCCTGCTCATCACCGGCGACGCCATGGCCCGTCCACTCGCGGACGCGCTGCGTGCTGGCTCGCCCGAAGGCCGTCCGTGGGACACCTCGAGCCTCATCTCCTTCTCCTCTTCGGCGGCGGTGTTCTCGCCGTCGGTGAAGGACGAACTGATCGACCTGCTGGGGCCCAACACGGTGATCACCGACTCGATCGGGTCGTCCGAGGGGGGCTTCGGCGGCATGACCATCGTGCAGAAGGGCCAGGCCCAGCGGGGCGGGCCCACGGTGATGGCCGGGCCCGACGCCTTGGTGCTCGACGACTCGCTGGTCCCCGTGGTGCCCGGCTCAGGGATGGTGGGCCGCATCGCCCGGAGCGGCAACGTGCCCATCGGCTACTACAACGACCCGGTCAAGACGGCCGAGACGTTCGTGGAGATCGATGGCCGTCGCTACGTCGTGCCCGGTGACTTCGCCACCGTTGAGTCCGACGGCACGATCACGCTGCTGGGCCGGGGGTCGATGTGCATCAACACGGGGGGCGAGAAGGTCTTTCCCGAGGAGGTCGAGACGGCCCTGAAGCGCCACCCCGCCGTCTTCGACGCCCTCGTCGTGGGCGTGCCCGACGAGCGCTTCGGGGAACGCGTGGCCGCGGTGGTGGCCCCCCGCCCGGGGCAGGCGCCCACGCTTCCGGAGCTGGCCGAGCACTGCCGGGAGCACGTCGCCGGATACAAGGTGCCCCGGGAGATACACCTCGTCGGGGAGATCGAACGTCTCCCGTCCGGCAAACCCGACTACCCCTGGGCCAAGAAGGTGGCCCTGAGCAAAGCTCTCTGACCCGTGTGTGAGTGTTCAGTTGCGCTGAGCGCAACTGAACACTCACACACGGGGGTCACGCCGGTTCGGCGGCCAGGGTGCGGCCGATGCGCAGGAGCTGCTCGGTGGCATGCCCGAGCGTGAACTCGGCTTGCTTGGCAGCGAGGAAGTAGCGGTGGATCGGGTAGTCGGTGTCGACGCCCATGCCCCCATGGAGGTGGACGGCGGCGTGCACCACCCGGTGCCCGGCATCCGACGCCCAGAACTTCGCCACCTCGATCTCGGTGTCGCACGGAAGGTCTTCGCTGAGCCGCCAGGCGGCCTGCCAGAGGGTGTGGCGGATGCCGGCGACGTCGATCCAGGCGTCGGCCGCCCGCTGCCCGACGGCCTGGAACGAAGCGATGGGCACGTCGAACTGCACCCGGCCCTTCGTGTACTCCGCCGTCATCTCGACGGCCCGCTCGGTGACCCCCAGGGCATACGCCACCAGGCCCACCGTGGCGTGGCGCTCGATGAAGGCCACGACCTCCACCCCGCGCTCGACCGACCCGAGCACGGCGGACTCCGGCACGACGGCGCCATCCAACACCAGGTGGGCCTCCCGGCCCTTGTCGGCCACCCGCTGGGCCGTGCGCGTCACCCCCTCCGCCGTCGGGTCGACGAGGAACACGCCGACGCCCTCGGGAGCCATGGCGGGCACGAGGACGAGGCCCGCCAGCATCCCGGCAGGTACGCACGTCTTCTCCCCTGAGAGCCGCCAGCCGCCGGCATCCCTGACCGCCGTGGTCTCGGGGTGGGAGGCGTCGGGGTTGAGGGGCTCCACCAGGGCGGCGGTGAGAACGAGAGAGCCGTCGATGGCCTTGGGCACCAGCTCCTTGCGCTGCTCCTCGCTGCCGAAGGTGGCAACGGGCAGGGCCCCCATCACAATCGAGGCCAGGAGCGGGACGGGCGCCACGGCCCGGCCGCACTCGGTGAGCACCCGGCACTGCTCGATGACCCTGTATCCCCCGCCGCCAAGGTCGGACGGCAGGGAGATACCCAGCAGGTCGGCCCCGGCCAGCGTGGACCACAGCTCGGCGTCGAAGCGGTCGGCGTCGCCGCCGGCTGCCGCCTCCTCGACGGCCCGGTAGCGCTCCTCGGTCAGCTCACCCTCGAAGATCTGCCGGGCCAGCCCGCCGATCTCGTCCTGCTCCTCGGTGAACCCCCAATCCATCCCGCGCCCCTTATCTCATCCGCGGCATGCCCAGGGCGAGCATGGCGATGATGTCCCGCTGGATCTCGTTGGTGCCCCCGCCGAAGGTGAGGATGAGGGCGGCCCGGTACATGCGCTCCACGTGGCCCTGCACCTTTTCGCCGGGCGACCCGGGCTTCACGTAGGCCTCCTGCCCGAGCACCTCCATGAGGAGCCGGTACGCGTGGGTGGAGAACTCGGTGCCGTACACCTTGGTGGCCGACGCCTCGGCGGGGTTCAACGCCTCCTCGCTCCAGGCCAGCTTCCAGTTGATGAGCTTCAGGAACTCGACCTTGGCGTGCACCTCGGCCAGGTGGCGCTGCACCCACTCCTGGTCGATGACCCGGCGGCCGTCGGCCAGCTTGGCGCCCTGGGCCCACTCCCGGGTGAGGCGCAGGGCGTTGGTGATGGGAGCGGCCGAGCAGAGCGACACCCGCTCGTGGTTGAGCTGGTTCACGATGAGGTTCCAGCCTCGATTGATCCCCTCCTCACCCCCGACCACGTTGCCGAAGGGCACCCGCACGTCTTCGTAGTAGGTGGCCGAGGTGATGACGTCGGCCACCGTCTCGACGGGAGTCCACCGGAAGCCTTCGGCGGTGACGGGCACGATGATCATCGAGATGCCCTTGTGCTTCGGCGCGTCGGGGTCGGTGCGGCAGCCGAGCCAGACGTAGTCGGCGTACTGGATGAGGCTCGTCCACATCTTCTGGCCGTTGATGACCCACTCGTCACCGTCCCGCACGGCCCGGGTGCGGAGGGAGGCGAGGTCGGTCCCGGCCTCGGGCTCGGAGTACCCGATGGAGAAGTGGACGTCGCCGGCAAGAATGCGGGGCAGGAAGTCGTGCTTCTGCTCGTCGGTCCCGAACTTCATGATCGTCGGGCCGACGGTGTTGATGGTGAGGAAGGGGACCGGCGCCCCGGCGATCGAGGCCTCGTCGGTGAAGATGAGCTGCTCGATGAACGAGCGCCCCTGGCCGCCGTACTCCTTGGGCCAGCCGATGCCGAGCCAGCCGTCGGTGCCCATCTGCTTGACGAGGGCCTTGTAGGTCTCGACCTTCCCGTACTCGCCCTCGCCCTGGCGCATCCCTTCCTTGACCTCGTCGGTCATGAGGTCGGCGAAGTACGCCCGCAGCTCCTGGCGGAGGGCTTCCTGTTCGTCCGTGTAGGCGATCTGCACCCGTCACCCCGGCGTCGGCTCGGCACGAAATTGAAACGCGTTCTATTTTGCCCGGGACGGGCCAGGACTGTCGATTCCGCACCACGGCCGCCACCGCACGGCGTTCTCGAGTGAGATGTCCACCGGTCGGGGGGAAGACTTGCTCCAGAACGGCCTAGGGCTCAGCCCGTCAGCTCGATGCCGACCAGGGGAACGCTGACGCCGGTGCCGACGAGGGAGCCGAAGAACTCGGTCTTCCCGAAGGCGTACGTGCCGCCGCGGGAGTCGAGGACAACGTAACCGTCGCCCGACGGCGTGAGTGCCAGGTCGGCGACTGGAATCTCGCCCTTCAGCACGCCCTGGGAGCGGAGCTGGGGCACCGAGCCCTGGTACGCGATGGACCCGAAGGTGTGGACGCCCCCGGCGACGTCCATGAGCACGTAGCCGTCCTTGGTGGCCTCGAGGTCGATCCCGCGGGCGTTCACGTGGCGGCCCGGTAGGGAACCGTAGTACTCAGCGCCGCCGAAGGCGTGGACGCCGCCGACCTTGTCGAGTACGTAGTAGCCGCCGTCGACGGCTTCGATGTCGACGCCCTCGGTCTTCACGTGGCGGCCGGGCAGCGAGCCGTAGAACGCCGCCGCCCCGAAGGCGTGGACGCCGCCGACTTTGTCGAGCACGTAGTAGCCGCCGTCGACGGCTTCGATGTCGACGGCTTGGGCAGCGACGTTGCGCCCCGGGAGCGAGCCATAGAAGTCGACGCCGAAGGTGTGGACCCCGCCCATCTTGTCGAGGACGAGGTAGCCGCCGCCCGACGCCTCGATGTCGACCGCTTCGGCACTCACGCGCCGGCTCGGCAACGACCCGAGGAACGGGGCGTCCTTGAAGGAGTAGATGCCGCCCATCTTGTCGAGCAGGATCTGGCCGCTCTTGGCCGGGCTGGTCGACGGTGCGCTCGTGGTGGGCGTGGTCGTGGTGGGCGTGGTCGTCGGGGTCGTGGTGGTCGTGGTTGTTGTCGTGGTGGTGCTGGCCGCGTTCACCGTGTGGGTTATGGCCGACGACGTACTCCCGGCGAACAGGCCCGCACCCGCGTAACTGGCCGTGATGCTGTGCGACCCCGTTGAGAGCGAGGAAGTGCTGATGGATGCCGTGCCGCCGGACAGACTCGCGGAGCCGATCGACGTGCCGCCGTCGAGGAACGTCACCGTGCCCGTGGCGGCCGACGGGCTGACCGTGGCGGTGAACGTCACGCTGTCGCCCGACGTGCTCGAGCTGGCCGACTGACTCACCGTGGTCGTGGTCGGCGTGCTGACCGCCGTCAAGACGACGTCGTTCCCCGTGTAGTTGATACGGAAGAGCCGACCCGACACCGTGAACGTGTCCCCGTCGCTCAGCCCGCTGAAGGTTCCCGTCAGCGTCCCGGCACCGGTGTTGTTGATGATCGTGAACGCGTCCCCGACCGACGGGGTGAACCCGACCGATACTGACAACGTCGCGCTTCCAAGGTTGGCTGCCCCCGCGGTGATCACCAGCTGGTCGTAGTCGCTGCCGGCCGTCGTGCCGTTCAGTTCGACCGAGTAGGTCGTTGACGACCCCAGCGTCAGGTCCCCGGCGACCGCGAAAGCCCCCGGGCTGGTCCCCGGGGCAACCGTGCCCGTCGACGAAGCCGTCAACGGACCGGCGACCGACCCCGTCCCCCCAAGCGTCCCGGCGCTCACCGTGGTCGTTCCCGTCAAGGTGTTGGCGCCAGTGAGAAGGAGCGTGCCCGATCCAGCCTTGGTCACCCCGCCGGTGCCGGAGATCACCCCGGCGTAGGTGGCGTCGGAGCCCTGCGTCACCGTGAGGGTCCCCGCCCCGAGGGTCACGTTGCCCCCGGTGGTACCTCCGCCCGAGAGCGTGCCCACGGTGTCGGAGATCCCGTTCAGATCGAAAGCGGCGCTGGCGACGTTGGCCAGGGAGACGTTCGAGGAGTCCGAGAGCCGGCCCGATCCCAAGAGCTCCAGCTCCCCGGCATTGATGGTGGTGGTGCCGGTGTAGGTGTTGGAATCAGCAATCGTGACAGCCCCTTGGGCAGAGATGTCGCCAGTGTTAATGGTGGTACTCCCGGTACTGCTATTGTCCAACGTAAGGGTGCCGGCCACGGTGAGGGTTGTTCCGGAGGCGATAGTGATGGTGGCGTTTGACGACGAATTGGTATCAAAAGTGACGTTATCCAGTGTGTGAGAGCCCGTCATGGTAGTCCCCTCAGGGTCGAAGACTACCGTGGAGTCGTTCGTGGTGGCATCCAGAGTTCCAGTGGTGTATGTCCAGGCGCGGCTTACACGGATAGTCCCAGAAAGAGTAAGCGTCCCACTGGTTTTATTGATCGTTACTTTCGGGAGTCCTCCTGCTGTTTGGGTGGCGGTCCCCGTAAAGGTTTGATCACCCGTGCCGTCAATGACCAGCAGCGCCAGTGAACCATCGCTTGTTGAAGTCTGTGTGATATTGCCCCGCGCTGCAATCGTACCCCCAGAGGGCTGTGTCGTCTGCTCAAAACTCCCATTGGTGAATGTCAGGGTACCGTTGACGATGAGGGTATCGTTGTCGGCAACGGTCTTATCAGCACCATCGGTGGTCGTGTTTAGATTAAGATTATTGAACGTTTCGGTGCTATTCACATCAATGGTAGCGGCCGCTCCATCCAGAGTGAGGGTAGAGCTTCCTTCGGTAAAGGTAGGAGAATTGGATACGGTAAAGTCTCCAGAGACAGAGTAGGTATCCGGTGCGGTAAAGGTTCCTCCGGATAAGCTAAAGGCTCCATTGACATCCGCAGTCCCGGAGGAGCCGGTGTAGGTGCCCGATGAGATGGTCAGACCCCCATTAAAGGTCTGAGTAGCGGTTGAAGCAGAGTAGGTACCCCCGTTAACCGTAGCTAAGCCTGTAACGGTTGTGGTATTCCCATTGCCTCCATAGGTTCCTGCAGTAACGCTTAGAGCTCCAAGGATGG
>JACPCJ010000068.1 GCA_016179865.1 Actinomycetota bacterium | reverse complement strand
AGGCCGCGGCGGGCCTCGCCCTCGTGGCCGTTGCGGCGGGCGCAGTCATGATCGCGATGGGGAGTGACCGGGACGCGCCCTTGGCTCCCGCCATCCCGGTGAGCCCCCATCGTCTCCCCGGCCGCGGCCCTTACACCAGCGTGGTGGCAACGGCGTCGGGCGTGTCCGTCGACGTCTACGCCACGCGCGACGGTCGCGTACCCATCCGCGAGATCGAAAACCCCACGGCTTCCGGGTCGCCGGCGGTGTTTCTCGTCACCGATGAATCCGATGCGGAACGGCTGAGCGTGCTGTTGCCGATCCGACCGAATGGCTCGCAAGGATGGATCCCGCGGGACCAGGTCGCCATCGGCACCACCGACTACCGGGTGCGCGTCCGCGTGGGCACCCACGTGCTCGAGGCCTACAACGGTGAGGAGCTCGTGCTCCGCGCCCCGATCGCCGTCGGCAAGGCCGACACCCCGACGCCGGGCGGCCGCTTCTTCATCAAGGACCTCGTCGAGCCGCCACACCCGGACTCGATCTACGGCACCCACGCCTTCGGTCTGTCGGGGTTCTCCAACACCCTCCGCGAGTTCAACGGAGGCGCGGGCGTGGTCGGCATCCACGGCACCAACGATCCGAACAGCATCGGCAAAGACGTCAGCTCGGGATGCATCCGCCTCCGGAACGAGGACGTCACCAACCTGGTGGGTCGCCTGCCGCTCGGAACTCCGGTCGAAATCCTGTCCTGAACCCCTTCGCCCGGGCCGGGCGTCAGACCCGTTCGACGATGGTGACGTTGGCCTGGCCCCCACCCTCACACATGGTCTGGAGGCCGTAGCGGCCGCCGGTGCGCTCCAGCTCGTGGAGCAGCGTGGTCATGAGGCGGGCGCCGGTGGCTCCGATGGGGTGCCCGAGGGCAATGGCGCCGCCGTTGACGTTCACCTTGGCGAGGTCGGCCCCGGTCTCCTTCTGCCACGCCAGCACCACGGGAGCGAACGCCTCGTTGATCTCGACCAGGTCGATGTCGTCGAGGGTCATGCCCGCTTTGTCGAGCGCGTAGGCCGTGGCTGGGATCGGGGCCGTGAGCATGTAGATCGGACTGTCACCGCGCACCGACAGATGGTGGATCCGCGCTCGGGGAGTAAGGCGGTGTTCCTTCACCGCCCGCTCCGACGCCACCAGCACGGCGGCGGCGGCGTCGTTGGTGGGCGACGACACGGCGGCGGTGAGCCGGCCTCCCTCCATCAAGGGCGGGAGCGACGCCATCTTCTCGAGCGACGTCTCCCGGCGCGGGCCCTCGTCGATCTCAAGCCCGGCGAGGGGCACGATCTCCTTGTCGAAGCGCCCCTCGTCCTGCGCCTGGACGGCACGGCGGTGCGACTCGATGGCGAAGGCCTCCATCTGCTCCCGGGAGATGTCCCACTTCTCGGCGATCATCTCGGCGCCCCGGAACTGCGACACCTCCTCGTCGCCGTAACGCGCGTCCCAGCCGTCGGAACCCTGGAAGGGATGGGTGAACCCGAACTGGCCCGCCACCACCATGGCCGAGGCGATGGGGATCATCGACATGTTTTGCACGCCCCCCGCCACGACCAGATCCTGCGTGCCGCTCATCACGCCCTGGGCGGCGAAGTGGAGGGCCTGCTGGCTGGAACCGCACTGGCGGTCGACCGTCACGCCCGGGATCTCCTCCGGGTACCCGGCGGCCAGCCAGCAGGTGCGGGCGATGTCGCCGGCCTGGGGGCCGATCTGGTCGATGCAGCCGAAGACCACGTCGTCAACGGCCATCGGGTCGACGTCGTTGCGCTCGATCACCGTCCGGATGACGTGGGCGCCGAGGTCGGCGGGATGGACCTGGCTCAGGGCCCCGCCCCGCTTCCCCACCGGCGTGCGGCAGGCGTCGACGATGAACGCTTCAGGCATCGGAATCCTCCCGTTGTTGCAGCCAGTCTCCCACCCGGCGGCGGTGAAACGACCCGTCGCCGTAGGCGGCGGCCAGCGACCACGCCCGTTTCATGAACAGGTGGAGGTCGAACTCCCACGAATAGCCAATGGCACCGTGGATCTGGAGCGCCGCCCGAGCCGCGTCGGTCGCGGCGTCGCCCGCGTACGCCTTCGCCATCGACACCCGGAGCGACCGGTCGGCCGGGGCGCACTCTCCTGGACGCGCCACTGCGTACGCGGCCCGGTAGACGACCGGGCGGGCAAATTCGAGCCGGAGCAGCGCGTCGGCCAGGCGGTGCTGGACAGCCTGAAACGAGCCGATGGCGCGGCCGAACTGTTCCCGCTCCTTCGAATGCTCGACCGTCATCGAAATCATGCGGTCGGCGAGCCCAAGGAGCTGGGCCGACGCTCCCAGGGCGGCGCGATCGAAGGCCAGTTCGAAATCGGCCTCGACCTTGGTGTCCTTCTCGGCGTACCAGGCGGCGGCGAACAGGGGGCGCCCGCGGTCGATCGAGTCCAGGGGCGTGAGTTCGCACGCGCTCATCTCGACCGCATGGAGGCAGCCGTCGTGGTCGTCGAGCAGGAGGGCGGCCCGGTCGGCGTCGGGGACGAGCGGAGCCTCGCCCAGGCCCGCCGTCGCCACCGCCTCGCCCGCGGCGAGCATCGGGAGCCACCGCTGTGCGGTCTTGCCGCCTCCCTCCCGGAGGGCCGGGATGACCACCGCCGCGTGCTCCACGATCGGTTCTGGCAGCGCCGCCCGCCCGCACTCTTCGAGGACGAGGACCAGATCGAGCTCGTCCATGCCCAGGCCGCCGGCGTCTTCGGGCGCCGTCATGCCGACGACGCCCATGTCAGACAGCGAGGCCCAGACCTCGGTCGGCTTCCCTTCCCATCTGGCCCGGACGACCTCGGGCGGGCACTCTTTCTCGAGCAGCGTGCGAACGGCGTCCCTGAAGGCCATTTGGTCCTCGGTGAACGCGAAGTTCATCGCCTAACCCCTCGGCAGCCCGAGCAACCGTTGGGCGATGACGTTGCGCTGGATCTCGTTCGTTCCCGCGTAGATCGGCCCCGCCAGCGCGAACTCGAAGCCGCGGAGCCAGTCAGAGTCGAGCTGGGCCTCGTCGCCAAGCAACCCGAGCGCGGCTTCGTGGATCGACAGGTCGAGCTCCGACCACCAGACCTTGTTCAAGCTCGCCTCCGCGCCCATCTTCTTGTCCTCGCCCGCCATCAGGACGCTGACCGCCTGCTGGGTGAAGAGCTGGTAGGCCTGGGCGTCCATCCACGCGCGCACGACGGAGTCGGCGACGGCCGGGTCGGAGCGGTCGCCGCGCGCACGCCACAGCTCGACGAGGCGGTCGGCGGTGGCGAGGAAGCGCCCCGGGCTCCGAAGCGTGAGGCCCCGCTCGGAGGACGCTGTGGCCATGGCCACCGCCCATCCGTCGTTCGGCTCCCCGATCACGTCCTGGTCGGGTACGAAGGCGCCGTCGAAGAAGACCTCGGCGAATCCCTCTTCGCCGTCGAGCACCTGGACGGGCCGAACCTCCACGCCCTCTGCCCGCAGGTCGACCATGAGGTAGGTGAGCCCACGGTGGCGTTCGGCCGTCGGGTCGGACCGGAACAGCCCGAAGAGCCGATCACAAAAGGCGCCCCGCGAGCACCAGGTCTTCTGACCGAACAGGCGCCAACCGCCGCGCCCGTCCTCGACGACGCGCTCCGCCCGGCTCCGGAGGCCCGCCAGGTCGGACCCGGCGTTGGGCTCCGACCATCCCTGGGCCCACACCTCCTCGCCGCTGGCCATCTTCGGGAGGATGCGCCCCCTCTGCTCGTTGGTCCCGAACTCGAAGAGCGTGGGGGCGAGCAGGAAGATCCCGTTCTGGCTGTTGCGCTGGGGCGCGGCCGCCGCCCAGTACTCCTCCTCGAAGATGAGCCACTCCCATAGCGAGGCCCCTCGGCCGCCGTACTCCTCCGGCCACGAAACCGCCGACAACCGGGCGTCGAACAGCAGGCGGTCCCACTCCCGAAGCTTGGCGAAGCCGTCGGCGGTGTTCGACGAAGCGTCGCGGAACGGACCCACGTTGGCGTCGAGCCACGCCCGCGCCTCAGCCCGGAACGCCGCCTCCGGGGCCGAATACGTGAGGTCCATCAGCGGGTGAGCACGACCGAGCTGCCGTGGCCGAACAACCCCTGGTTGGCCGTCACGCCCACACGTGCTCTCTCCACCTGACGACCGGATGCAGACCCCCGCAGTTGCCAGGTCAGCTCGCACACCTGGGCGATGGCCTGGGCGGGGACGGCCTCGCCGAAGCACGCCAGCCCGCCGGAGGGATTCACCGGCACCCGCCCGCCGAGGGTGGTCACCCCGTCGCGCAACAGCTTCTCCGCCTCGCCCGGAGCGCACAGGCCGATGTTCTCGTACCAATCGAGCTCCAGGGCGGTCGAGAGGTCGTAGACCTCGGCCACGTCGACGTCTTCGGGGCCCACCCCCGCCTGCTCGTAGGCGGCACGCGCAATCGAGTCGCGGAACGACAAGCGACCGGGCGTGCCGCCTGCCGCCGCGGCGCCGCCAGCCGCCGCCGAATCAGTGGCGAAGTTCGGCATGTCGATCACGGCGTTGGGAAAGCTGGGCGTGACGACGGCCACCCCTGCCACGCGGACCGGGTCGGCAATACCCCGGCGGCGGGCGAACTCGAGCGAGGTGAGCACCAGCGCCGCCGCCCCGTCGGACGTGGCACAGATGTCGAGGAGGTGGAGGGGGTCGGACACGATGGGCGACTCCAGCACCTCCTCGACCGTGACCTCCTTGCGGTAGCGAGCCATCGGGTTGGCGAGCCCGTGGCGGGCGTTCTTGACCTTCACGAGCGCGAAGTCCTCCGGGGTGGCCCCGAACAACTCCATCCGACGCCTCGCGTAGAAGGCGAAGTAGGTGGGGTTGGTGGCGCCGAGGAGCCGGAAGCGGAGCCAGTCGGGGTCGTCGCCTCGCTCCCCCTTCGTCGGGGCGAGAAACCCCTTCGGGGTGGTGTCGGCACCGACCACGAGGGCGACGTCGCAGAGCCCGGCCAGGATGCGGGCCCGGGCCACGTCGATGGCCATGGACCCGGAAGCGCAGGCGCCGTACGAGGTCGAAACTTGGGCGCCGTTCCAGCCCAGGGCCTGAGCGATGGTGGAGCCGGCGACGTAGCCCGGGTAGCCGTTGCGCACCGTCTCGCCGCCGGCCACGAACTGCACCTCGCTCCAACTCACGCCGGCGTCGTCGAGGGCGGCCCGGGCCGCCACCACCCCGTACTCGGCGAAGTTGGCACCCCACTTGCCCCACGGGTGCATGCCCACACCGAGGACGGCGACCTGTCCCCCGCTCCCAAGGGCGAGCGCCAGCGAGCCCGGGGAATGGCGCCTGGCCAAGCCAGAGGCTTGGCCGCTCGGGCCCTGGCGGCTCACGACGCCACCTGCCACTTCCAGACCACGTGCTCCCCTTCGTCGTCCTCGTAGAGGGTGTCGATCACCAGCTCGACAGGCGCGCCGACGGCCAGGCCGTCCAGGGGGCCGGCCACCTGGCCGAGGACGATCATCTTCTCGTCGGCCAGTTCCACCGCCGCCACGGCGTAGGGCTCGAAGGGATCGGGCGCCACGTAGGGCTCGGGAGGCGCGTAGTGGTTCACGGTGTACGACCACACGGTGCCGCGGCGCGACAGCTCGACGCTCTCGAGTTCGGTCGCCGGGCACTCGGGGTTGGGACAGGCGATGGCCCGGGGCGGGAACACGTACGTCCCGCAGTCGGGGCACCGGAGCCCGAGGAGCCGCGGCTCAGCCCCGTCGAGTGTGAACCACCCCTCGACCTCGGCAACCTGCTGTCGGGTCGTCATTTCCCCTCCTCGTTCCCGCTGAGGCGTGCCAGCACCGCCTCGGCTTCCCGCATGACGGCTTCGACGACCTCAGCCACCGCGGGCAGCTCGCCGATCACCCCGACCACCTGACCGGTGGGCAGGATGCCCGATTCCAGCCGCCCCTCCACCATCGTGGCGCGGGTCAGCATGGGGGCGTTGGCCGCCATCGCCACCTGGGCCCAGGTCAGCTCCTGGGCCGCTCGCATGGCCCGGCCCTCGCGCAGCAACGCCCGCATGCTCGAGCCCGTCAACTTGCGGAGCCGGAAAGCGTTCCACGCCGCCCGGGGCAGCCCGGTCACCCGCCCGCCCCGCGCGATGCGCTCGACCGCCTGCGTGCGGATCACCCGCTGGGGTGCGCCGTCGATGGCGTCGGTGACGATGGTCCCGGTCACCCCCGTGTCGAGGTACACGCGCTTCACGGCGTCGGGAACGGTCGACTCCTGGGTGAGGAGGAACCGGGTGCCCATGGCGATGCCGGCGGCGCCGTAGGCGAGGGCGGCCACCAGCCCCCGCCCGTCGAAGAACCCCCCGGCGGCGACCACCGGGATGTCGACGGCGCCCACGACCGTCGGAAGGAGCAGGGAGGTCGGGACGGGCCCGGTGTGGCCGCCACCCTCGTGGCCCTGGGCGATGACGGCGTCGGCCCCCCACGCCTGGCACTTCTCGGCGTGACGGGCGGCGCCCACGGTGGGGAGGACAACGAGCCCGCGGTCCTTGCAGCGTTTGACGAGGGCCTCGCCGGGCGCGTTGGCGAAGCTGGCCACCTTCACGTGCTCCCGGGCGAGGAGGTCGATGCGGTCGGCCACGTCGTCCTGGTCGGAACGGAGGTTGACCCCGAAGGGGCGGTCGGTGCGGTCCTGCACCTCGTGGACGGCCTTCACCAACTCGTCGAAGGTCATGGTGGCCGAGGCGAGGATCCCGAGCCCCCCGGCGGCGGCGGTGGCGCTCGTCAGGCGCGGCCCGGCCACCCACCCCATGCCCGTCTGGACGATCGGGAACTCCACCCCGGCGAGGTCGCAAAGTGGCGTGCGCAGCGCTGGTGCGCTCATGGGTCCGGCACCTCGCGGTAGCGCAGGCCGGTCGGGTCGATGGCGTCGAGGAGGTCCAGCTCCTCGGCCGTCGGGCTCCGGGTCTCGGGGATGTCGTTCTCCACGACAAGGCCGAAGCCCGTGGCCGCCGTGACCTCGTCGACGGTGACCCCCGGGTGCTTCGACCGGAGCTGCATGATCCGCTCCTCGTTCTCGAAGTCGAGGACGGCCAGGTTGGTCACGACGGCAGGGATGCGGTGGAACCGACCGGACTCCCCGAGCTGGATGGCGCGGTCGTAGCCGACGCCGACCACGACGTCGACCCGATCCACGAAGACCCGCGGGGAGTGGTTCGGCACCCAGTACGACGTGGCGTGGGAGATCGTGTTGCCCGGCCCGCCGCGAAAGCCCAGGAACTGACGGCTCGGGCGCTGGGCGTCGTCGCCGACCCAGGCGATGTTGGTGTTGCCGTGCCGGTCGATCTGCACGGGGCCCATGACGATGTGACGGCGCCCCGACCACACGACGTCGAACATGGCCCGGTACGGGTTCCAGGCCTCGACGACCTTGTCAGGCTCAGCGACGCCGACGGGCATGGGGTTCTGCACGAGCAGGGCCTCGCCGTCGGTCATGACCAAGTCGGGTTCGAAGGTCTCGCGGGCGAGACGACCCCCGATCATGGGCAGGTTGCCGATGGGGTTGGCGAGGATCTCGCCGTCGCCCCGAAACACCTCGGCGAGGGCCACGGCGCAGACGTCCGCTCGGCGCGTCATCGGTGCTCCCACTCCGACCAGAAGGCCCCCCAGGCCTCGTCGCTCGTCGCCGCCTCGGCGTAACGAGCCTGGAGTTCTTCGTCGCGCTCGTAATCGGGTTGGCACGACGTGAACCAGGCCCCGCCGGGAGCCTCGACGACACCGTCCACCATGAGCCGGTTCACCCGGAGCGACTGCACCGGCCCAAGCTTGGACAGGTCTTCCGTGTCCACGACCTGCTCCACCGACATGAACCGGCGCTCGGCGGCCCACAGGAAGAGTTCGTCGAAGTAGGGGTCGACTCCGAGGTACTGGCCGTTGCCGTAAGCGTCGCCCCGGTTCATGTGCACGAGGGCGACGTCGAGACGCAGCGCCGGCATGGCGATCAATTCCTCGTAGACGTGTTCCTCGTCGTCCTCGTAGGGGTCGGGGTAGGGCGACGTGACGGTTCGCAGGTCGGGAGAGAGGGCCAGAAGGTCGGTGCCCAGGCCGGCGCGGGTGGGGAGGAACGGGACCCGCCAAGCCGCCGCTTGGAGTCCGAGCAGGAACATCCCCTCGTCGTACTCCTCGACCTCAAGCTGCCCTGCTTCCCGGGCCTTGCGGAAGTGGGGTTCGAGGGGGATGGAGTCGAGGGAGACGAACGAGTAGACGACCTTGCGCACCTTGCCGGTGGCGCACAGCAACCCCACGTCGGGGCCGCCGTAGCTGACGATGGTGAGGTCGGTGAGGTCGGAGCGGGCGATGGCCCTGACGAGCGACATGGGCTTGCGCCTCGACCCCCATCCGCCGATGCCGATGGTCATCCCCGAGGCGAGCTGGGCCACGACCTCGTCCTCGGTCATCCGCTTGTCACGGGGAGACACGGATTACTCGTCGTCGCCGCGCACGAACTCGTCGCGAGCCCGGTCGCCCTCGCCGAGAAGGTTCAGCTCGAAGGTGAACCCCTGCTCGAAGCGGTACGAGCGGTTGACGTCCCACAGGTCGATGCCGTTCAGCGACTCCTTGGCGGCCCGGATCACGGCTCCGCCAGATACACCATGGCCCGCATCTTGTGCTGGGGCACGAGCCTCGCCAGGTGGGTGGCCGCCCCGAGGGCACCCCGGTCGACTTCGGGAAGCCCGAAGTAGGCGTCGTCGCTGGCCACGATGATGTCGGCGTTGCCCACGAGCCCGATCCCACCCCCGAGGCAGAACCCGTGGACGGCGGCCACGACGGGCACGGCGCACTCGTACACCGCCTTAAAGGCAGCGAAGCATCCCCGGTTGGCACCCACGAGGGCGGCAAACCCCTCGCCGGCCTGCATCTCTTTGATGTCGACGCCGGCGTTGAAGCCCTCCCCTTCGGCCCGGAGCACCAAAGCGCTCACGGCCGGGTCCTGACCCGCCGCCGTCACCTGGGTGGCCAGGTCGAACCACCCCGCGACCGTGAGAGCGTTCACCGGCGGAACGTCGACGACGATCTCGGCGATCCGGGTATCGATCGTGGTGGTGATGGGCACGGCGCTCGGTGTTCCTGACGGGGCGTTAGATACCCGGACGTTATCCGAGGCCGCCGGAGCCGGGACCTTCGTCCCGATCTGCACCGGCCTCTGTTCCGTAGCCCACCGCCATCGGTCCCTGCGTCCGAGGCCCAGAGACGAGGTACAACTGGGGTGCACGTGAACAGGAGGACGCCATGGAACTGAGTAGCCGCGAAGCCTGGACAGTCATCCACGGGATGGTGCTCGGAGCCGTATTCCTGGTCGCATTCTCGGGCGGGCTGGCCGGCCTGTGGAGCCTGCGGCCAGGATTCGTCACCACCGCCGGCATCACCGAGCGCATGAACCGGCTGTACGTCGGCTCGGTCGTGATGGCTGGCACGGCGTGGCTGACGGTGATCACCGGCACCTGGATCGTCTATCCGTGGTACCGCGAGAAGTTGGCCGGAGAGGACCTGAGCGGGTGCGCCGGCGTCATCAAGCCGTCAGGGTCGTGCTCGCCGCGTGACTTCCTGAAGTCGAACGTGAGCGGCGACACCTCGTCGTGGCACGACTTCGGCATGGAGTGGAAGGAGCACATCGCCTGGGCGGCGCCGATTCTCGCCACGGCGGCAGCGTTTCTCATCGTGTACTACGGGGCGCGCCTCGCGACCCGCCCGTGGCTCCGGGCCGCCACCATCGTGATGTTCGTGGCCGCATTCGCCGCCGCCGCCATCGGCGGGGTGTTCGGGGCCTTCCTGAACAAGGTCGCACCCATCATCTGAGCCGGGCTGCAGCGTCGAGCCCCGGAGACGGGAGAACGGAGAGAACATGGCACCGAGGACCAAGGTCCGAAGCAACCACCACGACGAGGACGTGGCCCCCGAGCTGGAGCCCCTGCACCTGGTCGACAAGCCCGACGGCCCCGGCGCCGCCGCCATGATCTCCGCCGGCATCGGGATCTTCGTGCTCGGACTGTTCACGGTGCTGAGCGAAGCGTCGGAGTCGATCCACGTCTTCCTGGAGGACTTCCAGGGGCCGGTCGGCGTCGGCCCGCTCGCCGGGAAGACGATCCTGGGCTCCCTGGCGTTCATCGTGTCGGGGCTCGGGCTGGGGGCCGTGTGGTGGAAACGCGACATCGACCTGAAGAAGGCGTTCTGGGTCGGGCTCGCGCTCGGCATCGCCGGGGCTCTCATGCTCTTCCCGCCCTTCTTCCAGGCGTTCGCGGCCGAATGAACACGACCGCGCCGCCGACCGACGCCAAGGCCGACCTGATCGCCGCCCGGGCTACCGGGGCCGGAATCGGAGCGCTCGCCTTCATGGTGACCTGGCTGGTCGGCAACCGGATCACGGTGCCCCTCCTCGGCGACGCCCCGGGAGCGTGGCTCGCTCTGGGGTTGGCCTTGGGGGCCGGGATCATCGTCACGCTGGTCGCCGGCGCACGGCTCACCCGCCGCGTAGAGGCATGAAGAAGGACGGTTAGATTCGGGCCCCCATGGGCCCGAATCGCGACCCCCTCGACTTCTCCGGCTGTGCCGTCCTCGTCACCGGGGGCACCCGCGGGATCGGGTTCGCCATCGCCGGCGGCTTCGCCGCTCGGGGCGCCTCGGTCGTGGTGTGCGGGCGCAATGAGCCGGAAAAGCTCGGTGAGGGCGTCCGGTTCGTGGCCGCCGACGTGCGGGAGCCAGACCAGGTCGACGAGCTCGTGCAGGCCGTCGTCGACGGCGAGGGGCGCCTCGACGTGGTGGTAAACAACGCCGGGGGCTCACCCCCCGCCGACGCCGCTACCGCCTCGCCCCGTTTCCACGACGCCATCATCCGGCTCAACCTGCTGGCTCCTCTCCACGTGGCCCAGCGCGGCAACCTGCTGATGCAGGGCCAACCCGATGGCGGCGTCATCCTCAACGTGGGGAGCGTCAGCGGCATGCGCCCGTCGCCGGGCACCGCCGCGTACGGCGCCGCCAAGGCGGGGCTCCTCAACCTCACCCGGTCACTGGCCCAGGAGTGGGCCCCGAAGGTTCGCGTGAACTGCGTCACCGCTGGACCCGTGCTCACCGACGAAACCGAGCAGCACTACGGAGGCGACGCCGGCCTGGCGGCGATGGCCGGAACCATCCCGCTCGGGCGCCTGTGCGAGCCGGCCGACGTCGCCGACGCCTGCCTCTTCCTTGCCTCTCCCCTCGCCCGCTTCGTCACCGGCGCCAACCTCGTCCTCGACGGCGGCGGCGACCGCCCCGCTTTCCTGACCGCGGTGGAAGGGCTTGATCGCGGGCAGGATTGAACGCTGATGTTCAAAGTTGCCCGCGTTTGACAGCCCGGGCGACCGGTTCGAAGGCTCGCCCCGGGTCGCGTGCGAGCGCCGTCTTGGTGAGCCGGAACGGCCTCCACCCGTCGTCGACGAGGTCGTTCTGACGAACCCGGTCGTCATCGAACTGCCGCCGCGACGAGTGCGGCACGAACCCGTCGAACTCCACCGCCACCTTCTCACCCGGCCAGGCGGCGTCGATCTCTCGCCACCGGCCACCAACGAAGACGCGGTAGTTGGGGACGGGATCCGGGAGCCCGAAGCGGCGGCAGAGCCGGAGGACGAGGGCCTCCCACTCATTCCGCGCCCGTTCGAGCTGCGGATGCCGTGCTTCGAGGAGGCGAAGCACGGCTGCGCATCCGGGTCGTCGCGGAGTCCACAGCCGTTCGGCACACAGCTGGAGGCGCGCTCGGTTGACGACGCGCCGGACGAGGGCAAGGTCGAGCACGTCCTCGAACTCGCCCAGCGGCATGCGGGACGCAAGATCGACCAGCGTCCGGGCTGGGCGCGTGCTGGGGATGCCATCAACGGTCGCGATGTCGGTGAACGTGAGCACGCCAACGACACGGACCTCGGGCCGACGGTGGCGAAGGCTCGCACCCTCGCGTGCCACGGACACCTCAAGCGCTCCCTCCGGAACGAGGCCGTAGAGCGCAGCGGCCGCCGCACCGGATGCCACGCCACCCGTGGTCAGAACGAGGGCGAGAAGTCGCTGCCGCCACCCGAGCGGCGCACCGGCCACTCGGTAGACCTTCGGCTCCACCTGCTCCCAGACCCCTGTCGCCAGACGGCGCCGGATAGTCGGGTAGGTGAAGCCGGCGGCGAGCGCTTGGGCGAGCGTGAAGAGCCCGTGCTGGCGGCGAGAATGACGGATGAGGCGTCTGTCCATCGACCTTCCTCCGGCGGTGGCAGCGTTCGGGGGAAGGCAGGGACAGCATCTCAGCCCGGTGTGACAGAAACCTCCACGCCGTTCGTGACCCGCGGCCTCGCCAGACTCAGGCCTAGGAACAGGCCGGCGGCGGCGGCCCCGAAGAGGTTGAACACCAGATCCCAGCCCATGTTCTGAAAGCCGCCGATGAACAGCCCTGAGAAACGCGTCGAGGACAGGAACTCGTAGACCTCGTTGACGGCGCCGAATCCGATTCCCATCACCGCCGCCAGGGCGGCGTGGCCTGCGGGGGTCGCCTTGGCGTGATCGAGGTAGTGGGCGAGCAATTCCCAGCAGGCAACGGTGATGACGGCCGTGCCGAACAGGTGGGCGAGCTGGTCATACTTCAGCAGGCCGTCGATGAGCCAGGTCTCGTAGAGGATGGCGGCGCCGCGCTCGGGTGACGGCAGGATCCCGCCGGCCATGTGCACGGCGCCCGAGGCCGCGAGTGCCCACGCCACCGGCCGGCTGAAGCGGGCAACCCGGTGAATGAAGCTCACCGTCACCAGGAGCACCGTGATCACGAAGACGTACGACCAGACCCGGTCGTCACCGCGGATGAGCCCGAAGCTCACGAACGCCGCCACGTAAGTGAACTTGGCCGCCAAGGGGCCGGGGTGGCGCTGGATGACGTCGCGAACGGCGCGGCCGGGCCCGATCACCCGGCACCTCCCTGCCGGCCTCGCCGAACACCGACGGCGATCCAGGCGACAAAGACGAGCAGGAACATCAGCACGGCGATCGTCGCCAGCACCGCCTGCTCGGCGTCCGGCTCCTCGGCAGGGGCGCCGAGTTCGCCGCGGTCCTCGGGGGAGTAGAAGGAGTCGCCGGCCGCGCAATTGGTGTCGAGGAACTCCGAGTCGGACCCTCCCTCGCACGTGGAGTCGCCGACGGGCGAGGTGGAGTCGCCGGTGTCGGAGGTGCCGGAGTTCCCCGCGCCCGAGCCGCCGTCACTCGGCTCGTCGTCACCCCCTCCGGCCCCGGATGACCCCGTGCCCGAGCTGCCATCACCCGTCGACTGAGCGGTTCCTCCATCGTCGTCAACGGAAGGCTCTTCGGTCACCAACTCCTCGGACGGAGCACCGTCGCCGCCGGAATCCACGCCGTCAGGGTCGTCTCCCCCGCCATCGTCGAAGCTCTCGCCGCTCTCGCCGCTCTCGCCGCTCTCGCCGCTCTCGTCGCCGTCGAAGCTCCCGTCCCCGCCGCCGTCGAAGCTCCCGTCCCCGCCGCCGTCGTCGTCGAAGCTCTCGCCGCCATCGCCCCCGCCGCCCCCGCCTCCGGTGCCCGAGCCGCTACTCGAGCCGTCGGACTCGCTGGCGGTCGACCCACTGCTGGAACCGCTGCTGGAACCGTCGGCCTGGCCGAGCACCGAGCCGACGACCAGAAGGCCGGCGAGCGCCAGTTCGGGGATGGACTTCGGGACCATTCGGAGGATGGTACGAGCCGAGTCCTCAAATCACGCGCACCCTTCCGACAGTCAAGAACCCGGACAAACGTGCCGAGAGTTCACCCATGCAAACGCTGGTTCTCGTGCTCGGCATTCAGTACGGCGTGTACTTCGCTGTCAGCCTGGTGCGGGCCAGGCGGCGCGGGCAGCGGGTGGGCACTGCCACCCAGCGGATCCTGGCCCGATCGCTCGCCCCGTGCCTGCGGTACGCGGCAGTCACCGCCCTCACCCTCGCCTTTGCGACCCTCATCTGGGCCAACGCGTGGGCCGGGTTGTTCAGCGCCTCGATGATCGAGGCGTTACGGGAGGACGGCGGTGGCACGGCGCTGATCGCCGGCCTTCTCGCCGGTGGGTTCACGGTCTACCTGGTCGGCTGGCGGCTCCGGTTCGTTCGGACGCTCGCCCCGGCCCGGGTCCTCGCCGCTCGAACACCGACGATCGCGCAGGGCGGCGGATGGAGGCTCCCCAGCTTCCGAGCGCTGGGATGGGGACTCGCCCTCGGTGCCTTCGAGGCGGCCCAGCTGTCTTCCTCGTGGGACGGCCTCCTGGAGCAGCCCCGCTTCTGGGGTCCCGCCGCGGTGTGCGCCGTCGTCGGGTTCTTCCTCCTGATCGTCACCACCAAACGTGACGTGGCCGCCCTGAATGCACTGACCCGGCCCCTGGCCTGGATCCCGCCCGCGCCCCCGGTCGCTGAGGCGCCGCCGAAGCCGCGCCGTGTCGCTCGTCCGAGGGCGGCTCCCCGGACGGCGGGATCGAACGGCCGCCGCCAGGTGCACCGCCGCGACTCAAACGCCCCCCGCCGCGAGCGCCCCCTGCGCGCCGCGGGCCGCTAGCGCGTACCGGGCGAGCCATAGAGTGCGCCCATGCGCCGAGAGGGAGACCAGGGCCCGAGCGGCCGTGTGAGCGAGCACAGCGAGCGAACCAGGAAGCAGGCGCCCCGCTCGGCGGGGCAGCCGCCGGAGGCGGCGACCCGATGAGCGGAAGGGTTGCACTGGTAACCGGCGGAGGGCGCGGCATCGGGCAGGCCATCTCACTCGGCCTCGCCGCCGACGGAGCCACCGTGGCCGTCAACTACCGGCGCGACGCCGAGGCCGCCGAACAGACCGTCAAGGAGATCGAGACCGCCGGGGGCACCGCGCGCACCTACCAGGCGTCGGTTGACTCCCGCGACGAGTGCGCCGCCATGACGGATGCGGTCGTCGCCGACTTCGGCGCCGTCGACATCCTCGTCAACAACGCCGGGATCGCCAGCCGGGGGCAGTCGGTGAAGAGCACCGACCCCGATGAGTTCGAACGGGTCCTCCGGATCCACGCCATGGGGTCCTTCTGGATGTGCCAGGCGGTCATCCCCTCGATGCGCGAGCGCCCGCGCGGAGACGTCGTCTTCATCTCGTCGGTGGCCACCGACCAGCTCGCCGCCCGTGGGGCTCCCTACAACATGGCCAAGGCCGCCGAAGAGGCCCTCGCCCTCACTCTGGCCAAGGAAGAAGTGGCGAACGGCATCAGGGTCAACATCGTGGCGCCCGGCCTGGTCGACACCGAGATGGGGCGCCGCCTCGTCAAGGGGGCGGCCGGCATCGAGGACATCCGCACCCTCGACGGCGTCATGCCGCTGGCGCGGGTCTGCACACCCGACGACGTCGCCGGGGTGGTGCGCTTCCTCGTCTCCGACGCCGGTTCCTACATCACGGGTGCCCGCATCCGGGTCGACGGAGGCGTCGCCAGCCTCGGGTAACTCGCTCCGGACCCGACTCATGGGACGAATGCCCCTACCGAGGGGAGTAGGCCGAGCGCTCCGATAGGGGGAGACGGCGAGGGAGCGTCCATGCTCCAGCGGACCAGCCCGCACTGGAGATCTGGCCATCACGGCGACCGGCCGCGCGTCCTCGTCGAAGATCCACACGGCGCCCTCCGAGACGCCGACTTCTCGGCCTTTCTGAACGCCGGCTTCGAGGTGGCGCTGTGCACCGGGCCCGACTCGGAGTCCGAGTGCCCGCTGGTGGCTTCCGGTGAGTGCGGCCTTGTGGACGCCGCCGACGTCGTGCTCTTCGGCCTCGGCACCACCGACGAGCGCACCCGGTCGATCCTCCGCTCCCTCCGCCAGCGCTTCCCGGAAACCCCGGTGGTGGTCGAGGTGCCGCGTACTGGCAACCCCGCAGGCGGGCCGGCCGAGGCCGAGCTCCCCGATAACTGCGTCGCCCTCGCCTTCCCGGCGTCGGTCGAGGGCCAGATGCGAGCCCTGTGGGACGCCGTGATCGCCGCCCGGAGGCGTCGGGCCCGCCCTCAGCGCCGACGGGGCCGCCCGGGCGAGGTGGCCTGAGCGTTGCCGTCCCCCGAAGGAACAGTGCGTTCGAGGCCCGCGAGCTGACGGTAGAGGCGCCACCGCTCTTCGACGTCGGCCTGGGCAAGCGCCAGCAAGTGCTCCGACTTCTCGGGGTCAGAACGGTGCAGGGCGGCGAAGCGCACCTCGCCGAGGGCGAACTCCCGGACGGGGACGGTGGGGTCGTGGGAGTCGAGGCTGAACGGGTGCTCGTGCTCGGTGGCGCCGGGGTGGTAGCGGTACAGCGGCCAGTACCCGCTGTGGACGGCGTCCTTCTGATGGGTCATCGAGGTCGCGGCCTCGATGCCGTGTGCCGGGATGCACGTGGAATATGCAATGACGAGCGAGGGTCCGGGCCACGCCTCGGCCTCGACGAGCGCCTTCACCGTCTGACGGTCGTTGGCACCGATGGCCACCTGGGCGACGTAGACGTTGCCGTACGCCGTCGCCAGGAGGCCGAGGTCCTTCTTCGGTGTTCGCTTGCCGGCCTGGGCAAAACGCGCCACCGCGCCGCGCGGGGTGGCCTTGGATGCCTGACCCCCGGTGTTGGAATACACCTCGGTGTCGAGCACGAGGAGGTTGACGTCGCGCCCGGTGGCGAGGACGTGGTCGACGCCGCCGAAACCGATGTCGTAGGCCCAGCCGTCGCCGCCCACGATCCACACGGTCTTGCGAACGAGCGCCTCCGAGAGAACCGCCAATCGCCGGGCGTCCCCCGTGTCCATCTCGTCGAGCCGGGTCACGAGCTCGGCCACCCGCCCCCGCTGGGCCTCGACCCCGGCTTCAGAACTCTGGTCGGCACCCACGATGGCGTCGACGAGCTCCGGGCCCAGCTCGGGGGTGAGATGGGCAAGCAGGCGGTGGACGGCTTCGATCTGCTGGTCGAGGGCGAGCCGCATCCCGAGGCCGAACTCGGCGTTGTCTTCGAACAGCGAGTTGGACCACGCGGGCCCCCGGCCCTCGACGTTCGTGCTCCACGGCGTGGTCGGGAGGTTCCCGCCGAAGATCGAAGAGCAGCCGGTGGCGTTGGCGATCAACAATCGGTCGCCGCTCAGTTGCGTCAGCAGCTTGAGGTAGGGAGTTTCACCACAGCCGGCACACGCCCCCGAGAACTCGAAGAGCGGCTGGAGCAACTGCGAGGTCTTGGTGGCGTCGTGGGCCACGAGTGAGCGGTCCAACTCGGGGATGGCAAGGAAGTATTCGAAGTTTGCACGCTCCCGATTGCGGTGCTCACGGGCGGGCAACATGTCGAGCGACTTGTGGCCGGGCGTCTCCTTGCTCTCCGCCGGGCAGACGTCGACGCAGATGCCGCACCCCGTGCAGTCGTCGGGTGCCACCTGCACCACGAGGCGGTGTCCGGGCAGCTCCCGAGACCGAAACTCCCGGCTCGGAAAACCTTCGGGTGCTCCTGGAGGCCCAGGGGCGACGTACGCCTTCAGCCGCATCGCCGCGTGCGGGCAGACGATGGCGCACTTCCCGCAGTCGATGCACAGGTCGGGATCCCACACCGGGATCTCTTGGGCGATGCCCCGCTTCTCATACTGGGCCGTGCCGCTCGGGAACGTGCCGTCGACGGGAAACGCGGAGACCGGAAGCAGGTCACCCTCACCGGCGATGAGACGTCCCGTCACGGCCTGCACGAAGTCGGGCGCGTCGCTGGGAACCGCGGGCCGACGGGAAGAACCGGTGACGGCTTCATGCACCGCCACCGGCGTCACCTCCTCGACGCCGCGGTGGAGCGCCGCCAGATTCCGGTCGACGACCTCGGGGCCAAGGCGGGCGTACTGCTCGCGGATCGCATCTTCGAGTTCGCCCGCCGCCCGATCGGTGGGCATGACATCGGCAACGCCGAAGAACGCCCCGAGCATCACCCAGTTAATGCGCCCGGGCAGACCGACCTCGCGGGCGATGCGGTGGGCGTCAACCACGTACAACTTCAGCCCGCCGTCGATGAGGCGCGCCTGCACCTCGGCTGGCAGCCGATCCCACACCGCGTCGGGCGGGTACGGACTGTTCAGCAAGACGGTGCCCCCCGCCCGGACACGCTTCAGGATGTCGCGCTGGTACAGGAATCCGAACTGGTGGCACGCCACCACGTCGGCCTCTTCGATGAGGTAGGTCGAGCGAATGGGCTGATCAGAGAACCGCAGGTGGGACGCCGTGAGTTGCCCCGCCTTGCGAGAGTCGTAGGCGAAGTAGCCCTGGGCGAAGAGCGGCGTGTGCTCACCGACGACCTTGGCGGCCGTCTTGGCCGCGCTGACCGTGCCATCACTGCCGAGTCCGTACATGACCGCCTCGACGGCATGCCCGTTCACCCGGAAGTTCAGATCGGGCTTGATGCTGGTGCCGCCGACGTCGTCGACGATCCCCACCGTGATCCGCCGCCGGGGCTGGTCCTGCGCCAGCTCGTCGAAGACCCCCTTCACCATCGCCGGGCTGAACTGCTTGGACGAGAGGCCGTAGCGCCCCCCGATCAAAGTCGGGAGCGGCCGCCCCGTTTGCGCGGCCTCGGCGAAGGCCGTCACGACCTCCTCGTAGAGCGGTTCGCCGGCCGCCCCGGGTTCCTTGGTGCGGTCGAGGACGGCGATTCGGGTCGCCGTCTCCGGCAGCGCGGCGAGGAACGCCTCGGTGGGGAAGGGCCGGAAGAGGTGCACCGTGAGGAGACCCACGCGCTCCCCGGCCTCGCAGAGGGCCTCGACCGTCTCGGCCCCGGCACCCGCTCCGGATCCCATGAGAACGATGACCCGGTCGGCGTCGGGAGCGCCCGCGTAGTCGACCAGGTGGTAATGCCGGCCGGTGCGAGCCCCGAGTCGGTCCATCGCCCGCTGCGCGACCGCGGGCAGGGCGTCGTAGAAGGGGTTGATCGCCTCGCGAGCCTGGAAGAAGGCGTCCGGGTTCTGGGCCGTGCCCCGGATGAAGGGGTGATCCGGCGACAGGGCGCGGGCACGATGGGCACCGATCCATTCCTCGTCGAGGAGCGCGGCCATGTCGTCGGCGTCGAGCAGCTCGATCTCGTTCACCTCGTGCGAGGTGCGGAAGCCGTCGAAGAAGTGGAGGAACGGCACCCGGGACTCAAGGCTTGCGGCGTGGGCCACCAGGGCGAGGTCGTGCGCTTCCTGCACCGACGACGACGCCAGCATGGCGAAGCCACTGCTCCGGACGGCCATGACATCGCTGTGGTCGCCGAAGATCGACAGGGCGTGGGTGGCGACCGTGCGAGCGGCGACGTGGATGACGGTCGGGGTCAGCTCGCCGGCGATCTTGAACATGTTGGGCAGCATGAGGAGCAGGCCCTGCGACGCGGTGAAGGTCGTGGCGAGGGCTCCCCGCTGGAGGGCTCCGTGGAGCGCCCCGGCGGCCCCGGCCTCGCTCTGCATCTCGATGATGTGGGGCACGTCGCCGAAGAAGTTGGGCTTCCCGGCCGCCGCCCACTCGTCGGAAAGTTCCCCCATGGGTGAGGCTGGGGTGATCGGGTAGATGGCGATCACCTCGGAGAGGGCGTAGGCGACGAGGGCGGCGGCCTCGTTGCCGTCGATGCACGCGCTGGCTGCGCGACCCTCCACAACCGCACCGTACGGACCGGAGGACCAGGGGCGTAGGGACTTCCGTCCCCCCCCGTCCCGTGCCTACGGGTGCTGGCTGCTTACCGACACCACCTCGCCCGTCATGTAACTGGAGTAGTCGCTGGCCAGGAAGACGATGACGTTGGCGACCTCCCACGGCTCGGCCGGGCGGCCGAAGGCCTCACGGGCGAGCAACTCGTCGAGGGTCTCCTGGGCCACGACCTTGGCCAGGAACGGATGCATGGCGAAGCTCGGTGAGACCGCATTCACCCTCACGCCGGAGGCCGCCGCCTCCATCGCCGCGCACCGGGTGAGCGCCATCACGCCGGCCTTGGCTGCCGCGTAGTGCGCCTGGCCGGCCTGGGCCCGCCAGCCCAGGATGCTGGCGTTGTTGATGATCACGCCCTCCCCGCGCGGGCACATGTGTCGGAGGGCGGCGCGCGTGCAGCGCATGGCGCCGGTGAGGGTGACGTCGAGCACCTTCGACCACTCGTCGTCGGTCATGTCGACCAAGTTGGCCGTTCCCCCCAGGCCGGCGTTGTTCACGGCCACGTCGACCCGGCCGTGTTCGGCGATGGCGGCGTCGAAGAGGCGCTGGACGTCGTCCTCGACCGTGACGTCACAGAGCACGGCGACGGGTCGCTCGCCGGCGATGAGTCCGATCTGGTCGGCGGCCTCGCCGAGGCGTCGCTCGTGCACGTCGCAAATCACGACGGTCGCGCCCTCCTCCGCCGCCCGCTTGGCGGTGGCGAAGCCGATCCCGGCCCCGGCGGCGGCGGTGACGATGACGACCTTGCCGTCGAGGAGCCCGTGGGCGTCGGGATACGGGGGCGGAAGGGTCGCGTCGTCACTCATGACGGGGAAGGCTCGCGCGGAAGGCCCAGGGCGCGCTCTCCCACCAGGTTGCGCTGGATCTCCGACGACCCGGCGTAAATGGTGTCGGCGCGGGAGAAGAGGAAGACCCGCTGGAGCGGAGCTTCGTCCAGGACCCCCGCAGGACCTTGGACGTCCAGCGCCAGCTCACCAAGGCGCCGGTGCCACTCAGACCACAGCAGTTTGGTGATCGAGGCTTCGGGACCGGGCTCGGCGCCGCCGGCGAGCGACGACAGGACCCGCAGACCGTGGAAGCGCATGACCCGCAGGCCCGCCCACGCCGAGACGAGCCGCTGGCGAACCACGGCGTCCGACGACGCCCCGGTCTGGCGGGCGAGGTCGGTCAGCTGACGCAGCTCGCGCTCGAAGCCGATCTGCTGACCGAAGGTGAAGGTCCCGCGCTCGAAGGCCAGGGTGCCCATGGCGACCCGCCAGCCTTCGTTGACTTCGCCGACGATGTTGGCGGCGTCGGTGCGGGCACCGTCGAAGAACACCTCGCTGAACTCCGAGGTGCCCGTCATCTGGACGATGGGCCGGATCTCGATACCGCGCTGTCTCATAGGCACCAGGAGATATGAGATCCCCTTGTGCCGCGGAGATTCGGGCCCGCCGGTGCGGCACACAACGAAGCACCAGTCGGCCCAGGCCGCGAGGCTCGTCCACACCTTCTGGCCGTGGATCACCCAGGAATCGCCGTTCAGCTCGGCCCTCGTCTTCACGTTGGCGAGGTCGGACCCGGCGTCGGGCTCGGAGTAGCCCTGGCACCACAGTTCCTCGGCGCGCCGGATGGGCGGCAAGAAGCGCTGCTGCTGTTCGACGGTGCCCCATGCCATCACCGTGGGGCCGAGCAGGCCCTCGCCGATCAATCCGACGCGGGCGGGGGCGTCGGCGCGGGCGTACTCCTCGTGGAAGATGACCTGCTGGGTGAGGGGCAGGTCTCGGCCGCCGTGCTCCTCAGGCCAGCCAAGGCACGTCCACCCGTCGGAGGCGAGCCGGCGCTCCCATTCGAGGCGCTCGTCGAACGCCTCGTGCTCGGAGCCGGAGCCCCCGAGCCCTCGGAGCCCGGCGTACTCCGCCGCGAGCAGCCCCTCGAGGTAGTCGCGCACTTCGGCCCGGAAGTCTTCGTCGGCGGCGGAAAACGAGAGGTCCATCAGCGGCTGCGGTCCTCGGGCCCTGGTTCTTGACGGTGGATTTCGTCTCCAGGGCGAAATTCACCGTCAAGAACGGGGAGGCTCCGCAGGAGCTTGGCGCGGTCGAGCTTGTGCATGGAGGTGAGGGGAAGGGCGTCCACGACGCGCACATCCTCGGGGAGCTTGTAGGAGGCGAGCGAGTCGGCGCCGAAGGCGCGCAGGTCGTCGAGGGTCGGCGGACGGGTCGGGTCGGTGGGCACGACAACCGCCACGCCCACTTCCCCCATGACGTCATCGGCTCGCGGAACAACCGCAACGTCGGCCACGCCCGGATGGCGGGCGAGGACCCCCTCGACCTCGGCGGGATAGACGTTGTAGCCCCCGCGGATGTACATCTCCTTCGCTCGCCCCACGAGCCGAAGGCAGCCGTCGCCGTCGAGGAACCCAAGGTCTCCAGTGCGCAGGAACCCGTCGGCGTGAAACGCGGCGGCGGTCGCCGCCTCGTCGCCCCGGTACCCCACCATGGCCGTCGGGGTCCGCAGACACACCTCTCCCGCGTCGCCTCTTGCGACCTCGCGACCGTCGCCGTCGCGGATGGCCACCTCGATCGGCCCCCGCGGGCGCCCGACGGTGTACAGCGCCTCCTCCTCGGGGGCGTCGTAGGCGGTGCCCGTGCCGCACCCCCCCGACTCGGTCAAGGAAAACCGCACCGACAACTGGGAACGGAACCGCTCCATGATCTCGGCCCGCAGGGCGGGTGAGGCGAGGCCGCCGCCGAGGGTGACCCGCTCCAGCGAAGACAGGTCGGCCTCGTCGAAGGCGGGTGAGCGCAGGAGGAGCGCGAACTGGGCCGAGATCCCACCCAGCGCCACCAGCCGGTGTTCGGCCACGAGTCGGAGGGCGTCGTCGGCGCGCCACCGCTCCATGAGCACCTGCGTCGCCCCGACCCGTACGTACCACGCCAGCTTGGTGGCGAAGCCGATGTGGCAGAACTCGGTGGACGCCAGCATGGGCCCGCCGCCCTCGTGCACCCCGAGGCCGACGTCGATGGCGCAAATGGCCTCGAGCCGGCGCTCGTCGAACACCGCCCCCTTCGGGGTGCCGGTGGTCCCCGAGGTGAACACGATCACCACCGGCCGGTCGGGGTCGGGCGCGAGCGGCGGCGGCGTCGTCCCCGGCGAGCGCAGAGCGTCAACCTGGTCGGCCGTGCTCACCACGAGGGCCGGATCTACGAGATCCAGCAGTGCGTGGCGTTCCGCGTCCGACAGGCGGGGGTTCACACCCGCCGTGGCGGCGCCGACCTTGGCGGCGGCGGCGTAGGCCACCACGTACTCGGGCACCGACGGCAGCGTCAGGGCCACCACCTCGCGCTCGCGCACCCCCACGGCGGCCATCCCGGCCGCCACCTCATCCGAGAGGCGGTCGACATCGGAGTACGTCCACGGCTGGCCCGCGGCGTCGATCAGGAGGGGCCGGGGCCCGAAGCGCCGGGCGGCGTCACGCAGCGACTGGGCGAACACTCAGCTGCGGGGAACCTCGGACCACGGCACGTCCTTGTCGCCCCGGGGCTCGCCCGGGAGCCCGAGGACGCGCTCACCGAGGATGTTGCGCATGATCTCAGACGTGCCGCCCTCGATGGTGTTGGCCCGCGAGCGAAGGAACGTCTCCCGGGGGTCGCCCGCCGACCAGTACGCAGCTTCCTCGGGGCGGTGCATCTCGTACCCCCCGTCGGGGAACAGCATGCTGTCGGGCCCCATCACGTCGAGGCACAGCTTGCGGACCCGCTTGTTGTGCTCGGCGAAGAGGAGCTTGCCCACCGAGCCCTCGGGCCCCGGTGTACCAAGCTGACGGGCCGCCGCCGCCCGCAGGCCCGTCATCCGCAGCACCTCGCCTTCCACCCAGAGCCGCATCAGGGCGTCCTTCAGGGCGGGGTCGGTGCGCTCGTAGTGTTTCCAGAGATCGACGGCCGCCGCCGCCGGACCTGCCCCCCGCCGGTCGGTGGCCTCGACCCCGAGGGCGCTGCGCTCGTTCATCAGGGTGGTGATGGCGACGTTCCAACCCTCTCCCACGCCGCCGAGCCGGTTCTCGTCGGGGACGCGGGCATCGGTGAAGTACACCTCGTTGAACTCGGCGTCGCCCGTGATCTGGCGGAGGGGGCGCACCTCGACGCCGTCGGCCTGCATGTCCACGACGAAGTACGTGAGGCCCCGATGCTTGGGGACGTCGGGATCGGTGCGGGCGACGAGGAGACCCCACCTGGCCACGTGGGCAAGGGTGGTCCAGACCTTCTGGCCGTTGACGACCCACTCGTCGCCGTCTCGGATGGCCCGGGTCGAGAGCCCCGCCACGTCGGAGCCGGCACCGGGCTCCGAGAAGAGCTGGCACCAGATCTCTTCGCAGGTGAAGAGGGGCCGCAGCCACCGCTCCTGCTGGTCGTCGGTGCCGTGGGCGAGGATCGTGGGCGCCCCCATTCCCTGGCCGATCCCGTTGCGGGTGAGGTTGTTGGTTCGGGCCCCGGCGGCCCGCAGCTCTTTGGTGACGACGCCCTGGAGCTTCGGTGACACGCCGAGCCCGCCCCGGCCCTCCGGGAACTGGACCCAGGCAAGACCGAAGTCGAACTGCGCTCCCCAGAAGTCGCGGTCTTCGGTGGACTCCGGCGGACACTTCGCCAGCAGCTCTTCAACCCGTTCGCGAACCCGAACTTCTTCTGTCGACGTGGTCACGGCCCTCACGGTACCGGGCGTGGCAGGATCCGTGCCCGTGGCACCGGACCTCGCCGACCTGATCGACCCCTCCCACGCCGCCCTCGTCACCCAGGAGTGCCAGCGGGGGGTGATCGGCGACCTGGCCGCGCTCCCCCAGCTCGCAGAGGCGGCGCGCTCTTCCGGCGCCATCGACAACATGGGACTCCTGGTCCGCGCCGCCCGCGACGCCGGTGTCCCCGTCGTGCACTGTCTCGCCCGCCACCGCGCCGACCGTCGGGGGGGAAACACCAACGCCCGGCTCTTCTCGGCCATGGCCAAGATGCCCGACGCCCTCCGCCAGGGCACGGAATCCGTGGCGCTCATCCCCGAGATCGGGGCCGAGGCATCTGACATCGTGCTCACCCGGTACCACGGGCTCGGCCCCATGCACGACACCGGCCTCGACTCGGTGCTCCGGAACCTCGGTGTGTCGACGGTGGTGGGCGTCGGCGTGTCGCTCAACGTCGGCATGATCGACTTCGCCTTCGACGCCGTGAACTCCGGCTACCGCTTCGTCCTCCCCGCCGACGCGTGCGCCGGGGTCCCGACCGAGTACGCCGATGCGGTGGTCGAGCACACCCTGGCGCTCGTGGCGACGGTGGTGACGGCGGCCGACGTGATCCGGGTGTGGACTGGGTTGGACCCGCTCTAGCTTTCGGCCGTTTCTCCGCGCAAGAGCACGGGTGAACGGCCGAAAGCGATTTTCGACGTGCTTCCGCACTTCGATAGGCGAGCATGACGCCATGGACTTCACCCTCCGGGCCGCGACCGATGCCGACATCGACGAGGTGCTCAGACTCTGGGAAGTAGCCGCCGCCGAGCCGAGCGTGACCGACGACGGGGACGGGGTGGCCGCACTCTTGGCCCGCGACCCGCAAGCCCTACTCCTCGCCGTCGACAGTGAAGGACGGATCGTTGGAACCCTGATCGCGGGGTGGGACGGCTGGCGCGCTGGCCTGTACCGCCTCGCCGTACACCCGGAGTGCCGGCGCCGCGGCGTCGCCACCGAGCTGCTGGCCGAGGGGGAACGGCGGCTCCGGGCGCTCGGGGCCCGCAAGATCCAGGGCATCGTGCTGGCCGAGAACTCCGTCGGGCGTGAGTTCTGGCAGTCGGCGGGGTACCCCCACGACGGCCGGGCCGTGCGCCACGTCAAGATCGTGCCGTGACCTCGACGCCCCTTATGACGGATGTTCCGCGCTCAGCGCCCGCTGATCCGGCAATAGGCAACTGAATAGGCTCCGCACTCGTGCCGACGGGGGCAGCGGAGATCGAACAGGCCCTCCATGAGGGAAGGGTCGCGGACGTCATCGCCGCTGCCGACGCCGCCCTGTCTGACGGCGACACGCCCGACCGGAAGCGGGTGGCGGCAGCACTCGGCGCCGCCTACGCCGCTCGTGGGCACTGGTCCTCGGCCGCGAGCCTGTACAGATCGCTGCCCGACCCCGACCACCTCTTCTGGGCGTCGATCGCTCACCTCCTCACCGGTCAGCGCAACGCCGCCGACGAGGCGCTCGCCACAGGCGAGGCGCAGGTGACCGGCGCGCCGGCGCCGTCGAGTCGCGCCCTTCAACTCCTTGCCCGCGGCCTGCACGAGAGCGTGCGCGGGCCCGCAGCGGCGGCCGTCGAGATGCTCACCGAGGCGGCCGAGTTGGCCTCGGCTCGCCCCGACGCCCCGACGCCCGACTCCCCTCACGCCGTCGCTTCGGTGGTGGCGTGCGAGGCCCACGAGTTCGACGCCGGTGACCTGCTCGCCCGGCGCGCGCTCGCGCAGGGCATCGGCGGACGGCTGCTGTCGGCCCGTCACCAGTTGCTCGCCGCCTGGGTCGCGATGCGGGCCGGGAAGTGGAGCGAGGCGCAGCAGACGCTCGACGCCCTGGCGGGCACCGACCTCGAGGCGCGCGACATGGTCGCGACCGCGGCCCTCGAGAGCGGACTGGCCCTGCGGCGTGGGGACCTCGACCGTCTCCTCGCCGCCCGGGAGCGGATCCTGGGTGCCGTCAACCTCCACCCCGTCGATCTTCTCGCCCTGCCCTTCTTCTCCGAACTGCTCGGGGCTGCCGCTCGCCTCGAAGCCCTGGGTGACCTGTCCCGCCAGGCCTCTTCAGCGGAGGCGCTGCTCGAAGCGCTCGGGCGACCACCGCTGTGGACCCTCGCCGCGGCGTGGATCCGCTTCCGGACCGCGGCGATGGCGGGTTCCACCGACGACGCGCGGGCGTCGGCTCACCTGCTCGCGAGCATCGAGGCCCCGCTGCCTCGCCTTCGGCCGCTGGGCGAGGCGGCCACGGCGTGGCTCGGCGTGCTCGACGGTGAGGTCGACCGCGGCTTCGTAGAGACCGCCGCCGACGGACTCGATGCCGTCGGCCTCCGGTGGGAAGCCACCCAGCTCCTCGGTGCCGCCGCCGTCCGCACCACCGACCCGACCACGGGCCGGGCCCTCCTGGTCCGGGCGCGGGATCTCCGGGGGAGCCTGGCGTCGTCCGAGGGCGATGTCGGTGCCGTGGGCCTGACCGAGCGGGAACGCGAGATCGGCGCCTGCGTGCTGACCGGGATGAGCTACAAGGCCATCGGCGAGCACCTCTACATCTCGGCCAAGACGGTCGAGCACCACGTGGCCCGCATCAAGACCAAGCTGGGCGCCGGTACCCGCGCCGAGATGCGGGCGCTGCTGCGGCGGGCCCGGCTCAGGTTCCCGACAATTCCGCAAACATTCCCTCGCAGGTGCGCACCAGCACGCGGACGGCCTCGGCTGCGGGCCGGCTCAGCAGGGGGCTCGCCGACTGTTGCTGCCAGTGGCCCAGCGCCGCGGTCAGGGCATCCCGCACGTCGTCGTCGGGCGCGTCGCCCGGGAGCCCGAGCCGGACGGCCGGAGTGGCACCCTCGGCTCCGAGGAGGCGCTCGGCTCGGAACCCGTCGTCGCCGGGGAGCTGGAGGGCTCCACTGCGCAGCGCGCTCAACACCCGCAGTTCTGCGAACTCGTGCGCCCCGCTTTCGATGCGCTCCAGCTCCCGCCAGAGCGAGACCGCATCGCTCGGCGGCGCGGCCTTGAGTGCAGCGTCGACGGCGGCCAGGGCCGAGCGCGCCTTGAGCGCGCCAGCGCGAGTCTCGAAGAGCGACCCGAGTTCGCTTCTGAGCTGATCGAGCCCACTGGTTGCGACAAGGGCGGTGGCGAGGTCGCCCGCCGTTTGCGCACTGCCGCCCCGGATGAGCGATACGGCGAGCCGGACGCCGAAGAGGCCGAAGCGCAGCACGAGAGCCCGGCGCTGCTCGGCCGGGAGGCCGCCACCCACCTCCGAGCGGGCGAAGCGGTCGGCCGAGCGCAGGAGCCGATCCACCTCGGCGCCACTCGCGCCGGCAAGCGTGGCCAGCGCCTGGAACTCCTCCTGGCGAAGGGTCGACGCCGACTCAGCCAGCAGCCCGGCGATGGGAATCACCGTCTGGCAGAGCCGCCGGACAGCCGGCTCCCCCCGGTACCGAGCGGCGATCCTGGCCGCCGACTCCATGGCGTCAAGGCGCCCGCCGCCGATCTCGTCGGCCCGTGAGAGCACGCCGATGGCGTTGATCGGCGTGGCTTGGGCGACGGCGTCGTCGTGGAACCCCTCGAGAAAGCGCACGTCGGACTCGTGGAGGTGGCGGACGAGGTAGAGGACGGCGTCGGCCGGGGTGGCGCGGTCGTCCTCGGGCGTCAGGAACGCCGTGGTCCGGGCCGAGACGTCCTCGGAGAGAGAGTCGATGCCCGGGGTGTCGATCAGCGTGAGCGACTGGAGGTTCTCCGATGGCCAGTCGACGACGAGCCGCTCGACCGCGGCGGCTTCGAGGCCCCCGAGGTCGACGTCGATGGCGCCGTTGTCGCGCCGGAATGGAACCTGCCGAGGGGCCGCACCCTGCGCCTCGAGGAGCACTTGGTACGTGTGGCCGTTGCGATACCAGGTCACGATCCGGGTGCACTCGCCGGCGTCGGTGGGAGCGAGGCGCTCGCCGACCAGCGCATTCAGCAGGGTCGACTTGCCGGCCTTCATCTTTCCGGCGACCGCCACCCGCAGGGGCTCGTCGAGCCGGGTGCGTGCGGCACGGAGCGCGTCAACGTGCGGCGTGCCCTCGTAGGCCGCGACGGCGAGGTCAACCAGGCCGCGGGCGTCGTCGACCAGGCTCACGAGCCGGCCCCCGCGTCCGCAGCTCGCCGGTCGAGGTCGGGCGCCAATGCCCGGGCGCGCTCGCGTAGGCCCCGGATACGACGCAGCTCGAGGTCAATCGCCTCGATGCGATCCTCACGCCCGGCGTCGACCAACGCCAGCGAACGCTGGGCCGCTTGCAGCGCTTCCGCCGCCGAACGATGGAGTTCGCCGGCCCGATCCGAGAAGAGCTGGCGCAGCTCGCGCTGAGTGAGGCGTAGAGAGTCTCGAACCTCCTTGCCCACCACGAAGCTCACGTCGTCGACGTACCGGCGAGCGGCGGTCATCCCATCCTGGCGACGGCGAGCGACCTGCCGGTCCTTCTCGTCCCGCATCGCCTTCCGGCCCATGAGAAGCCCGATCACCCCCACCACCGGCCCGAGGGCGGCCAGGCCCACCATGCGACTGATGGCGCTGAACATCAGGACCCCGCCGTAGGACCCGCGGAGGGCGTTCATGACCCCCGACCCGATTCCTTCGCGAGCCATCTCGATCTGGTGGCTGGTCAGCGCTTCGAGGACGTGCATGGGGCTGGCCACTTCCAGCCGGAGAGAAACGTCGGCCTCGACTTCGGCGAAGTGCTCGGCGACCCGGCCCGCCAGCTCCTCGGTACGGCGGGTCAGCGCGCTGTACGTCTCCACGACTTCCGACGACATGCGCTGCTCGAGCCAGGTCGTGAACTCGTCCCACACCTCTCCGGGATCGCACTCATTGAGCGCCACTTCGGCGTCGCGCAGGACGTCGCGCATCCGGGCTCGGAAGTCGTGGTCCACATCGGCGTTGAGGTCGGCGACCCCGTCGCTCAGCGTCTGCTGCCAGCCGGCCGCTTGGCCTCGGAGGGCCTCGGCTTGGTCCCGGGCCGCCGTGAGTCGGTTCACCAACTCCTCGGCCTGTTCGGGATCGGTGAGGGCGACGCGCTCGGAGGCGAAGGCCGCTTCAAGGTGGTCGGCGACGGCGATGACGTCGCTCGCCGCCGCCCGGGCCGAGAGCCGTTGGGAACGGGCGACCAGCTCGCGCTGGAGGTGGCCGGTGAGTGCGGGGATTCCCGAGAACTGCGTGTCCTCGGGGTCGTCGTCGGCGAGCGCGAGCGCGTAGAGCTCCGCCGACGCCGGCAGGACCTCGACGTCGAATCCGTGTGCCGCCAGGTGGCCGCGGTCGAGGTCGGCCACCTTGCGCCACTCCGGGTAGAGGTCGGTCTTGGTCAGGACCGAGATGAGGTTCGGGCACATGGCCCGGGCCTGTTCGAGGAAGTCGACCTCGGGTTTCGAGTACTCCTGTGAGGCGTCCGACACGAGCATCACCGCGTCGGCCGTCGGCAAGACTCCGACGGTGATGGCCCCGTGCTTGGAGCCGAGGCCACCGACCCCCGGGGTGTCGACCAGCACGAGCCCCGTGCGCAGGAGGTCGCCGGGAAGACCCACCTCGACGCGCGCCACCGGTGCCCCGTCGCCGTCGCTGGTGCCGGCGACGATGGCCCCGAGCCGATCGAGGTCGACGTGCTCGGGCTCGCGAACGCCGCCGTCGTCGCCCTCGGGCTCGAACACCACGCGGGCCGAGGCCTCGGGCGCGAAGCGGACGTAGGTGGGCACGCTGGTGGCGATGTCGTCATCGACGGGGCACACGTCGTGGCCCGCGAGGGCGTTGACGAGGGAACTCTTCCCCTGCTTGAACTCCCCGACCACCAGCAGCCTCACCTCGGGGTGCCCGAGGCGCTCCCGTGCGACATCGAGACGCCGGGCGAGGTCGTCGCGGCCGTAGGCGGCCGCCGCCTTGAGGCCAAGGTCGACGACCGCCTGCGCGTCCGGCGTGGGTTCGGGAACCTCCACTTCAGTCCAGAAGGTCGTCTACCTGGTCAGTCACGGTTCGGACGAGCCGCGAAAGCACGTTGCCGTCGTCTTCGGAAGCACGGTCGGTCTCGTCGGATTCGTCGGTCTCCGGCTCGGCCAGGTCACCAACCTCGTCCACGTCGGCGAGCACCGAGTGGGCACCGTCAGCAACGGCGGCCATGACGCCAGCGTGCTCGGCCGGCTCTTGATCGACCTCGTCCGGCGCGCCACTCGATGCGTTCGCTCCGCTCTGCAGATCGGGCAGGGCATCGACGCCGAAGTCCTCGAGGTCCTCGCCGGCGAACTCGCTGACGGGCTCGGGCACCGCGTCCACCGGAGCGGGCTCGGGTTCGGGTTCGGGTTCGGGTTCGGGCTCCGGCTCGGGGACCGCGTCCACCGGAGCGGGCTCGGGTTCCGGCTCGGGTTCGGGCTCGGGTTCGGGCTCGGGCTCCACGGCCACCGGCTCGGGCTCCACGGCCACCGGTTCGGGCTCGGGCTCGGGTTCGGGTTCGGGCTCGGGCTCGGGCTCGGAGACCACGGCCACCGGCTCGGGTTCGGGTTCGGGCTCGGGTTCGGGCTCGGGCTCGGGTGGGAACTCGGCGAACACTTCAAAGACCTGGTTCAGTTCCCGTTCGAGGGTTTGCATGGCGTCGCTCAAACTTTGCGCCAGATCGGGTTCTTCGGCCGGCGCTGCCAAGGCTTCAGCCTGGACCCGTGTCAGATGGGCTCCGAGCGCGGTCGCGATCCGCCTCGCCACCTGCCGTCTCCGGCGCCCCTCGTCGGCCCGCACTCTGGCGAGTCGCTGCTCGACCGAGACTGCGGCGGCTTGCCGTCGGCGCTCCAGTTCCTCTGCGTTCTGGCGCGCCACGTTTGCCCGCCGCTCGGCCTCCGTGGGTGTGCGAGCGGGTGGGCGCGACTCCGGCAACACCTCGTCGCGCCCGTGGTTGGGGTCGTGCTCAGACATGGGCAACTGCATGATGCCCCGCCGATCCCGGCGAGGCCCACCCGCCAGCTACCCGGTGAAGGTCGGGGTCCCCGACACGGGCGACGCGGGTGCGGCCGCGGGCGCGTTCACGGTGATGCTGCTCGACAGCACGAGCGAGTTGCCCGACGGGTCGGTGCCGCGCACCTGGATGGTGTGGGCCCCGGCCGCCACGGTGCTCGGGATGGTCACCGTGGTCCGCACGAAGCCCGTGGTGTCCACCCGCACGTCGTCGGCCACAAGGATCGGGTCGGAGAGCAGGAAGATGTCGGCCAGAGAGTTGGGGGCAAACCCCTTGGCGACGACGTCGACGTTGCCGCCCGAGGTCGTGCTCGACGTGGACAGGGAGATGCTCTGCGGCGTGGTCGTCGTCGTGGTCGTCGTGGTGGTTGTTGTTGTCGATGTCGTGGTGGTCGTCGATGTCGTGGTGGTCGTCGATGTCGTGGTTACCGAGGCGCCCTGGGCGCACGACACGGCGTACTTCGTAACGGCAACGTCGAGCACCTGGAGCCAACCACTGTCCTGCGTACCGGTGGGAGCCGCGTCAAACCAGTCCCACCCGAGAAAAATGACGCTTCCCGACCCGGAGGTCATCGTTGCGACCCGGGCGTTCGTTCCATCGCCATAGATCTCAATTCCGCCTGTCGGCAGGGAGGCGACGGTCAGGGCCGAAGTGAGACTCACTGTCGGGAGGTTTGCGGCGCTCCCGCTGTAGCAGGTGTTGGCTGCAGCGGCCGTCTTGTTCGTCGAACCGGAAGAGGTCCCGCAGCACTCGCTCACGCTAAAGCCGAACACCGCGTTCAGGAATGAGGCCGCGCGCGCCGTTCCCTGCCCGTTGATGACGAGTGTCTTTCCCCCGTCGACAAAGGCCTTGATGACAGCCTTGGCATCAGGTTGGTGAAATCAGCGGCCGTGATCCCGGTGAAGGTCGCGACGGTGTGGCCCTTCGATTCCATGGAGGCTTTCGCGTTGGTCGCTTCCGCCCCCGACCCCGCGCCCGTGTCGACGTAGGTCGAGTCGAAGAACAGAGCGACCTGTGACGCCGAGCCCGGCGACACCACTGCAGCCGCCGGCTCAGCCACGACAAGCGACAACGCCGAAGCGATGAGCGCAGCCGCGAGCCATGCCGCTCCGACTGGAGCAGCTACGCCGCGTGCCCGTTTCACGCCTCGCCCCTCATGAGACGGCGGACAATAGCGCGACAACGAACGGGGGCTCCAGCCCTGCCGAGCACCCTGGAAGGTCAGCCCAGGCGCGCAACCGCCCCTCCGTCGACCAGGTATCCCGCGCAATGACCGCCACCCTCAACGGGGCGAGCGGCGGCGGTACGGTGGGGCACCGCGCCGGAGTAGCTCAGGCGGTAGAGCACTCGACTTGTAATCGAGAGCGCGTCGGTTCGAATCCGACCTCCGGCTCTACTGGTCCCCCGCGAACGTTCCCGAGCAAGATTTCCCCCTCTGACGTCGGCACCACGCGTGAGGTGGAGAACTTGCTCGAGAAGCCCCGAGGAGGCATCGGCCGAGGACGGCGTCGCCTGCGGTCCGATCCCGTGTTGCACCCGAGGACTACCCTCAACCGTGGTGGACCAGAAAGTCTGGACAGTCGAGGAACTGGAACAGATGACCCCTCAGGAGCAGGACGCCATCTTCGCGTCGAGCCTCGTTACCGACCTGTCGCGCGTGCCCCCGGAGTTCCTCGAACGAGTCCGCCGCCGGGTTCAAGAGCGGATCGAGGACGCCGAGAGCCATAGGTCTTGAGCGGCGAGCGACGATCCGTTCGCGCCACAGCAGGCTTCTTCGAGGACCTCGACCAACAGCTCCCGCCGGAGCGCGGTCCGAGCGGCGAACCATCGACGAACGACTTCCAGGCGCTCGAGCTCCTCCGCATCGTCGAACGATTCGCGATCGGCTTCGACGACCTTCCCGAGCTGATCCCGGGTCGCTCCGACTACCGCATCCTCATCGCCGCCGGCATGCTCGTCCCCCGCTTCGCCGTCGTCGGTCAGCTCGCATCCGATGGTGCGGTCGAACTCGTCCAGCTCGAGCTCGACCTCGACGCTGAGCCGTAGCCCCGAGTTTCCACTGCCGTCTCAGATGGGCCGGCGGTCGCCACCCCTCCGCGTCATCGCGCGGCAGGGCCCCAGACTCGAGAAGCCGAGAATCCGCAGAGGGAGGTGGCTCAGGCGACGGCGGCGTCGAGGTCGGCTTCGGCCGTACGCTCGGCGGCGTCACGCTCGACGAGCTGGGCGTCGAGCTTGCGCTTGATGCGTTGGAGGGCGTTGTCGATCGACTTCACGTGGCGACCGAGCTCGCCGGCGATCTCCTGATAGGTCTTGCCCGAGACGTACAGGTGGAGCACCCGCACCTCGAGGCCCGAGAGCTGCTCCAGCATCCCCGAGCGCATCGACCGGAAGCTCTCGTCGCCCACCACGAGGTCGGCGGGGTCGTTGATCTCGCGCGACTCCAGTGACTCCTCCACGGTGCGCTCGCCGGCGCTGTCGTCGCTGGCCCGGGTCGATGACAGCGAGACGTAGGAGTTCAGCGGCTGGTGCTTCTGGCGGGTGGCCGTCTTGATGGCCGTGATGATCTGGCGGGTGATGCACAGCTCGGCGAAGGCCCGGAACGAGGCCTCACGGTCGGGGCGGTAGTCGCGAGCCGCCTTGTAGAGCCCGATCAGGCCTTCCTGCTCGATGTCGTCGGAGTCGGCGCCGATGAGGAAGTAGCCCCGCGCCTTGGCCCGGGCGAACCCGCGGTAGCGGCCGAGGAGGGCGTTCAGGGCGGTGACGTCGCCGGCCTGGAAAGAGAAGGCGAGATCCTCGTCCGAGAGATCCGTGAGGGCCGGGTCGTCGAGGCGGAGGGCCATCGGTGCTCCTACGGTGTGTTGTGACTCGTGCTGCGAATCGGTGGTGCGGTTGGGGGGTGAGGTCCTGACCCTTGCGGGTGAGTGGCCTCTGATCCAGCCGGGCTAGTGCGATGTAACCAGCCTGCCCCCCCGGTGTCAACCGTCACATCTCACGCTCTGCACCAATTTGGGGGTTCCTGGTGGTTAGGTCGCCACGTGGAGTAGTCACACGACCACGCTGGGATGAGAACTGCCCGATTTGCACACCACGGAGCGTGGAGAACAACGGGTACCGGAACCCCCCGATCGGGGGCGCGCCACTACCCCTTGGCGCGGACCCGGGCCACCTCGAAGCAGGCGACGGCCGCGGCGGCAGCGACATTCAGGGACTCGACTCGTCCATGCATCGGGATGCGCACCACGAGGTCGCAGCGTTCCCGGGTCAGGCGCGCCAAGCCTTGCCCTTCGGCGCCGAGCACCAGGACCAGAGGGCGGTCGCCGACGCCAAGACCGAACACCTCCGCCTCGGCGTCGCCGTCGAGGCCGACGGCCCACACGCCCACCCGGGCCGCACGCTCGAGGGCGGCGGGGATCCCCGGTACGAGGGCGATCGGTAGGTGCTCGATGGCGCCCGCCGCCGCCTTCGTCACCGCCGGGGTGACGTGGACGGCCCGGCGTTTGGGGAGCAGCACGCCGGTGGCCCCCGCCCCCTCGGCGCTCCGCAACACCGCTCCGAGGTTGCCCGGGTCCGTGACCCCGTCGAGCGCCACGAGGAACGCCTTGGGGTGGGCCAGCAGCGCGTCGGCGTCGGCCTCCGGCAGGGGGTCGGCGCGGGCGACGACCCCCTGGGGTGTCTCCGTCCGGGCCCGACCCTCGAGCTCGTCGGCGGTCACGATGCTCACGGGCACGCCCGTGCGATCGGCAGCGCCCCGGATGCGGTCGAGGATGGCGGCGGGGTCGAGTTCGCCCGCCATCCACACCTGGCGCACGCGCCGCTTCCCGGCAGTCAGGGCGGCCAAGACCGCTTGGCGCCCTTCGATCTGGTCGCCTCCGAGACCGCCGCGCTCCCGCGCGGGCGCCCGTCGGGGAGACCCACCGCTCTTGCGACGCGCCGGACGGCGGGGCTGGCGAGCGGGCCCGCGCGGCGGCATGGTGAGCCGCCTCCTACGCCTTGTGCCAGACGGGCCCGGCGGCCGTGTCTTCCACCACGACGCCCATCGCCGCCAGCTCCTCGCGAATCCGGTCGGCGCCAGCGAAGTCCCTGGCGGCGCGCGCCTGTTCGCGGCGATCGACCAGGGCGTCGATCGCCTCGTCGGCACCGGAGGCCTCGGCACCCCGCCTCATCTCCAGGCCCACCGCGCGGCAGATCTCGTCGACGGCGCCGAGCAGCGCGGGCGACGACGGATCACCCTCGTCGATCGCCGTATTCGCCCGGCGGACGGCGTCGAAGAGCACCCCGGTAGAGGGTCTGGAGCACGGCCATGCGGATGGCTCGGGGGTCGTACTCCTCGAGGGCGTCCTGAAGGGTCACGAAATTGCCGAGCGACTTCGACATCTTCACGTTCTCGATCACCACGTGGCCGTTGTGCATCCAGTACCGGGCGAACGGATGACCGGCGGCCTCGGCCTCGACCCGCTCGTTCTCGTGATGCGGGAACTTCAGATCCTTGCCGCCGCCATGGATGTCGAAGCGCTCGCCCAGGAGCTTGAGCGACATCGCCGCGCACTCGATGTGCCAGCCCGGGCGGCCCGGCCCGAACGGCGACGCCCAGGTGGGCTCGCCCGGCTTGGCCGCCTTCCACAGGGCGAAGTCGAGCGGGCTTCGCTTGTCCTCGTCGACCTCGACGCGTGCCCCGGCACTCTCTCGGAGCTGCTCGAGGGTGCGGTGGGGCAGGAACCCGTACTGGTCGGCGTACTTCTCGACGTCGAAGTACACGCCCGATCCCTCAACGACATACGCGAGACGGGCCATCTGCTCGAAGTAGGCGGCCTCGTAGGTCTGGGCGATCTCGGGCTCCGTCGACCCCTCTTCCGCCGCCCGGCGGATGATGTTGTCGTCGATGTCGGTGACGTTCATGGCGTAGGTCACCTCGTAGCCGCGCCACATGAGGTAGCGGCGGACGACGTCGAAGGTGAGGGCGCTCCGGGCGTGGCCGATGTGGGGGTGGTCGTAGACGGTGGGCCCGCAGACATACATCGACACCTTGCCCTCGGCGCGGGGCACGAACTCGACGAGTTCACCGGCGAGGGTGTCGAACAGGCGCATCGAAGGCACGTTACCGACGACCTCAGCGGCCCATAAGGGCAATTGCCCACACGGCGATGGCCTCGCCACGCCCGATCTCCCCGATCCCCTCACCGAACTTGGGCTTGACGGTCACCTGTGCGCCCACCGCCCGCGCCAGGTTCTCGGACATCTCCCCGAGCACCGGCGCGAGGCGGGGCCGCTCGGCCGCGACCACCACGTCGACGTTCCCGATCTGAAAGCTGTCCGTAACCCTTGCGACGACGTCGCGGAGCAGGTCCATCGAGTCGGCGCCTCGATAGGTCTCGTCATCGGCTGGAAAGAGGGTTCCCAAGTCGCCCATAGCGGCGGCGCCAAGCAAGGCATCGGCCACGGCGTGCGCCACGGCATCACCGTCGGAGTGCCCGACGAGGGCCGGCTCGCCATCGAAGCGGACGCCCCCGAGCACCAGGGTGCCCTCGGTGCCGAACGGATGGATGTCGTAGCCGAGTCCGACCCGAGGAACAATCACGCCGCATCCCCTCCCGAGAGCAGCGCCATGGCCAGCTCGAGGTCGAGCGCGGTGGTGATCTTGATGTTGCGCGGGTCTCCGTCGACAACCACCACGGCACCACCGAGCGCCTCCACCAAGGCGGCGTCGTCGGTGGCCTCGGGAGCCTCGGCATGGGCCTTGCGAAGCACCTCGGCCCGGAACGCCTGCGGTGTCTGCACGGCCATCAACCCATCCCGGTCGACGGTCTCGACCACGCGATCGCCCTCCACCTGCTTCACGGTGTCGGAGACGGGAAGCGCGGGAACGGCGCCGTCGGCCCCCGTTTCGACGGCGGCGACGACGGCTCGGAACAGCGCCGACGACGCCAGGGGGCGGGCGGCGTCGTGCACCACGATCACGTCGGCGTCGTCCGGGACGGCGGCCAATCCGCACCGAACCGACTCCGACCGGGTCACACCCCCCGTCACCGACGCCGTCACCGGCGGGCCGTCCCAGGTGGTGTCGGCAGGAAGGACGACGACGACGTCGTCACACGACGCCCCGGCTACCGCCACGGCGTGATGGGCCACCCGCGCCCCGCGCAGGGGCACGAACTGCTTCGGGGCCCCGAAGCGCGTTCCGGCTCCGGCGGCGACGACGATGGCGCACGTCCGCACGCCGAGAAGTATGGCCCGGAAGGGCTGTCAGACCTCGCTGGCCGCTTCGACCGGCGCGGGAGCCGCTGCGGTCACCGGTCGGGCAAACAGCAGGCGACCGACCGAGGTCGGAACCACCGTAACGATCTCGACCCGGATGATCCCGGCGCCCACGAGTCCGTCGCCCTCGTTCACGACCACCATGGTCCCGTCGTCGAGGTAGCCAACACCCTGGCCCGCCTCTCGCCCGACCCGCACCAGTTCCAGCTCGACGTGGTCGCCGGCGGCGTGGGTGGGACGGAGGTCGGACGCCAGCTTGCGGAGGTTGACGACCGTGACGCCCTGGATCTCCGCCACGTGCTGGAGGTTCACGTCACACGTGAGGAGGCGGAGCTGGAGGCGACGGGCGAGGGCCACGAGCTTGCCGTCCACGTCGTCGCGCTCGGGCACCTCGTCGTCGAGGACCCGCACGCCGACCGGGCCTTCCTGACGGGGGACGAACAGGTGACTCCCGATGAGGCCGGCACGAACGAGGCCGGAGAGGTTGCCGTCCATGACCGCCGAGGTGTCGACGATGTGGCCGTCGGACAGCTCGTAGGGGCTGGAGCGGACGAGGGGCCGGGAGGACAGGCCGGCCATGGCGAACAGTTCCTCGCTCTTGCGCCACGCCACCCGCACGCCGAGGGTTCCGAAGACCCACATGACGAGGGTCCCGGCCAGGATCACGGGCACGCTCGGGAAGATGACGATGAGGGGGAAGGCGAGGAAGGCTCCGCCCATGCCGCCGACGAGGGCGCCGACACCGCCGGCGAAGAGGCGGGGGGTCGGGTAGCGCTCGACCTCGTGTTCAACCACGCCGAAGACCCGCTCGACACCACGCCCGAGGACGCCCCCTCCGACGTAGCCGACGAGGGTGCCCAGGGCCCCACCGATGCTCTGGGCCACGGAACTGGCGTCGCCGACCGCGCGACCGACCGCGAGCCCGGTCATCGTGCACGCAAGCACGACCAAGAGGCGCGAGATCTCGACGAACACCGTCCCTCCCTTACGGAACTTGCGGACTGGTCTCCCCAACGGGCGCCGTCCTTCCCGTGCCATCGGCACGATCGGGAGCACGCTTGAACGCCGAGGGGGTCGAACGGCCGGAAGGCAGCCGCCCGAGCAGGATGCGCCTTTTGCCCGGGTCTGGCTAGTGCCCCAACCCGGAAGTCCCGTGCATGGATCGCCGAGCCATTCGGCGTTCCTCGCAAGGACGCACGACGAAGGCGCAGCCACAAGCTGCGTCGAGGAGGAGGGCTCCGCCCTCCTTCGAGACCCCCTGCTTGGAGCGTCCGCCTATTCGGCGGCCGCTCGTGCGAGGGGCGTCGAGGGCCGGCGAGACGTGTGCGTGACTTCCGGGTTGGTGCACTAGTCCTCGTACTTGATGGCGGGCCGGGTGGCGCGATCGATGCCCAGGGCTTCGTCGAGCTTGACCTCGGCGTCTTCCTCGGCGACCTTCAGGGCGAAGGTCAGCTCGGACACGAGGATCTGCCGGGCCTTGGCCAGCATCCGCTTCTCCCCTGCCGACAGCCCCTTGTCGCTCTCCCGGAGCGACAGGTTCCGCACCACCTCGGCGACCTGGTAGATGTCGCCGCTCTTGAGCTTCTCGACGTGGTTCTTGAACCGCCGCGACCAGTTGGTGGGCATGCGGGCATCCTTCTTGCGAAGGACGGCGAAGACCTCCTCGACTTCCTCGTCGTTGATGACCTCGCGCAGACCAATCTCCTCGGTCTTGTCGGCGGGGACCATGAGGGTCAGGTCGCCATACGCCAGGCGGAGGATGAGGTAGTCGGTGTCCTCCCCATTGAACTTCCGCTTCTCTTTCTTCTCGATCGTCGCCGCGCCGTGATGCGGGTAGACGACCTTGTCACCGACCTTGAATTTGGGCATGGCACTCCCAGAAACGTGACGGAGGAATCTCTGAGGGTACCCGCGAGGTCCGCTGGTGTTGGCACCGGCACCTCCTGAACTGCTGAACTGCTGGACGTGAGCGAACGAAGTGAGCGAACCAGGAAGCAGGCCCCCGCGTCAGCGGGGCAGCCACCGCAGGCGGCGACCCGATGACTGACCCGCTGGCGTCCACGCAGTTGCTCAACGAGCTCCCCGACGACGTACTCGAGCGGCTGCGGTCGCAGTCGCTGTCCCGCCACTTCGACCGCAACCAGGTGATCTTCGAACAGGGAGACGAGGCCGAAGAGCTGTACGTCGTCGTATCCGGCCAGGTCGCCATCGCCACCCAGTCGATCGACGGGCGCGAATCGGTGGTCGCCCTCCTCGACCCGCCGTCCCTCTTCGGCGAGCTCCCGTTGTTCGACGGCTCGCCTCGCATGGCCGACGCCCGGGCCCTCCAGCCGACCGACATCCTGGCCGTGCGCTACGAGCACGTTCGCGCCGTGCTCGACGAACGACCCCAGCTCATGTGGGGCATGCTGCGCCTTCTCGCTCAGCGCCTCCGCACGACCGACGAAGCCCTGGCCGACGCCGTCCTCCTCGACGTACCCGGCCGCACAGCCAAGCGGCTGCTCGAGCTGGCGGGCGAAAGCGACGACTTCTCCACCGCCCTCACCCAGGAGGAACTGGCGGCGGTGATCGGCGCGTCACGCGAGCGGGTGAACAAGGCGCTCGCAACGTTCCAGCGTCTGGGGTGGATCGAGACCATCGAGCGCGGCCACTACCGCATCCTCAACCGCCCGGCCTTGGAGCAGCGCTCGTCGATGTAGTTCTTCCGTGTCTGTGTCGCGTTATCCACCGTGGCGGTGGCGGTGCGTAACGCGACACAGACGCTGGGCGGCTCAGTTGCCGGACTCGAACAACCACGCGAGGGCGTGTCGCCACGCGTCCTCGGCGTCGTCGGCCCGGTGGGCGGGACGGTCGGGGTCGTGCACGAAGCCGTGCTCGGCCCCCCGATACACCCGCACCTTGCAGTCGGAGCGCCCCGACCACGCCGCCCGCAGCGCTTCGATGTCCTCGGCTGGAGCCCAAGAATCCTGGTCGCCGACGACGTAGAGGGTCGGGCAGACCTCCGCCGCCGAGTCGATTGGGGACGCGTGGCCCGGGCCCTGCCAGTGCTCGGGCGTGCGCACCATCCCGTAGAAGCTGACCGCGCGCTCGAAGCGCCCGGTGGCCGCGGCCTTCAGGGTGTAATAGCCACCCATGCAGAATCCGAGCACCGCCACCGAGTGCACACCGTCGGACGCGACGAGGTACTCCGCCGCCTCGGTGAGATCACGGATCTGCACGTCGTCGTACAGCCCGGCGACCCGAGCCATCCGGTCCTCGAGCTGCATGGCGTCCCGCTCCGCCACGGGAATCCGGGCAAAGGGCTCGACCGCACACACGGCGAGGCCGTGCGAGGCCAGGCGGCGGCACATGTCGTCGAAGAGCGGCCGGATCCCCCCGATGTCGGGAGCGACGACGAGACCGAGCAGCGGCGTCCCCGCCGGGCGGGCGTGGATGGCGTCGACCGGCTGGCCGTCGACGTCGAGCGCGATCCTCTCGGCGCTCGCGCTGTGAGGCCCTTCGGCGAGCGCAGCCACGCGTCAGACGTAACGGTCGAGGATGGAGCTCTCGGCCAGGCGAGACAGGCCCTCCTTGATCGCCCGGGCCCGCGCCTCGCCGACACCCTCGACGTCGTTCAGGTCTTCGACGCTGGCCCGCATGATCTTCTGGAGACTCTCGAAACGCTCGACGACGTGGTCGGCGACCAGGTCGGGCAGCCGGGGGATCTTGTGCAGGAGCCGGAACCCGTGGGGCTGGATCGGCGTGTCGAGGTTCGTGCCCGGGGGCAGGTGCAGGCACTCGAGCACGTTGCGGAGGTCGAGCAGTTCCTCGGTGTCGAGATGGGCGAGCTGGCCCACGAGGTCTTCGAGCTCGTAGTCGGGACCACCCACCATGTAGTCCTTCGAGACGAGCCGCTGGTCGGCTTCGACCCCACCCATGAGCTCTTCGAGCTGGAGGAGGGCAAGGCGGCCGTCGGTCCCCAGCTCGATGACGTATTCCTCGATCTCCTCGGCGATCCGGCGCACCATCTCGGTGCGCTGGAGCACGGTGACCACGTCTCGAGCCGTAACCAGGTCTTCAACCTCGAGGGCTGACAGGGACGCCGCCACGGCGTCGAGGCGGGACTTGTAGCGCTCGAGGGTCTGGAGCGCCTGGTTGGCCCGGGCCAGCACCCGCGGGATCGGCTCCAGGGTGTGTTTGTCGTTGTTGCGGTAGAGGGTCACGACCGACATGTCTTCCGACACGGAGATCACGGGAACGTCAACGTACTTGGCCACCCTCTCAGCGGTGCGATGCCGGGTGCCGGTCTCGTTGGTGGGGATGTCGGGATCGGGAACGAGGTGGACGTTGGCCCTGGCCACACGTCGAGCGTCGGGCGACAGGATGATGGCGCCGTCCATCTTCGCCAACTCGGACAGGCGCTGGGGCGTGAACTCGGCATCGAAGAGGAACCCGCCTGAGCACAGGGCGAGCACCTCGGGTCCGTCGCCCAGGATGATGAGGGCACCCATGCCCGCCTGGAGGATCCGGTCGATGCCCTCGCGCAGATCCGTGCCGGGCGCAACCAACCGGAGCGCCAGGATGAGGTCCTGCGATCGGCGTGAGCGGCTCAAGGCCCTCCTCTCTTGACACGCGGAACCTCACGGCCCCGCTCGGGGTGCCGGCGAACGCCAGCCTCGAACTCAACGCCCGGAACGTACGAGAAGCGCCCGCGAGGGTACCCCAGTCATCCGAGCCCCGTGACGGCCACCGCCTCAGCCAGCCGGCCCACCCGGACGAGTTGGAGGCCCGAGGCGTCGGGCGTACGCCGGGCAACGACCGCCCGCCGGAACCCCAGCCGCGCCGCTTCGGCGAGGCGCCTTGGTGCATGGGCCACCTGGCGGATCTCGCCGCCAAGACCGACCTCGCCCAGCGCCACCGTCTCGGGATCGAACGCCTGGCCAGTCTTCGCGCCGGCGATGGCCAGGGCCAGGGCGAGGTCGACGCCCGGCTCGGCCACCCGGAGCCCGCCGGCCACGCTGGCGTAGACGTCGGCATTCGTGACGCTGACGGCCGCCCGTCGGCTCAGCACGGCGAGAAGCAGGGCCAGCCGTCGGGCCTCGAGCCCCTGCACCGAGCGCCGGGGGACCGGGGTGCCGGCCTTCGCGACCAGCGCCTGGACCTCGACCAGGAGCGGCCGCATCCCTTCCAAGACGGGGGCGACGACGGAGCCGGCCGTGCCCGGAAGGCGATCGGCGAGGAACAGGCCGGAGGGGTCGGGGACTCCTACGAGCCCGTCGCACCGCATCTCGAGCACGCCGAGCTCGTCGGTGTCGCCGAACCGGTGCTTCCGGACCCGCAGGAGCCGGAGGGCATGGTGACGGTCGCCTTCGAAGGCCACCACGGTGTCGACAACGTGCTCGAGCACGCGCGGGCCCGCGAGCTCGCCGTCCTTGGTCACGTGGCCCACCAGGACCACGGCCGTGCCCGTTTCCTTCGCCACCCGCACCAGGTGATGGGCGCACTCACGCACCTGAGTGACCGACCCAGCACCGCCGGACGCGTCGGGGTACGTCACCGACTGGATCGAGTCGACGGCCACCACCGCGGGGCGGTGGGCGGCGACAGCCCCGACGATGGCAGGCAGCGACGTCTCCGTGAGGAGGGCGAGCCCGCTCGGCGCTCCTCCGAGCCGCTCGGCTCGGTCTCGCACCTGCGGGGCCGACTCCTCGGCGCTGACGAGCATCGCCTGCCCTTGGCCGCGCGCCACGCCGCTCAGCGCCTGGAGCACGAGGGTGCTCTTGCCGATCCCAGGCTCGCCTCCGAGCAGGGTCACCGACCCGGGAACGAGGCCGCCGCCGAGCGCCCGGTCGAGTTCGCCCACGCCGGTGGGAATCGGCGTGATGTGGTCGAGCGGGATCGACGACAGCGGAACGGGGTCGGAAACAGGGCCGTCGACGCCTCGGAACTCCGGGAGCTGCTCGGCGAGCGTCGACCACTCCCCGCACGCCGCACACCGGCCGAGCCAGCGGGGCGACTCGGCCCCGCACGACCCGCAACGGAACACCGTCTTCGTCTTGGTGCTGCTCATAGGTCGCAGGGTACGGGCGGGGTGTGACCGTTACTCCTCCGTGACGGCGAGGGTGTCGCGGCGGCGCGCCCGGTGCCGGACGAACATCGCCGCCGAGACGCCCCCCAGGAGCAGGCCGAAGGCCACGAGGGCGAGCCGATCGCTCGCCAGGTCGGACGACTCGGCCTTCAGCTCGACGGCCTCCCCCACCGATGGCGTCCACCGCGGCTCCCCGGCCAACTCCCCCGGGGCGTTGTGGGATCCGTCGCCCGGCATCGCCACGACCACCTCGATGTTGAACACCTCGTCGATCCGCTCCCGCAGGAACTCGCTCAGCTCGGCGATCTCCACGTCCTCATCGGCCAGCTCGGGGGCGATGCCGGCGTCCGCCGGGTCGAGGGCGGTGCCGGCGATCCCGGCGTCGAGGTCGACCGTGCCCTGGAAGGCGAACTCGGTCCGGAAGGTCGAGGTCTTCCGGGTGAGGTGAAAATCCCGGAACGGGCCGGCGTCGCCCGACAACTCGTCGATCACCTTCGCCAGCTCGTCGGGGGTTGCGAAGTCCTTCTCCAGCACCACGGTGGCGCCCGTTTGCTTCCCGCTCCCGCCGTCGTCGACCTCGACCGTCCAGCCCGCCTCGACGAGATCGGCCACCCGGAGGCGCTTCTCGAGGGCCCGCGCGGCCCCTTGGGAGGAGGAAGCGGGGTCGCCGCCGATGGCCTCCAATGCGTCGGCGTCGGCATCGAAGCGAGCCTGGGCGACCCCCGACCCGTTCTCGTTGACCCGAACGCCCACGCGGAC
>JACPCJ010000067.1 GCA_016179865.1 Actinomycetota bacterium | reverse complement strand
CCGGCCACCACGATGCCCCAAGATCGACGTGAGAAGCGCCTGTGGCACTCAACCCCGGGGGAAACGACGCACCAGGGGGTTGACACAGGAAGTGTCACAGGCGAGCGCGATCATCCCGAGAATGGGTGATCCGGCTCCGATCCCGCTCCCACTGGGCGACGTGACGTTCGCCGTCCTCGACCTCGAAACCACCGGCTTCGAGCCGGGGCACGCAAAAATCACCGAAATCGGGGCCGCGAAGTATCGGCGCGGGGAGCTACTCGAGACGCTCGCCACCCTCGTTGATCCCCAAACACCGCTGGCGGCCGCCGTTTCCGATCTGACGGGAATCGACGACGTGATGGTTCGGGGGGCACCGCTGATCGAGGCGGTCCTCCCGCCGCTCCTCGAGTTCGTCGAGGGGAGCGTGATCGTTGGCCACAACGTCGGGTTCGACCGCTCCTTCCTCGACGCCGCCCTGCGCTCAGCCGGTCGCCCACCGCTGCCGGGGCCTTTCGTCGACACCCTCCACCTCGCCCGCAGCGTGCTCGACGCTGATGACGGCGTCGCCAACCACCAGCTGGAGACGGTCGCCCTCTCTCTCCATACCGATCACCTGCCGTGCCACCGCGCTCTGGCCGATGCGCTGGCGACGGCCGACGTGCTCCACGCCCTGCTGGAGCGGCTCGCTGGGTACGGGGTGCTCGACCTCGAAGCGCTCCTCGACTTCCGAGCTGCGTGACGCGCCGTCTGATCGAGACGGGCGTCAGGCGCCCGCGGGCTGACGATCGCTCGACGTTTCGTGGCGGAGGCGCGCCAGACCCTCGAGGGCCAGGTGGGCGACGGTGGCCGACGCCGCCGCCCATATCGGCAAGAGAACCAGCGGGGGCACGAACCGGTCCCAGCCGATGCCGAGGAAAACGTCGACGGCTCGGTCCATGGTGAGCACGCCGAACAGGCGACCGAGGATCGCCACCGGCACCAGACCGCTGGGGACGGCCGCCATCCAGACGAGCACGCGCACGACGCGTGAAAGCGGTGGAGTGCCGGCGGCGGGGTTGGGCCCGGGGTCGGCCCCGAGCTTGGCCGCCTGGTCGCGAACGGCGCTCCCGCGCTGCGACGGGGGCACCTTCGCCGCCGTGGCGTCCGACGCTGCGCTGACCTCGTCGACCCGTGTCGGCTCGGCGTCTTCGGGCCGTGACTCGCCATTGGCGGGGGCGGTTCCCGTCCGCGCTTTCTCGGCGACGGCGACGCTTCCCGGCACCTTGAGGAGCCGCCGGCACTCGTTGCATCGAAACGTGCGCAGGTGCGCCACGTCGTCGAGCGGATGGCGGTTTCCGCAGTCGGGGCACTGGAGCGCCTTCGCCAAGCCGGTCACCCAGCACGACGATGTCCCGGGCCGGGCCGGGGTCCCCCGCCAGCACTCGGCGGGTGATGGCGGCGTTCTCCTCGGGCGCCCCTCCGGCCAGATCGTCGACCGCGGCCCGTTGGAGGCCGTAGTCCTCGGGTTCGATCTCGTAGTGCTCGATGACCTCCCCGTTGAGTTCGATCACCGACGACGTCGTCGTGGTGGTGAGCTCGTCGAGGCCGTCGTGGCCGTGGAACACGAGGGCGCGCTCCGAACCGAGCGCCTGAAGCGCTCTGATCATCCGCTCGGCCATCTCGGGGTCGGAGACGCCAAGAGCCTGGCGCGTCACCCCGGCCGGGTTGGCGAGTGGTCCCACGAAATTGAAGGTCGTCGGGATGCCGAGGGCCTTGCGCGCCGGGGCAGCGAAGCGGAAGGCAGGGTGGAAGCGCTGGGCGAGACAGAACCCGATGCCGACCTCCTCGATGCAACGGGCGACGCCCTTGGGGCCGAGGTCAAGGACCACCCCGAGCGCCTCCAAGACATCAGCGGACCCACACTGCGAAGACGCCGCCCGGTTCCCGTGCTTGCACACCCGGGCCCCCGTCCCGGCCACCACGAAGGCCGCGGTGGTGGATACGTTGAAGGTGCCCCGGCGGTCGCCCCCCGTGCCGCAGGTGTCGACGAGCGGGCCACCGACTTCCACCTTCTCGCCGAACTCCCGCGCCGTGCGCACCAGGGCGGTCAGCTCATCGACCGTCTCGCCCTTGCCCCGCAGCGCGACGAGAAACCCGGCGATCTGGGCGTCGTCGGCCTCGCCCCGCAAGATCGTCGCCATGGCGGCCGACGCTTCGTCGGGGTCGAGGTCCTCCTCGTGTACGAGCTTGTTCAGGATGGGTGCCCACTGGAAATCCGTCACCGGTCCCTCCTGGTTGCGATCGAGCTGCTGGCGCGGGACACCGATCGGTCCGCGTCCGCTAGTCCCACCACAGGTCGTGGTCGAGGACGCCACGGGCGATCAGGTTGAGCTGCACCTGCGACGTGCCCTCCACGATCGTGAGCTGCTTGGCGTCTCGGTAATACAGCTCCATCGGGTGATCCTTCATGTAGCCCGCTGCTCCGAGCATCTGGAGGCACTCGCTCGACGCCTTCACCGCCAGCTCGGTGGCGTAGTACTTCGCCATTGAAAGGTAGGGCACCCACTCCCGCCCGAACTTCCCTTGGTCGGCCAGCCACGCCGCCCGGTAGGTCAGGAGGCGGGCCGCTTCCAGTTCGGCGGCCAGCTCGGCCACCTTCCACTGCATCCCCTGGAAGTCAGCGATCGTCCGACCGAAGGCGGGGCGCTCCTTCATGTATTCCACGGCGTACATGAGGGCCCCCTCGGCGAGCCCGATCCCACGGGCAGCGACCACCGGGCGCATGGAGTTGAGCCCGAGCATGGCGAGCCGGAACCCTCCCACCTCGCCGATCATGTTCTCGGCCGGCACGTGGACCCCGTCGAGGAGAAGCTCGCCGGTGTCGATGCCCTTCACGCCCATCTTGGAGTCGAGCCGCCCAACCGACACGCCGGGCCACGACCGCTCAACGACGAAGGCGCTGATGCTCGAGTGGTCGCGCGACTCGACCGGCCCCGTCTTGGCGAAGACGCAATACCAGTCGGCCTGGGCGACACCCGACATCCAACACTTCACGCCGTCGAGAACCCAGCCACCGGCCTCGTCGGGAGTGGCCCGGGTGCGCATGCCGACGACGTCGCTGCCCACCGAGGGCTCCGACAGTCCGAAGGCGGCGCGCTGTTCCCCGGTGGCGACGGGGGTCACGTATTTCTTCTTCTGGTCCTCGGTGCCCGCGATGAGGACCGGCCCCGTCGGCAGTCGGGTCAGAAGCAGCATGAGGGCGGCGGCGTTGGAGTACTTGGCGATCTCCTCGATGGCGATGGTGAGACCGAGGATCCCCGCCCCCGATCCCCCGTACTCCTCGGGAACGACGAGGCCGGTGAGCCCGGTCTCCACGAACAGATCGAAGAGGTCCTGGGGATACTCCTCGGTCGAGTCGATCTCGCGGGCGCGGGGCAACACCCGCTCCCGGGAGATCTTGCGCACCGTGGCCTGGAGCTCAGCGAGTTCCGGCGAGAGGTCGAAGTTCATGCGGCCGCCGAGCGTACCGGTTGCGTTCGCGAGTGGCCGAGCCCCGGAGCGGCGGCGGGGTTTCGGCGCTGTCCGCAGCGAGGAGCGAGTCCCGCCGTCGGCGCCAGGTCAGGCGGAGCGGCGGCGGCGGCGAAGCACCCGGCGGCGTTCCTGAGCGGTGAGACCACCCCAGATCCCGTCGGGTTCCCGGACCGCCAGGGCATGCTCGAGGCAGGTGGGGCGCACGGGGCACGCGTCGCAGACCACCTTGGCGGCCTCCACCGTCTCGGCGAAGCCAGGGACGTCGTCGTCGGGGTGGAACAGCCCTGGATCGAGGCCCTTACAGGCCGCCGCCCTGCGCCAGGTGGCGCCCTCGTCGCCGGCGCGCGAGTGGGCCAGGCGGAGGCCCGGTCGTGCTGGCGCTCCGTTGGCGCCGATGAAGGGCGTCCCGAACATCGCCACTGTCCTCGTTCGCGTACGCGCACTCCGCGCGTTCCGAGAGGGCATGATGCCCCAACCCTTGCTCGCTCCGCAATGGGTGCCGCGGTAAAAGTCCTATAAATCCGGCTTTTCCGGTGCCTTCGCGGACTTGGTCCCTGCGTAGGATGCCCCCGTGCACGAGGTCTCTCCGGGGGCGGCCGCCCCCGCATCGGAGCATTCCGCCCGGCAACGGGCGATCGTGGTCTTGGTCGCCCTCGGGACGGTCCCAGGACTCGTGGTTCGCTTTGTCGCCGACCACCCGACTCCGTGGGTGGCGGCGGCATTGTTCGGAATCGCCATCGTGGCGGCGGCGTTCGCGCTGTCGTGGGCGGCCGAGGTCGCCCAGATGGACGTCTCGAGGGGCCTGGCACTCGCCGCCCTGGCGTTCATCGCCGTCCTGCCCGAGTACGCCGTCGACCTCGTGTTCGCGTGGAAGGCCGGCAAGAACCCCGACGAGTTCGCCCACCTCGCCCTCGCCAACATGACCGGCGCCAACCGGCTCCTGATCGGGCTCGGCTGGTCAGCGGTCGTGTTCGTCGCCGTGCTGGCGTACCGGAGGCGCCGAAAGGTCGGCGACCCGACAGCCTCCATGTGGGCGGGCGAGGTGCAGCTCGACCGCACCCAGTCGGTCGAGCTGGCCTTCCTGGCGCTGGCCACGGCGTATTCGCTGACGCTGCCGCTCAAGCGCACCCTCACGCTCTTCGACGCCGCCTTGCTCGTGGGGATCTTCGTGGCCTACCTGATCCGGATCAGCGGCGCGCCCTCGGAGCATCCTGACCTCGTCGGTCCGGCCCAGCTCTTCGGCAGTCTGGGCAAGGCGAAACGCCGACTTTCCGTGTTGGTCCTCTTCGTCACAAGCGCGGGGGTCATCCTGGCGGTGGCCGAGCCGTTCGCCGAGAACCTCGTCCACACCGGGAAGGAATTCGGCGTGGACGAGTTCCTGCTGGTCCAGTGGTTGGCGCCCCTGGCCTCGGAGGCACCGGAGCTGATCGTGGCCATCCTGTTCGCGTGGCGGCTCAAGGCGAAGGCGGGGTTGGGCGCCCTGGTGTCGTCGAAGGTGAACCAGTGGACCCTGCTCGTGGGGACCCTCCCCATCGTCTTCGCCCTCTCCAGCGGAAGCACTCACGGGCTGCCGATCGACGGCGTGCAGCGGGAGGAGATCTTCCTCACCGCGGCCCAGTCGGTGTTCGCCGTGGCCGTCCTCATGAACCTCAGCCTCGACGTACGCGAGGCCCTTTGGCTCTTGGGTCTCTTCCTCACCCAGTTCATCATCGGGGCCATGTTCGGCGACACGGTCGACATGTACACCCGCATCGCGGTCGGCTGCACGTACCTGGTGCTGGCGGCGTGGATTGCCATCCGCCGGCGTGAGCACGTCCGGCCTCTCGCGCGCAATGGTTTCCGCCACGACCTGAGTTCACTCGGAGGCGGGCCGACGTGACCTGGGGGGTGGCCGAGCGCTCGCGGGCCCTGGACCGTCTGGCGCACGACCACTTCGACGTCGTCGTCGTCGGCGGCGGCATCACCGGTGCCGGGGTACTCCTCGACGCCGCCACCCGGGGCCTCCGGGTGGCCCTCGTCGAACGCGGGGACTTCGCATCGGGCACATCGTCCCGTTCATCCAAACTGGTTCACGGCGGCCTCCGGTACCTCGAGCAGCGGGAATTCCGGCTGGTGTACGAGGCGCTCGCCGAGCGACAGGTGCTGCTTCGCAACGCCCCCCACCTGGTGACGCCCCAGCCCTTCCTCTTTCCTCTGTTCGCGAAGGGCGAGGGACAGGCCCGACGGCAAGCCGCCCAGGCCTTCGCCCGGGCCATTGGCACCGCCCTGTGGCTCTATGACATGACGGGGGGGCTGCGCATCGGGAAGCGCCACCGACGGGTGCGCACCGCCAAGGCGCTCGAGCTGTTTCCGGCGCTCGACCCCGATCGGCTCGCCGCCTCCTATCTCTACTACGACGCCCGAGCCGACGACGCCCGGCTCACGCTCGCGATCGTCCAGACCGCCGTGCACCGATTCGGCGCCCCGGCCGCCAACTACACGGCCGCCGTGGGCGTGGAGAAGACCGCCCGCGGAATCAGCGGTCTGAGAGTCCGCGACGAACTCGGCGGGCGCGAGCTCACGATCCGAGCCCCGGTCATCGTGAACGCCGCCGGCGTCTGGGCCGACGAGGTACGCGCCCTCGACGAGGGTGCGAACCCGCGCACCCTCCGCCCCGCCAAGGGAGTTCACGTCACCGTCCCCCGCTCGCGGCTCCCCGTCAACGTGGGCGTCGTGCTCCCCGTCCCTGGCGATCGGCGCTCGATCTTCGTGATCCCGTGGGACGACCGGGTCTACGTCGGCACCACCGACAGCGACTACACCGGCCCCCTTGACGAGCCGGTGTGCACGGGCGAGGAAGTCGACTACCTCCTATCGGCGGTCAACGCCTCGGTGCGCGACCCGCTCACCCCCGCCGACGTCCTCGGGACGTGGGCCGGCTTGCGACCCCTCATGAAGGACGCCGCCGGCGAGCGCACCGCCGACCTCTCGCGCCAGCACTCGGTGAAGGTCAGCGCGAGCGGCGTGGTCACCGTCACCGGCGGCAAGCTGACGACTTATCGGCGCATGGCGGAGGACACCGTCGAGGCGGCGTTCGAGGTACTCGGTCGCAAGGCTTCCCGCCCCGAGACGAAGCACCTCCCACTCCACGGCGCCGAGGGCGTCGACGCCGTCCGAGGAGCCCAGGCCGCCCGGCGCCTCGGCGTCGACGAGACGCTGCTCGAGCACCTGACGTCGCGCTTCGGCGCCCACGCCCGGGCCGTGGCCAAGCTCGCCACCGATCGCGCCGACCTGGCCGAGCCACTCGTGCCGGGGCTCCCCTACCTGAAGGCCGAGGCGGTCTACGCCGTCCGCTGGGAGATGGCGATGACCTTGGAAGACGTCCTCGCCCGCCGCACCCGAGCCCTGCTTCTCGACCGCGAGGCGACGGCCGCTGCTGCCCCTGCCGTGGCCGCGCTCGTCGGCGGTGAACTGCACTGGGACGCCGCCGAGCAGGAGCGCCAGGTGGAACGGTTCTCGCAGCTCCTCCACCATCTCCGAACTGGTGCCGCCGACAAGCAAGAGGTCTGAGGGAGGCTGCGCATGCCGTACCGCGAACCGATCGAGCTCGCCGACGGCGCCGTGACCACCCGCCTCGACGCCCCGCAGGTCGACGTGCCCGAAGGGCTGGTCGACGCCCTGCGCGCAGACCTCGGGGCTGGTGCGGTCGTCACCGACGAGGCGGGGATCCTGCCGTACGGGCGCGACTGGTGGCCCCTGGCCGTCGTCTGGGCCACCCAGGGGAAGGTCCCGTCACTTCCGGCGGCCGTCGTGCGGGTCACCGCCCCGGAACAGGTCGTCACGGTGGTGCGGCGCTGCGCCGAGGCTCGCATTCCTCTCACCGTGAGCGCCGGCCGGTCGGGGGTGTGCGGCGGGGCGCTGCCGGTGGCGGGCGGGATCGTGCTCGACGTGACCGGGCTCGACGCCATCCTCGACATCGACGACACCTCGCTCCTGGTGCGAGCGCAGGCCGGGATCTTCGGCGACGTCTTCGAGGCCCGCCTGCGCGAGGCCGGCTACACGCTGGGTCACTGGCCCCAATCGATCGAGCTGTCGACCCTCGGTGGATGGATCGCCTGCCGCAGCGCGGGCCAGTACTCCACGCGCTACGGGAAGATCGAAGACATGGTGGTGGCGCTCGAAGCGGTCACCGGAGCGGGCGACGTCCTCCGCACCGGCGGAACGCCCCGGGCCGCGGTAGGGCCCGACCTGACGCAGCTGGTCCTGGGGTCGGAGGGAACGCTCGCCGTCGTCACCGAGGCGACCCTTCGGATTCACCCCCTGCCGTCGGGTGAGGCCCGCACCGTCTTCGGGTTCGCCACCTTCGCCGACGGGCTCGACGCCTGCCGTCGCATCCTCCGCCGAGGGGCGACCCCGGCGGTGCTGCGCCTCTATGACGTGTTCGAATCGCAGCGCCACTTCTCGAAGATCATCGGCGAGACCGACGACAACGTGCTCATCGTCCTCGATGAAGGCGACCCCGACCTGGTCGACGCCACCATGGCGGTGGTGCGGGCGGAGTGCGCCGACGCCGCCCCCCTCGACGAGGCCGTGGCCGGACACTGGCTCGAGCGCCGCAACGACGTGTCCGCTCTCCCCGAGGTGGTCAAGGCGGGCGTCGTCGTCGACACGGTCGAGATCGTGGCCCGTTGGGGCGCGCTCCCCGCGGTCTACGAGGACGCCGTCGCCGCTCTCATGGCCGTCGACGGGGCCCTCGTGGCGTCGGCCCACTGCTCGCACTCGTACCTCGACGGGGCGTGCCTGTATTTCACCTTCGCCGGCCAGCCCGGCGACGACCCGGCCGTGAAGGACGCGTACTACCGGGCGTCGCTGGCAGCGAAGATGGACGCCGCCCTCCGCCACGGCGCCGCCATCAGCCACCACCACGGCGTGGGGATGGCCCGGGGCGCGTGGGTTCGCCAAGCCCTCGGCGACACCGGCTTCGCGACCCTGTGCGGGCTGAAGTCGGTGCTCGACCCGGCCGGCATCCTCAACCCGGGCAAGCTCGGCCTGCCGTCACCCTTCCTCCCCGAGGGCTGGGCCTGGACGTGACCCCCCTCCCCCTCCGAATTTGGTTTCGTTTCTCACATCACTGCGCAGTGTCGGCCCCAAGTTCGTGAACCGGGCCGCGATCCTCCGGGGGGCGCTCGCTGGGCTTGGTCTCATCGTTCCGCTGGTCGCCGTGCAGGTGATCGTGACGCTGGTATCAGAGGACGACGTCTCGGGCGGGCTCGTGGCCGTCCTGTTTCTGGGCATCCTGCTCGCCTTCGGGGTTGCGGGTTCGCGGGCCGGGCGGCGTGTCCCGAGTGATGCCCGCCGGCACGGGGCGTTGGCCGCGCTGGCCGCCCTCATCGTGTGGATCCCGTTCCGGCTCGCGCTGGCCGCCGGAGGCGACGACGGCAACCCCCTCGCCGGGATCGGCGCCGCGGCGGCGTTTGCGCTGGTCCTCGGCGGCCTCGGCGGTCTATGGGGAGCCCGTCGCGCGCGACAATGAACCCGAGAGACGAGTCGGGTGGGTGGCCGCGGCTCGGGCCTTCGGGCACCGGGTCGAGGAACGTCCGGACTCCACAGGGCAGGGTGCTGGGTAACGCCCAGTCGGGGTGACCCGGGGAAAGTGCCACAGAAAACAGACCGCCGATGGCGGGCCAGTCTCCGGAGTGGCCCGCACAGGCAAGGGTGAAACGGTGCGGTAAGAGCGCACCAGCGCTCGGGGTGACCCGGGCGGCTCGGCAAACCCCACCCGGAGCAAGGCCGCGCAGGGACTGGGTGGCCCGCCCAACAGTCCCGGGTAGGCCGCACGAGGCGGCGGGCAACCGCCGTCCCAGATGGATGGCCACCACCCGACGCCGGACGACCGGCCCGGGTACAGAATCCGGCGTACAGCCCGACTCGTCTCTCTCTACATCCCCTTCCCTTGTGCCGGATATTCCGCCCTGAGAGGGGGTCGATCCGGCAAAAGGCAAGCAGGGCTCAGGGTTGGCCGTCCTCCAGGAGTTCGTCGAGGCGGAGGATCTCGGCCTGGGTGACGACGCCGACGAAGCGGCCGTGGTCGGTAACGGCAAGACGCGGCACGGCGTGCTCCTCCATGGCGGACATGGCCCGCCGCAGCGTCCACGACAGCTCGGCCGGTGGATACGCCGTGTGGATCAGATCTGAGACGGTGGTCGTGTCCCAGGCGTCACGCTCGAGGCCGTCGACGTCGTCGATCCGAACCATGCCCACATAGCGCCCCTCGTTGACAACCGGGAGCAGGCGGGACCTGGCCCGCAGCGAGTCGTGCTCGACGAATTGCCGCACCGTGGTGTCGGGCTGCACCGTATGGACGTCGCGGGCCAGGGCGGCCGTCACCGGCAGCCGCAGCCTTTGCTCGAGGAGGCCCGTCCGGCGCGCCTGCTGGTGTGGCGCCACTGACTTCTCCCCCATCACGAGCTCGGCGATGACGGCGGCGACCAGACCCGGCACGAGGAACCCGGTGCGTCCGGTGGCCTCGGCCACGAAAGCAACGGCGGCGATCGGCGCCCGGTAGCCGGCGCCGACGAACGCCGCCATTCCCACGAGTGGGAACAGCGACGTACTGGCACCGTCAAACACGCCGCCGACGAAGCGGCCGAGGAGCGCGCCTTGCACCGCGAGAGGCACGAACACACCCCCCGCCCCACCACCGACCAGCGTGGCCGCGCTCGCCCCAACCCGCATGACGAAGAGGAGCGCCACCAGCCCCAGGCCTTGGCTGGGGTCGGTGGTCCAGGCGATCACGTCGTAACCGGGCCCCAAGGTCAAGGGAACGTCGAACACGGCGTGCGACGCTGCGGCCAGGGCGCCGAGCGCAAGGGCGGCGGCCGGCAGGCGCCGGCGCACCCGAGTCCGGCGGGCCCGCTCGTTCGACCACGCGATGATCACGGCGAACCAGCGGGCTCCGAGCCCGCACAGGAGGCCGAGCAGCACCGCGGCGGCGAGGTCGGCGACGGCGAACTTCGGTTCGTCGAACACCTTGAGAATGGGCTCGGTGCCCTGAAAGACGACGAAGGCGGCGTAGGCCGTGACCGCGCCGACCAGGGCCGGCAGCACCGCCCGCGCCGCGAGGTCGAACCGGTACGGGACCTCGCAGGCGAACACGGCCCCGGCCAGTGGGGCCTTGAAGATGGCGGCGACGCCGGCGGCGGCACCCGCCACCATCAGCACCTTGGCCTCCTCCCTCGAGAACCAACGGGCGAATCGCCGCTGGACGGCGTCGCCAATGGACGCCCCGAGGTACATGGGGCCGCCCTCCAGCCCGAGGGCACCGCCGCCACCCACCGTCGCGATCACCGCCGCCATCCGACCCCCGAGGGGCCAAAGAGGAAGGGACCGATGGCGATCGTGGAAGTGGCTGACGTACTCCTCCGAGGTCGCCGGGCTGGCCCGGCGGGCCAGGTAACGAAGCCCGAGAGTCGCCGCCAGGAGGCCGAGCCCCGGCGCCACGATCTGCACACCCAGTCGCCCCTCCCCCAGCTCTCGGAGCAGCACGTCCTGGACCAGCCACGAGAAGGCGTGCACGCCCACGCCGGTGGCGACGCCGGTGCACGCGGCGAGGGCCACGGTGCGCTTCCACCGGCGGCGGACCTCCCAGGGTGCGACCTCGGCCATCCGGCTCCGGCGCGACCGCAGCCGGAGCCGCCACAAGGGCCGGGCGGTACTCCGGCCCGGCCGGGCGCGCTCGCGGCGCTCGTGTTCGGGGGGCATCAGGCCGGAATCCTACGAATCGCTTCCGAGGTGACTCCGGTCGTTGAGACCGAGGAGCACCGGAACGTCAGCTTCGAGTCGCAGCGTCGTCACCGACGCCAACCCGATCCAAATGCGCCACGCCAGCGATGGCGGCGCTTCGAGGACCCACGCCACGGCGGCCTTGATGGGCGCGACGTGCGTGACGGCGATCACCGGACCCGACCGGTCGACTTGCTCGTCACACCACGCGGCCACGCGGGCCTGCACGTCTTCGAGGCTCTCCCCGCCCGGCGGACGAAATCCAGGATCGGTGCGCCAGGCTGCTGAAGTCTCGGGAGGGATCTCGGCGAGGGGGAGTCCCTCCCACTCGCCGTAGTCGATCTCGGCGATCCGACGCTCTTCCACCACGTCAATCCCGACCACGCGAGCGATCGCCTCGGCCGTCTCGACGCAGCGCCGCAGCGGGCTCGTAACGATGGCGGACGGCTCACGCCCGGCGAAGCGGCGCCCGAGGGCTTCCGCCTCGCCCCGCCCGACCTCGGTGAGGCCCGGATCGGCCCGGCTGCCGAGGAGGCGACCCTCACGGTTCGGTGCCGTCTCGCCGTGACGAGCCAGATAAAGGACGGTCACCGGGCCTGTTCGGCGGCGTCAAGGGCGGCGTTCACGAGGGCGTCGGCGTCGGTGTTCTGCTCCCGAGGCACATGGACGAGCCGGACGTCGGCGAAGCGCGCCAGCAGGCCGACGGCCTCGTCGTAGAGCACCCGGAGACCCGGGTTCTTGACCCTGTAACTGCCGTCGAGGTGGCGGATGACGAGCTGTGAGTCGGCCCGCAGCTCGACCGAGCGGGCCCCGGCCTCGGCCGCTGCTTCCAAACCGGCGATCACCGCTCGGTACTCGGCCACGTTGTTGGTGGCCACACCGATCGCCTCGCTGACGGTGGCGACGATGTTCGGGGGCTCGGTCGAAGGGTCGACGACCACGGCGCCGATCGCCGCCGGCCCCGGGTTCCCGCGGGCGCCGCCGTCGGCGAAGACGATCAACCGGTCTCCCCTCTGCACCGGTTCATCCGCCCGAGCCGCGGTCACGGGCGGACGAGGATGGCGCCGCACTGGTCACAGCGGACCACCTCGTCGGTGGGAAGCCTCTTGATGCGGTCGACCTCGACAGCCGACAGGGCGAGGTGGCACCCCTGGCAGGTCCCGCCCACGAGGCGGGCGGCGCCGATCCCGTCGTTGCGGACCCGGATTGCCTCGTACTGCTCCAAGAGAGCCTGCGTCACCTTCCCGGCGGCGGCCTCGCGGGCTCCGCCCTCGAGGGCGAGCTCCTGGTCGATCTCCTGCTCGTTCTCGACGATGGCCGCCCCAAGCCGTTCGACCTCAGCCGAGAGCGTGCCGAGCCTCTCCTCGAGCCCGGCGACCTGGCGGTCGAGCCCCTCACGCCGTTCCATGGCGTCGAGCTCCTGATCTTCCAGCGAGCTGCGCTGGCGCTTGAGCTGCTCGATGTCGGCCTGGAGGGCTTGGAGCTCGCGCGGGGCCGTAATGCGCCCGGCGTACAGATCGCCCTCCACCTCGTTGATGCGCACCTGGATGGCGTTGACGTTGTCGTCGAGCTGGCGCTCCTCACGCGCGACCGCGTCACGTTGGCCGCGCAACTCAGCCAGCGCCGCCTCCACCTCGGACGCCTCCCCTTGGCGCTGGATCAGTTCGGCCCGCTCCGGCAGGCGCTCGCGGCGGGCCCGGAGGCGGTCAATCGAGCTGTCGTGCTCCTGCACGGTGAGCAGGTCATCGAGGCCGGGCATGCCCATCTCCTGTGTCGAAGGCGAGCCTATCGGCCCCGGCGCGACTCTCATCCGGCGCGGTCGTCTGACGCCGTCGGCCGTCATCCGCCGTCAGTTCGTATGCTGCGACCGTGACCGGCCCTGCGATCCAGGTGGCCGCCCTGCGGAAGTCGTACGGCGACGTCGAAGCCGTGCGCGGGGTGGATCTCGCTGTCGCCCACGGCGAGGTGTTCGCGCTTCTCGGGCCCAACGGCGCCGGCAAGACCACGACCGTGGAGATCCTCGAGGGCCACCGCCAGCGCAGCTCCGGCGACGTCTCGGTGCTCGGCCACGATCCGGCGCGGGGCGAACGGTCCTACAAGGAAAAGATCGGGATCGTGTTGCAAGAGACGGGGGTGGCGCCGTACCTCACCGTCGCCGAGGCCGTGGAGCTGTACCGCGGCTATTACCCCAGCCCCCGTCCCCTCGACGAGGTGCTCGAGGTCGTGGGGCTCGCCGAGCAGCGCGACGTGCGGGTGAACAGGCTCTCGGGCGGGCAGCACCGGCGGCTCGACGTCGCCATCGGGCTCGCCGGCGACCCCGAGCTCCTCTTCCTCGACGAGCCGACCACCGGGTTCGACCCATCAGCCCGGCGGAACGCATGGCACATGATCAAGAACCTCGCTGCGCTGGGCAAGACCGTCTTCCTGACCACCCACTACATGGACGAAGCGGAGTCCCTCGCCGACCGGGTGGCGGTCATCGTCGCCGGACAGATCGTCGCCGAGGGGCCGCCGGCCACGCTCGCCGCGCGCGACAAGGGCGTGACCACCATCCGCTTCCACCTCCCGGCTGGCCCCGAGGCGCTGCCGCAGGCGCTGGCGGCCGACGTCGTCGTCGAAGACGGCACCGTCGAGATCCGCACGACCACGCCGACGGCGACGCTCCATGAACTGTCGGGGTGGGCCCTGAGCGAGGGGGCCGAACTCGAGGGCCTCACCGTCAGCCAACCGTCGCTCGAAGACGTGTACCTGGACCTGACCGGCGCAGCGCCGGCGGGCGACCCCGCGGCGGAGACGGCATGAGTGACCTTCTCCTCGCCGCCCGCCAGGTGAAGTACGAGAACCGGGCGTTCTGGCGCAACCCCCCGGCGGCGTTCTTCACCTTTGCCTTCCCGATCATGTTCCTGTTCATCTTCAACACGGTGTTCGGAAACGACACGCTGCGCCTCAGTGGGCGCAGCACCAGCATGTCGACCTTCTACGTCCCCGCCCTCGTGGCCTTCTCGGTGATCTCTGCCTGCTACACGAACATCGCCATCGGGATCTCGTTTTCCCGGGAACAGGGAGTCTTGAAGCGGGTCCGAGGGACGCCCCTCCCCCCCTGGGTCTTCCTCGCCGGCCGCATCATCCACGCCACCCTGATGGCCATCCTGCTCGTCGTCATCGTGTGCGCCGTGGGCGCCCTCGTCTACGACGTCGACCTGCCCACCAACACCCTGCCGTCGTTCCTGCTTGCCCTCACGGTGGGCGCCGCCGCCTTCGCCAGCCTGGGCCTCGCCGTCACGGCCGTCATCCCGAACGCCGACGCCGCCCCTGCGGTCGTCAACGCCAGCATCCTCCCCCTGCTCTTCATCTCCGACATCTTCTTCGGACCCGAGGCGAGCCCTGACTGGCTGGCGCGGATCGCCGATCTGTTCCCCGTGCGCCACTTCGCCCAGGCCCTGCTGGCCGCGTTCAATCCCTTCGAAGCCGGCTCCGGGTTCGAAGGCGGGCACGTCGCCGTCATGGCGGCGTGGGGCCTGGCCGGCATCGTGGTCGCGGCCCGGACCTTCAGCTGGCACCCTCGCGGCTGACCGCTGCCCGAGCGGTCGCGGTCTGATTAGCGGCCTCTATCCTTGAGAATCGTGCAGCGTTTTACTGCAGGAGATCTGTCGGGAGCGGTCGCCGACCTCGGCGTTCTCGTTCCCCTGAGCGCTGCCCTCGTCGTGGTCAACGGGCTCGAACCGGGGCCGGTGCTGCTGATGGCAGGGGTGACGGCGCTGGCCGCGGGCCTGGTCTTTCGGGTCCCCTTCCCCGTCCAGCCGCTGAAGGCGTTGACGGCCATCGCCGTGGCGCAGACCGTGGAGCCGGGGGTCATCCGTGCCGCCGGCATCGAGATCGGAGCCTGCCTCGCGGTCCTGGCCGGGACCGGCGCCGCCGCTCACCTCGCCCGGGCGTTCACGAAGCCGGTGATCCGCTCCCTCCAGCTGGGGGTCGGCGCCCTCCTCGTGGTGTCGGCCGTCAAGCTCGCCAACGATCCCCCCGTGGTGTTCACCAACGCCCCTCCTCGTTCGCTCGGGCTCGCCCTCGCCGCAGCCACCCTGCTCGTCGTGGCGTTCGCGGGGTGGCGGCGCTGGTACGGCACGGCGGCCCTGATTCTCTTCGGCGGGCTCCTCGTCGCCTGGGTGAGCGCCACCCCCGCACTGGGTTCGGTGGTCGTCGAACTCCCCGATCTCTCGGCCCCCCGGGGGGCCGACTTCGCCTCGGCGCTGCTGCTCCTCGTCGTCCCCCAGCTCCCACTCACCTTCGGCAACGCGGTCGTGGGCGTGAGCGACCTCGCCCACGAGTCGTTCGGGCCCGGAGCCCGCCGGGTGAATCCCAGCCGGGTTGCCCTGTCGGCCGGGGTGGCCAACGTGGCTTCGGGCTTCGCCGGCGGCATGCCGATGTGCCACGGCTCGAGCGGCCTGTCCGCCCACGTCCGCCTCGGAGCGAAGACGCCGTGGATGAACGTGCTCCTCGGAGGCACGCTCCTCGTCCTCGGGCTCGTGTTCTCGCACCAAGTGCTAGCGCTCTTCGGACTCCTCCCCGTGTGGGCTCTCGCCGGATTCCTCGCCTACGCCGGGCTCCGCCACGCCCTCCTCGTCCTCGACTTGCGGGGCCGGGTTCTCGTCATGGCCGTCCTGGCGGCGGGAGCGGGGATCCTCTTCTCCAACCTCGCCGTCACCACCGGCGTCGCCCTGGTCGCCGAGCACGCCGGGCGCCTCACCCGCCTGCGTCGCCGGCGCGCGGCCACGGTACTGAACGAGTAGCAAGTAGCGAACTTGGCGCTCCGCCTTCCATGATGGCGAAAGAATCGAGATGAAGGTCCTCCTCATCGTCCTCGGGCTGGCCGCGCTGGCGGCGATCGGCGTGCTCTACGCCGCGTCCGGCGACCCGTCGTCGACACCGAGTTCGACCACTTCATCGGCCGCCGCCACGACGCCGCAACCCCAGGTCAGCTCGGGCGCGGCGTCGTGCGACGCCCAGCCCGACACCGTCACCATGGCCGGCTGCTTCACGCGCCTGCGCGCCGAGCTGGAGGGGAAACTCGAGGCCGTCATGGAGCGACTCGAGGCGGCACTCCTCAACCTCGAGAACAACCCCGACCTGGCCGAGACGCCCGAAGCCGGGGCGCTCTCAGAGATCCGAGCCGACCTCGCCAACGCCGAGGAGGCGTGGCAACGGTATCGAGACACCGTCTGCCACGCCGCCGTCCTCTACGCAATCGGCGGCACCTTCCGCAACGTCGTCGGCCCCCGGTGCGACGTAATTGTTCTCGAGGAACGCATCCGTGTCCTGGAGGAGAGCTTCGGGCTCTGACCGGTCGGTGGGCGCTGAGGGACTCGAACCCCCGACCCCCTCCTTGTAAGGGAGGTGCTCTCGCCAGACTGAGCTAAGCGCCCGAGGTGTTCACGCTAGGCGGTCTGACGACAAACTTGGTCCACGAAATCGCGGCGGGGGCGCAACAAAGAACCCAAGAAACGGGATCAAGGCAGCGGGTCGTCCTCGGAGGTGACTTCGACTCCGGCCGCTCGGAGGGCGGCGGCGGTGACTCCCTCTCCCTCTTCGAGGGTCCCGGTGAAGGTTCCGTCGTACACCTGAGCCGAGCCGCACGACGGGCTGCGGGCCTTCAGCACGGCCCGCGGCGCGCCGGCCGCCCCGGCGACCCGCACCGCCGCCTCGGCGCCCCGGCGGTACGCAGCCGTGACGTCCGTGCCCTCCACATTCACCACCCGCCCGTCGGGCTGGATCTCGGCCGCTGGCCGGGGCGTGGTCAGGCCGCCGAGCACCTCGGGGCAGACGGGCACGATCCGGTACCGGGATTCAAGTTCTTCCCGCACCGATCGGGAGGCCGCCCGCCCCTCGTGGTTGCAGGCCACGCCGAGCAAACAGGCCGAGACGAGAATCACCGGCTTCGGGTCGGCCACGGACCCCAGCGTACGCTCACGGGTCGCCGCCTCCGGCGGCTGCCCCGCTGAGCGGGGCGCCTGCTTTCTGGGTCGCTACGCTCCCGTCCCGTGGTCCCCTCCCCCGACCTCGCGCCCGTCCTCGACCTGCTCGAGCGCCAGCGCGCCGACGGGTGGCACGACGGCGCCCAGATCTACGTCTCGCGCCACGGCGAGACCCTCCTCGACACGGCAATCGGTGAGTCGCGTCCCGGACGGGCCCTGGAGCCGGACGACGTCATGCTCTGGTACTCGTCGTCGAAGCCCTCCACCGCCGTCGCCGTCCTCCAGCTCTGGGAGCAGGGCAAGCTCGGCCTCGACGATCGCATCGCCGACTACGTGGACGGGTGGGGCGCGGGGAAGGAACGCTGCACCATCCGCCACGTCCTCACTCACACGGGCGGCTTCCCGATGGCGCGCCAGCGTCTGTCAGGCGAACTGTTCTCGCTGCCCTATCCCGAGGCCGTCGCCTTCATCGCCCAGCACCCGGCAGAGTTCGAGCCCGGCACCAAGGCCTGTTACCACCTCACGTCGGGATGGAAGATCCTCGGCGCCGTCGTCGAAGCGGTCGACGGCCGCGTTGTGAAGGACTACCTCGAGCAGGAAGTGTTCGGGCGCGCCGGCATGGCGCATTGCCGCCTCGGCGTCGAGCCAGACGAACAGCGCGACCTCGGCGACCGGCTGACGCCGGTCTACTGGAAGGGCCACCAGATGCCCTCCCGGCGAGATGGCCAGACGGTCATCGTCGATTACAACGTCGAGGCCGAGGGACACAACGACCCGTGGTACCGCGCGCTGGTCGAGCCCGGGGGGGCGGGCCACGGTCCGGCCCGCGAGCTGGCCCGCCTGTATGAGTGCCTCCTCGGACACGGGCCCGAGCTGCTGGAGCCCCGCACCGTCGAGGTGATGGCGGCGACGCACCGCTCCGGCATGCGCGACTTGCTGTTCGCGGGCATGAAGATTCCCTGGGGTCTCGGCGTGCAGGTGGCCGGAGGGATCACCGGTGGCGTCAGCCCCCGGGCGTTCGGGCACGGCGGCATGGCGTCGTCGCGGGCAATCGCCGATCCCGAAGTCGGGCTTGTCGTGGCGCTGGTCACCAACGGCCTCCCCCAGCCCCTCGACAACGAGCAACGCCTCTACGAAGTCACCGACGCCGTGTATTCGGCCTTCGGCGACGACGTCGCCATCGCCCGCCGCCCGCATCGGGCTCCCCGCGAGGCCGCCGCCGGCCTGGAACAGCAGGTCGGCTACTCGACCTGAAGGGCCGCAGCCGCCAGCTCCGCGAGCGCGTCATGAATGTGCGCCGGGCCGGCAAGGACGTCGCCGCTGTCGAGCCACGCTGCGTCGTCGCCTCGCCAGTCGGTGACCACCCCGCCCGCTTCTCGGATCAGCAGTGCCCCGGCGGCGACGTCCCACGGGCCGAGTGAGAGCTCGAAGAAGCCCTCGAAGACCCCCGACGCAACCCACGCCAAATCGAGGCTGGCGGCGCCCGGCCGTCGAAGATCCTCGAAGCGACGGAAGGCGCCCTCGAACATCGACATATAGGTCGCCAGCCGGTCCTTGACCTTGAACGGGAAGCCGGTGCCACAGATGGCCTCAGCCACGAGTCGCTCGCTCACCCGGACTGGCTCGCCGTCGAGATGCGCGCCGGCGCCGGCGACGGCCGTCCAGGTGTGACCGAGGAGCGGCGCGTGCACGACCCCGACCACGGGGTGCCCCGCTTCGACCAGGGCCACCGACACCCCCACGGCGGGGAAGGCGTGCATGAAGTTCGCCGTGCCGTCGAGAGGATCCACGATCCAGCCGAGGTCAGCTCGGACGCCTCCCTGCTCCTCACCGAAGAACGGAATCCCCGGGGCGGCCTGATCGAGGGTGGCGCGCACGGACTCCTCGCTGGCGTGGTCGACGGCGGTGACGTAGTCACCCGGCGCCTTCGCCTCCGCCGGGGGCGCGTGTCCGAACCGGTCGGCAATGAGCGCTCCGCCCACGTGTGCGGCGCGAACGGCGGCGTCGAGCAGGTGGGTGCGGTCGGGCGCGTCGGTCACCGGGAAACCATACGCTTCGGTCATGGATGTGGATCAGGCTCGCCAGTTCCTCCGCGAACACCACCGCGCTGTTCTCGTGACCCACGCCCCACGTGGCGTGCAGACCTCACCGGTGACGGTGGGCGTCGACGACGACGGGGGCGCCGTCGTCTCCAGCCGCGAGACCGCCTACAAGGTGCGCAACCTGCGGAGGGATCCACGGGCAACGCTGTGCGTGTTTCCCGACACCTTCTTCGGTCACTGGATCCAGATCGACGGGACGGCCACGATCCTGTCGTTGCCGGACGCCATGGAACCGCTTGTCAACTACTACCGCTCGATCCGTGGCGAGCACCCCGACTGGGACGAATACCGGGCGGCCATGGAAGAGGAGCGGCGGGTCATCGTCTACGTCAGCCTCGACCGCGTCGGCCCCACGCACCACGGCTGACGCCCGATGGCACCCTACCGGCGGTCTCCCAGGGCGTGGAAGAAACCACCGCGGGTCCCGACATAGATGCGGCCCTTCCAGACCACCGGCGTCGACTCGATGCAGCCGCCGATCTCCACGTTCCACAGTTCGGGCGGGTCCTTCGAGGTGTCGGAGACGTCGAACGCGTGGAGCACCCCCGAGCAGTCGCCCTGGATCAACACGTCGTCGACGATGACCGGCAAGAGGCGTTCCAACGGCGTGTCCTTGAACGTCCGAGGGTTGTTCATGACGCCGGAGATGAAGACCACGCCGCCGCCGAAATTGGCCACG
>JACPCJ010000066.1:36585-50719 GCA_016179865.1 Actinomycetota bacterium | reverse complement strand
TGTCACCGCCCTACCACCCCTGTGCGTGGCGCGAGAAACAGCTGGTCGACTGGCTCGAGGGTATTGGCCTCTACGGGCGCCGAACGAAGGACGCCGTCATCCCGGCCCCGGTCTTCGGCCTGCCCACGCGTCAGCTCGCCCTCTTCGTTCGTCACCTGTGGGCCGCCGGGGGACGCGTCACGCCGGGGACACCCGTGCCCACGCTCTCCTACCTCTCGCCCAGCCGCGAATTGGTGCGCGGCCTCCAGCTCCTGCTCTTCCGTTTCGGCGTGCTCTCTCGGCTCCGTACCGTCGAGCACCCGGGCGGCGCCGTCGCCCACGAACTTCGAATCGGCGGCGAACGGAGCCACCGCCGATTCCTGATCGAGATCGGACCCCCCGCCGCCGCCGAAGGTCGGGCTCGCGAGCTCGCCCTCGACCTCATTGGCGACGAGCGCTTCCGGGGGGAAGCCTTCGACCCCCGGGCGGAAGACATGCCCGCCGGCGGAGAACACGACCCGCGCTTCACGTATCACTCCGCCATGGGCCACACCGCCTACGGGCACACGCTCACCCATCCCGAGCCGGCGCGGGTACGGGCGCTCCAGGCGATCATCGACGACGACGAGCTCAACGGGCTCAGCCAGACCGACCTGTTCTGGGACGAGGTGGCGTCGATCGACTACCTCGGAGAGATGAGCGTGTACGACGCCACGGTGCCGGGCACGCACAACTTCATCGCCAACGGCGTCGTCGTCCACAACTCCATCGAGCAGGACGCCGACATCGTCGCCTTCATCTACCGCGACGAGGTCTACAACGCCGACTCCCCCGACCGCGGCCAGGCCGAAATCCACGTGGCCAAGCACCGCAACGGCCCCACCGGCACCGTCCGCCTCGCCTTCCTCGAACACCTCACCAAGTTCGAGAACATGGCCCGCATGGACTGACGCCGCGCCGCCGCCGAGCCCCATTCTCGAGCAAGTTCCCCACCTCCTGCACCACCTCCTGCGTGGAGAACTTGCTCCGGAATCGTTGAGCGCCCGGATTACGCGGGGGCGGGTGCGCCCTTGGAAACCCAGTAGTCGTTCAGGGCGGTCTGGCGCTTCACGTACCAGGGAATACCGAAGAGCAGGACCCACGCCGCCGTTCCGGCCCCCACGGGACTTTGGCGCCCGTCGGCTTCATACATCTTCTTGATCTCGACCGGGAGCAGGAACAGGGTCACGACGCCCACGAGGGCGTAGATCACCGCACCCGCCGCCCCGCCGATGCCCTCGCCGCTGTGCTGCTTGATCTCCTCGTGGTTCTTGTAGGCCCAGTAGATCCCGTAGAAGCCAAGCGTCACGATGGCCAGCAGGATCTGCTTTCCGTTCGGACGCGCCTGTCCAAGAGGTCCGGTGTTCGGCATTTCCGCCTCCGTGCCAAGGGGTCGCGTGGACCCGCGACGAAGCGAAAAGCCTACCCACGCCCAGCCCGGAGACCCATGGATGCTCGCGGGGCCCCTCCCCCGGGGGGCTCGGTGTGCACCCGCTCTTGCAATTCAGGCCGGGTTCAGCGCGGCTTCAGCTCGGCTCGGGCATGCTGGCGCGGTGCGAGTGCTCGTCGTCGAGGACGAGAAGCGCCTGGCCGCGGGCCTGCGGAAGGGGCTCGAGGCCGAGGGGTTCGCCGTCGACGTGGCGCTCGACGGCACCGACGGGCTGTGGTTCGCCCGTGAGCAGGCCTACGACGCCATCGTCCTCGACATCATGCTGCCCGGGGTCAACGGCTACCGCGTGTGCTCGACGCTCCGGGAGGAGGGCAACTGGACCCCCATCCTGATGCTGACGGCGAAGAACGGTGACTGGGACGAGGCCGAGGCCCTCGACACCGGCGCCGACGACTACCTCACCAAGCCGTTCAGCTTCGTGGTGCTCGTGGCTCGCCTCCGAGCGCTGATCCGCCGCGGGACGCCCGAACGCCCGGCCGTGCTCTCGGCCGACGACCTGCGACTCGATCCCGCCACCCGCCGGGTCTGGCGCGGGGACTCGGAGATCGAGCTCACGGCGAGGGAGGCATCGGTGCTCGAGTACTTGCTGGCCCGAGTGGGGCAGGTGGTGTCGAAGCGCGAGGTCCTCAACCATGTGTGGGACTACGACTTCGAGGGCGACCCCAACATCGTGGAGGTCTACGTCCGCCGGCTCCGCAACAAGCTCGACCGACCCTTCGGCCGGGCCTCGCTCGAAACCGTCCGCGGGGCGGGCTACCGACTCAGCGCCGATGGCGCCTGACGAGTCCCCGAGGCCCGCCCGCCGGGCGCGGCCGGCCCGCCTCGGCACCGTGCGGGTTCGCCTCACCGTGGCCGCGGTGGCCGTGGTCGGGCTGGCGCTGGTCGGCGGCTCCGTCGGCCTCGTCGCCTTCCTCCGGAAGTCACTGACCGACGACGTCCGGACCGCGGTGCAGCTTCGGGCCCGAGACGTGGCCGCCGTGTTGGAATCCGGCACGTCCCCCGAGGCCCTGGCCGTCGACGACGGCGAGGAAGCGTTGGTGCAGGTCGTCGACGATTCCGGACGGGTGATCGCCTCCAGCCCTAACCTGACCGGCGCGCCGGCGGTGGCCGACCTGGCGCCGGGGCAATCGGCGCGAGTGCGGGGGTTGCCGATCGACGACGACGAGTTCCTGGTCCTCGCCGTCGCAGCCGACACCGATGATCGGGGCGGGTTGGTCGTCCTCGCCGGGCGGACGCTTGAGGTGGTGGGCGAATCGACGGCGGCGCTGACCCAGGCCCTCCTCCTGGGCGTCCCCGGCCTGCTCCTCGTCGTGGGCCTCACCGCGTGGCGGCTCGCGGGGCGCGCGCTGGCACCCGTCGAGGCGATCCGGGCGGAGGTCGCCTCGGTGTCGAGCGGTGAGCTGCACCGTAGGGTCCCGGTGCCGAACACAGACGACGAGGTCGCCCGGCTGGCGAGCACCATGAACGCGATGCTCGAGCGGCTCGAAGCAGGGCAGGCCCGGGAACGGCGCTTCGTTTCCGACGCCAGCCACGAACTCCGGTCTCCGCTGGCGACGATCCGACAATACGCTGAGCTCGCCCTGACCCACCCGGGGCAGACCAGCCTCGCCGAGCTCGCGGAGGTCACCGGCGCGGAGGGACTCCGGCTCCAGCAGATCGTCGACGACCTCCTCTTCCTGGCCCACGCCGACGAGCGCGGCCTGCGCCCGACTCGCGGTCCGGTCGACCTTGACGACCTTGTCTTCGAAGAAGCCGCCCGCCTCCGTGCGACACCAGGACTCCGGGTCGACACCCACGCCGTCTCGGCTGGCCGGGTCGTGGGCGATCGCGGTCACCTGGCCCGCCTGGTCCGCAACCTCGGCGACAACGCGGGCCGGTACGCCGAGGCGACGGTTCGGCTGTCGCTTGCAACCGAGGCGGGTGAGGTCATCCTCTGCGTCGACGACGACGGCCCGGGCATCCCGCTCGCCGATCGTGAGCGGGTGTTTGACCGATTCGTCCGCCTCGACGAGGCCCGAACGCGCGACGCCGGGGGAGGCGGCCTCGGACTCTCGATCGCGGCGGAGATCGCCGCCGCCCACGGGGGGACAATCAGGGCGGAGGACGGCCCACTCGGAGGAGCGCGCTTCGAGGTCCGGCTCCCCGAGGACGCCTGATCGTTCAGCGACGGTTCAGGACCCCGGCCGTACGGTCGACCCAGCAGATTTCGACGAGGGAGATCGTGATGAAGAAGCGCACGAAGCTGGCCATCGGAGCGGTAGCGACGGCGGCCGTCATCGGGACCGGTGCTGGAATCGGGATCGCGGCCGGAAGCGACGACGACGACGGAACGGAACGGCCGATCACCGGACCCGCACTCGAGCGGGCCAAGGCCGCCGCCCTCGAGCACGTTGGCGAGGGTCGGGTGACGGAGACCGAGGCGGGTGACGAGGAAGGCGCCTACGAGGTCGAGGTCACTCTCGACGACGGGAGCCAGGTTGACGTCCACCTCGACGAAGGGTTCCGCGTCCTGGGCACCGAGGCCGACGACGAGGGTGAAGACGAGGGTGGCGAGGACGGCGAGGACGGCGAGGACGGCGAGGACGGCGAGGACGGCGAGGACGAGTGACGCTCCGGCCCACCCTTGCCCTCGCGTTGGCGCTGGTCGTCGCGGGCACAGCGTGCGCCAACGACACCGAGCAGGGAAGCGCCGAGCGTGAACCCGCTCCCACGGCGACCAGCTCTACCGCCGCCGCCGTCCCGTCGGGCCTGACCCCGACCGTCGACCACCCCTTTGTCGCCTTCGCCACGGTGACTCGGAGCGTGTACGAAGGCGAGGAAGTCGACCCCGACGCCGGCGAGCGGGTCCAGATCCGCGTCGAGTCCGTGGTACGTCCCGACACCAAGCGGGTGGCGGGCACCGAGGTCACGGTGGTGGAAGTCAAGGACTTCGAAAGCGGCGACCTCGTGGAGCTGACCGAGGACTACTACGCCCAGGGGCCCGACGGTGTCGTGTACTACCTGGGCGAGCAGGTCGACGAGTACGAGGATGGCGAAGTTGCCGGCCACGGCGGCGAGTGGCTCACCGGCGAGGGAGAAAACCAGGAGGGGGTGTTCATGCCCGCCGACCCGGCCGAGGGCGACGTCTTCGAGCAGGAGCGAGCCCCGGGAGTTGCCGAGGACCGATCGACGGTGGTGGGCGTCGGCGTGACCGTGACCGTGCCCGCCGGGACCTTCGACGACTGCATCGAGACCGAGGATCTCGACCCCATCGACGACGTCACGGAGCACAAGTTCTATTGCCGGGGTGTCGGGCTCGTCCGCGAGACGTTCGCCGCCGGCGGTTCCCTGGACCTCATCGAGTTCTCCAGCCCAACTTCTTGACGGCGAATCCCGCACTGGGGGCGGGATTCGCCGTCAAGAACGAGGGAGCGGGTCACTTCGCTACGCTCCCGGGCCGTGACGGAGCTTCCCTACCCCGACAGCGACGCAGCGCACCGGGCATTCGCCGCCCACGTGAACAAGGGGAAGGTCGAAACCTTCGCCGCCCTCGGCCTCGACCTCGTGATCGGCCGGCGCGAGGGGTCGCGGTTCTGGCACGCCTACGACGAGCGGTCGTGGATCAACTGCCACTGCAACGGCGGCGTGTTCAACCTCGGGCACCGCCACCCAGCGGTGGTCGAGGCCCTCAAACGGGCGGTCGACGAACTCGACATCGGAAACCACCATCTGGTGTCGCCGTGGCGGGCCAAGCTGGCCGAGCGCCTCGCCGCCACCACCGGCGGCCTGCTCTCGGGAGCCATCTTCGGCGCTGCCGGCGCCGAAGCCAACGACGTCGCCATCAAGCTGGCCCGGGCCCAGACCGGTCGTGATGGGGTGGTCTCACTGGTGGGGGGCTACCACGGCCATACGGGCCTGGCCGTCGCCGCCGGCGAGCCGGAATACCGGGAGCCGTTCCGGGCGAGTCGCCCCGAGTTCGTGCAGGTGCCGTTCGACGACCTGGCGGCGATGGACGCCGTCGTCGACGACACGACGGCCTGCGTCCTGCTCGAGCCCATCCCCGCCACGCTGGGCATGCCGCTGCCGTCGCCCGACTACCTCACCGGGGTGGCCCGGATCTGCCGGGAGCGAGGCGCCCTCCTCGTGCTCGACGAGGTGCAGACGGGGCTCGGCCGTACCGGGACCATGTGGTGCTGGCAGCAGGAGGGAATCGAGCCCGACCTCATGTCGGTCGGCAAGGGCCTCTCGTTCGGGGTCTACCCGCTGAGCGCCTGCCTGGCGCGCCCTGAGATGATGGCCGTCTTCGACGAGCATCCCTTCAGTCACATCTCGACCGCAGGTGGGGCTGAGCTCGGCTGCGCCGTCGCCCTCGCCGGGCTCGACCTCATCGAGGCTCCCGGTTTCCTGGAGCGGGTGAAGGAAGTGGGGGAGCGCTTCGCGGAGGCGTTCGTCAGGTGCCGGTTCGAGCTCCGGCGCCGGGGCATGTTCATGGGCCTGAAGTTCCCAGGTGCGGGCGAGGCGATGACCGCCAGCAAGGAGTTGCTCGACCGCGGCGTCTTCGCGGTCTGGGCAAACCACGACGACTCGGTCCTCCAGTTCCTCCCGCCGCTCACGATCACCGACGCCGAAATCGACGAGGTGGTCGGGGCCGTGACCGGCGCGTTCGCGGAATGAAGGCGCACATCGACCGCGCCGCCCTCTTGCGGCTCGACGCCGAGGTCGAGGACGCCCTCCGAACGGGCGACGAGTCGACTTTGCGCGTCTTGGGGTTCGGGGAGATCTCGCTCGTGCTCGGCTGGCCCGCCGACGAACCAGGCCTGGCCGTCAAGCGCAGCCCCGCCACAACCGATGAGCCGGCTCGGGCCTACGCCGACCTCTTCGATCGCTACCTGAAGGAGTTGGCAGAGCGGGGCGTTGACGTCGTCGACACCGAGCTGATGCGCATCGATCGGGACGACGGCTCGGTCGTGCTCTACTCGATCCAGGAATTGCTCGACTCGGCGACCCTGGCGACGGAGTTCCTCAAGACCGCCTCGCCGGCCGACGTCGCCCGGGTGTTCGAGGGGGTACGCGACGCCACCCTCGCCGTGTGCGATCCCATCCTCGGCCTCGACTCCCAGATCTCGAACTGGGCCGTGCAGGACGGGCACCTCCGGTACTTCGACGTCACCACCCCGTTCATGGCGGACGCCGACGGGTGCCCACTCCTCGACGTCGAGCCATTCCTCAAGGCCCTGCCCGCCGTGCTGCGGCCGGCGCTCCGACGCTTCGTCCTTCCCGACGTGATCGCCCGCTACCACCGGGGGCGTGACGTGCTCCTCGACTTCGTGGCCAACCTCCAGCGATTCGGCTTCGCCGACCTCCAGCCCGCCGCCCTCGAGGTGGTGAACCAGAAAATCGACCCGCCCGTTGGTCTCGACGAGGCGCGCCGGTACTACAAATCCGACGCCCGCCTGTGGAGCTTCATGCTCCGCGTTCGCCGCCTCGACCGCGGCTGGCAACGGCACGTTCGGCGCCGCCCCTACCCGTTCCTGCTCCCTCGCGAGTCGGAGCGGTGACGCGAGCAGCGTGACGCCTGCCAAGTACGTTCCCTTGTAGAAGACTCAGGCACCATGAAGAAGGGAACCCGAGGCGAGGCCCGCGTCCACATCGAAGTCCCGCCTGAGAAGCTCTACGAGATCGTGTCGGACGTGACGCGCATGGGCGAGTGGAGCCCCGAGACCATCCGCTGCCAGTGGCTCGGCGACGCCAACGGACCTGCCGTCGGTGTGCGGTTCAAAGGAACAAACCGGCGGGGCATCGCTCGCTGGAGCACCAAACCGCAGGTCGTCACGGCCGATCCAGCCAAGGAGTTCGCCTTCGAGACCAGCGACACCTTGTGGAGCTATTCCTTCGAAGCCACAGCCGGCGGCACCGAACTCACCGAAGCGTTCGAGATGACCAAGGACGAGCCGGTCTTGCTCGCCCTCCTGGGCCGCTACGTGCTGCGCATCAAGGACCGGAAGGCCGACCTGGAGCGGGGGATGCAACAAACACTGGAGCGAATTAAGACGGTCGCCGAGCGCGACTCCTGAAGGGCACCCGCTCCCTCCGAAGGTTCACTGGCCTGCGGGATCGACAAGGTCGCCCGGGTACGTGACGTCGATCTCCGTGATCGTCTTCGGGAAGTCCGACGCGTTGTTGGTGATGAACCGGTCGGCCCCGCCGCCGACGGCGGTCGCGAGGTGGACGGCATCAGCCACGCGGAGCCCATAGGACGCGCCGAGCGCGGCGGCCAGCTCGGCCGTTGCCTCATCCGTCGCCCGAAGGTCGAGCCGGCTCAGAAGGGAACCGAGTTCTTCGAGTTCCCGGGTCGCCTGTTCGCGCAGTGGTTTCGTTAGCAGCTCCGGGATGAGCAGCACCGAGCCAATTCCGGCAACAACGCCAGACGCCTCTACGGGCTCCACCGGGAACAAGGCGCGAACTCGGCGCCCAAGCTCGTGCCCGGCGACGGCGGCATAGACCAAGACATCGGCATCAAAGGCGTCCACGTCTCGCTGACCGCTGACCGCTGACCGCTGACCGCTACCGCGCCGCCCGCTCGGCCCGGATGTCCGTGACGAGGGCGTCGGCTCGTTCCTTGGTCAGAGTCGGACGGGAACGGAGCGACGTGCTCCGGCCCTGATCGAGACGGTCCCGCAGGCGTTCGGCCGCGGCCAGCGCCTCGTCAGCGTGACGCACTCGGAGCCGGTCGGGTCGAACAACGACGGCGACGGGTTTGCCGTGGCGGGTAAGGGTGACCTCCTCGCCGGCAAGAACCCGCTCGAGGACTTGCGGAAGGGCAGCTCTCGCCTCGCTGACGGTCATCGTCGTTGCCATTCGAATAAGTGTACGCTCTTGTACAGCTCCGTACAATTCAACGGCGTCGGGCTCCTCACCGTCGCTGCCCCCCGGAGGCTGGTTGCGGGGGCCGGGTGGGTCGGGCAAGGTTCCGGCGCGATGGCTGCGACACCCGACACCCTTGACGCCATCGACCTGACGGACCTGGCGCGTTTCGAGAACGGGTTTCCGCACGAGGTCTTCACGCACCTCCGGGCCGAGGCCCCGGTGTGGTTCCACCCCCCGACCGAACACACTCCGGGCGGCGAGGGGTTCTGGGTGCTCTCTCGCTACCGCGACATCCAAACCGCCGCCTCGGACGGAGAGACCTTCTCGTCGCAAGGCGGCGGCGGGCGAGAGGGCGGCGGGATCCTGATCGAGGACCTCCCCATGGGCTGGGCGGCCGGGGTCCTCATCAACATGATGGACGACCCGCGTCACCATCGGATCCGACGCCTGCTCACTCCGGCGGTATCGGCCAAGGCGCTCGCGCTCTTAGAGCCCGAACTCACCACCCGAGCCCGGGCCATCATCGACGACGCCGAGGCGGCAGGGGGCGAGGGCGGCGGCTGTGACTTCCTCGTCGAGGTCGCCGCCGAGCTTCCGCTCCAGGCCGTGTCCGCCCTCCTGGGTGTGCCCCAAGGCGACCGGCACATGCTCATCGAGTGGGCCGACGCCACCACCGACTACGCGGGCCGCAACCTCGGCCAGTCCGATGACCGCTCGCGGCGGGCCGCCGCCGACATGCTGGCCTACGGCCAGGCGCTCCTGGAAGAGAAGCGGCGCTGCCCGGCCGACGACCTCCTGTCCGTCGTCGCCCACGCCGAGGTCGAGGGAAGCGACGGGGGGCTCGAGCCCCTGAGCGCCGGAGAGCAGGAGATGTTCTTCAACCTGCTCATCGCCGCCGGAAGCGAGACCACACGCAACTCCATCGCCATGGGGATCCACTCTCTGTCCGAACAGCCGGATCAGTGGTGTTCGCTGCACGAAGACCGGTCGCTCATTCCCGGGGCGGTGGAGGAGGTGCTCCGGTGGGCCAGCTCGACCACCTACAACCGCCGGACGCTGACCCGCGACCTCTCGTTCGCCGGTCAGGAAATGCGCGCCGGCGAGAAGGTCACGCTGTGGTGGATCTCGGCCAACCGCGACGAACGGGTCTTCGACGACCCGTTCCGCTTCGACGTGCGCCGGGAGCCCAATCCGCATCTCACCTTCGGCCATGGCAGCCACTTCTGCCTCGGCGCCGCCCTGGCCCGGATGGAGATCCGCATCATGCTCGAGGAACTCCTCGACCGCTTCGAAGCCATCGAGCCCACCGGCGCCATCCAATTCACTCGCTCGAACAAGCACCTTGGCGTCCGCCACATGCCCGTCCGATTCCATCGCAGGAGGGAAGCCGTCCCATGACCGATTCGCTCGTCCTGGTCGACCGTCCCAGCGAGGGCGTCGCGCTACTCACCCTCAACCGCCCCGACAAGAAGAACGCACTGTCGATCGAAGCACGCGATGCCGCGGTGGCGGCGCTCGCCGCGTTGGCCGACGACCACGCGACCAAGTGCGTCGTGGTCACGGGCGCGGGCGACGTGTTCTGTTCGGGTTTCGACCTGAAGGAATTTGAGACCGCGTTCTCCGACGAGGCCTTCGCCGCCCGCCTATGGGAGTCGTCCGACGCCTGGCACCGCGCCTGGCTCGAATTCCCCGTTGCCACGGTGGCCGCCGTCAATGGAACCGCCCTGGCCGGGGGGCTCGACCTGGCGATCATGTGCGACCTTCGCGTCGTCGCCGAAACCGCCTACTTCGCCCACCCCGAAATCGCCTTCGGCGACGTCGTCTACGGCCCGCTCCACGACCTCGTCGGCGGCTCGGCGGCGCGCGACCTGGTGCTGACCGGCCGGGAATTTGGAGCCCAGGAGGCGCTGTCGCTGGGTCTGGCCAACCGGGTGGTGGCGACGGATCAGGTCGTGAAAACCGCTCTCGAACTGGCGGAGCAGATCTGCGTGGCGCCGGCCGACGTGCTCCGGCGCACCAAGGCCAAGATCAGCCGACGGGCTGGAGTCGAACCGGGGAAGACGCTCGACCTGTAGGACGGCGCGCCACGCCCGGGACTGACGCATGTGGACGCACCGGTAGCCTCCTGCCATGAGTTGGAGCGTGCGCCGACAGGCGGCACGCTCCGAGAGAATGGGCGGGGTCTGGGCAGGCGAAGCCTGCCCAGGAAGTCGATTGCCAGGCACAAACGTGACCCAACCGCAAAGCTCTTCCGAGGGGGCCGCCAGCGCGCCAGCGGTAACGGCGCCGCCGCGGCCCCGCCTGCGAGACGCCGCCGCCGCCCTCCATCATCGGGACTTCGCCCTCTTCTGGACGGGGGCCGTCCTGTCCAACACCGGGAGCTGGGTTCAGCGCACCGCCGTTCCCTTCGTGCTCTTCGAGATGACGGGGAGCGCGACGTGGGTCGGGTTTTCGGCCTTCGTCGGCCTGATCCCGGCGGTGGTCATGGGCCCGCTCGCCGGCTCGATCGCCGACCGCTACCCCCGTCGCCTTGTGCTTCTGGTCAGTCAGAGTGTGATGGCGGTCCTCGCCGTCGGCCTCTGGCTCGTGTTTGCCGCCGGCGCCGAGTCGCCGGGCGTCATCGTGGTCTTCGCGGCCGCCACCGGGATCGTCGGTGGCCTGAACATCGCCTCCTGGCAGGCCTTCGTGAGTGAGCTGGTGCCGCCGGAGACGCTCCTCAACGCCGTCACCCTCAACTCGGCGCAGTTCAACGCATCGTCGGCCTTCGGCCCCGCCCTCGCCGGGGTGATCCTGGCGGCCTGGGGTCCGTCGGCCGCCTTCCTCGTCAACGCCGTGAGCTTCGGCTTCGTGATCACCGCGCTCGTCTTCATCCGGGGTGCCCGGCGCCAGGCGGCGGCCGCCGGCAGCGGCCGGGTGTTGGCCGAGTTCGCGGAGACCGCCCGGTACGTCCGGGCTCGGCCCGGCATGGCGGTATGCGTGAAGGTCGTCGTGCTCCTCGGCCTCCTCGGAAGCCCCGTCTTCCAACTCGTGAAGGTCTTCACCGACGAGGTGTTCAAGGTCGGGCCGGTCGCCTTCGGGTTCATGGGGGCATCGCTCGGGATCGGCTCGGTGATCGGGACGCCGTTCGTCGCCGGGCCCGGAAGCGGACTCGCCCGCGGGCGCCTCACGTTCGCCGGCGTCGTCGCCTACGGGAGCGCGCTCGCCGCCTTCGCCCTCGCCCCCGGCTATGCCGTGGGTCTGGCGGCACTCTTCATCGCCGGCGTCGCCTACCTGCCGATGGCGTCGGCGCTGAACACCACCCTTCAGCTCCTCGTCGAAGAACAACGCCGCGGCAAGGTGCTGGCGCTGTACCTGATGAGCTTCACCGCCTCCATCCCCATCGGCGCCCTGGTGCAGGGTTGGCTCGCCGACGTGGTCGGACCCCGCCCGACGGTCGCGGTCGCCGGGTGCCTGTTCGCGGCGTCGGGGCTCTGGCTCGGCCCCGTTCGCGGCCTGCTCTGGCGCATGGACGACCCGAGGCCTGCCTGATGGCTCCCCGTTTTCCTCGCGCTTGCGTCGCCACTCCCCATTTCCTCGCCTCGGCGGCCGGCCTCGAGGTGCTGGCCGGCGGGGGCAACGCCCTCGACGCCGCCATCGCCGCCAACCTCACGCTGGGCGTGGTCGCCCCCCACCTCTGCGGATACGGCGGCGACCTCTTCGCCCTCGTGTGGGACGGCGCCGCCCACGGATACCTGGGCGGGGGTGCGGCCCCGCTCGCCGCCACGGTCGAGGCGGTGCGCGACCGAGCCGGTGGCCGCTCACGGCCAAGGGCAGGCTCGTCCTGCACTTCCTGGCGGCGCAGTACGCCGATTTCGACGAGTGGCAGCGCGTCTACGGCCCGGCCGCCGACGCCGGAGTGATGCGCCAACCGGACCTGGCCCGAACCGTCAAGGCCATCGCCGAGGGCGGGCCCGACGCCTACTACCAAGGCCCGATCGCCGAGGCCATCGCCGGCTGCGTACGGGAGCACGGCGGCCTCCTTGCACCCGCAGACCTCGCCGCCCACGCCGGGGAATGGGTCGACCCGATGCGGGCGCCGTATCGCGACCTCGAGGTGCTCGAACTGCCCCCGCCGACCCAGGGCGTGACGGCCCTCGAAGCGCTTCGCATCGTCGACGCCTCGGGGGAGCTGCCGCCCGACGGGCCCGAGCGCGCGCATCTGCTGATCGAAGCCGTCAAGCTGGCCCTGGCGGATCGCGACGCCCACGTCACCGATCCCCGACACATGCGGGTCGACCCCAACGATTTGCTGGCCCGCTCATGGGTGGGGGATCGGCTCGGCCGCATCGACCCGGCACGGGCGGGCAACCCCGGCCCGGCGACAGCGCTCGCGGGCGGCACGGCCTACCTCTGTGCAGCCGACGCCGACGGGATGCTGGTCAGCCTCATCCAGACCAACTTCAACGAGTTCGGCTCCGGGCTCACGGTCCCGGGCTGGGGGATCAACCTCCAGAACCGGGGCCGGTCCTTCTCGCTCGAGCCGGCCCACGCCAACGTCGTCGCCCCCGGCAAGCGATCGCTCCACGCCCTCATCCCGGCCCTCGCCATGCGAGGTGGGGCCCCGTGGCTCGTGTTCGGCACCATGGGCGGCGACACTCAAGCCCAGATCCACGTGCAGCTCCTCACCCAGATCGTGGACGACGGCGCCGACATCCAGGCCGCCCTCGACGCCCCCCGCTGGCGCGTCACGCCGGGCACGTGGGAGGTCGAAGCCGAGTCGCGCTTCGACCCGTCCGTCATCGCCGGCCTCGCCGATCGCGGCCACGCCGTGGCGACGGTCGGCCCCTGGGACGACTACATGGGATACGCGCAGGCCATCGTGCTCGACGGCGACGCGTACACGGGCGCCACCGACGCCCGGGCCGAAGGCGCCGTCATCGGGTTCTGAGGGATCCGCTTCACCCCGCAGCCGGAAAGCGGATGTAGGCGTCGATCAGCATCTTCCCGAAGGCGGCATCGGGCGGCCGTTCCCCGGCCAGCGTCCCGCGCTGGCGGAGGTCGGCTTCGAGCCGGTCGAGGATGGTCCCCAGCGTGAGGTCGTCGCTGTGGGCCCGCCAGGCGTCTCGCTCGGCCTGGTCGCTGAAGCAGTACGCCTTCCACGAGACCGAGAGCCGGATCTCGTCGGTCCGGTACTTGGCCACGGTCTCGCCGTCAGCGTCGCTGACCTCCCACGTCTCGTCGCCGGCGTAGCCGAGGCGCTGGCGGGCGGTGATGAGCGGGAGCTGCGCCTCATCGCCTCGCACGCGGTCGACCCCGTGAAACACCGAGTCGGTGTCGAGCATGACGCCCGTGTTGTGGCGGGGCCGGTACACCCGGGCGTCGCCACCGGGGCCGTCGGGGTAGTAGGCGAGCTCGCCGCCCTCCCCGCCGCCGAAGTAGCAGATGCCGGTGGCAATCGGCATCTGCCACTCCGAGAACAAGCCCGAGTGGTGCATGACCACGATCAGCCACTGGGGCGTCGTCTTGCGGTTGGCGCCGCGGAACTCGGGAACGTCGGTGTGGACGGCGAGCTCCTGGCCGGGGACCATCACGTTGGCGTAGAGGATCGAAGGCTCAATGACCGGCCGGCCGTGGAGCCGGCGCGCCGCCGTGACGAGGCGATCGTGATCCATCAGGAAGGCCGCGTCGGGAGAGAAGACCTCCTCGCCGTACACGTAGGTCTCGCGGAAGTAGTTCGTGCGAGCGAGGAGCGTGTCGACCGGCTCCTCGGTGTGCCCGAAGCGGCCACCGGTGCGCAAGAAGTTGACGATGGCGTCATAGCGCTGGGCGAGCTCGGGAGCG
>JACPCJ010000066.1:0-36556 GCA_016179865.1 Actinomycetota bacterium | reverse complement strand
AGCCCTCCTCGCTGTACTGGCCGTAGCCGTCGAATCCCTTCCACGCGTCCAGGACCGCGGCCGCTTCCTCCTTCGGGAGGAGGGGCTCGAGCTCCAGGATGGTCCCCGTCAGGCTGGTCATTCCGTCCCCCTTCGAGGCTCCACGGATAGGTCACGCTGGTCGTGCGAAACGGCTTCCTGGGCAGGCTTCGCCTGCCCAGACCCCCGCCTGTTTCCTGGAGCGTGCTGCCTATCGGCGCACGCTCTTACTTGCAGCCCCGCCGCCTCGTAGACGGCGTCGATCACGCTCATGTTGGCAATAGCGTCGTCCGGAGGCGTGAGCGTCGGCTCGCCCTCGATCACGGCAGCGCAGAACGCTCGAAGCTGGAAGTTGTACGTCGGCTCCCGGGTGACGTGTTCGACCCGCGACCCCGCCTCCGTCCGGACCTTGATCCGATGCCGGTATTGAGGGCCGAAGGGGTTGAAGATCCGCACCTCCCCGCTGTCTCCCACGACCCTCCCCGTCGAGCGGATCAGGGTTCGCGAGAGCAGGGACGTGGTCAGGCGGCCGGTGGCACCGCTGGGAAACTCGAAGTCGGCTTCCATCCGGCGGTCGATCTGGGGATGGCGGAAGGTCCGGGCGCGCGCCGCCACGACGGCGGGTTCCTCGCCGCTCATGTGGCGGAGGAAACTCACCGTGTAGCACCCGGCGTCCATGAGCGCGCCCCCGGCAAGATCCCACTTCCAGCGGATGTCGCCGAGCATGACGAGGGGGAAGCAGAGCGCCGCCTCGACGTGCCGGAGTGCCCCGATCTCCCCCGACTCCACGATCTCGCGCACCCGAGCCGCCAGGGGGTGATAACGCCAGTGGAACGCCTCCATCAGGACCTTCCCCGACCGCTCGGCGACCGCCGCCACCTCCCGTGCCTCGGCGGCGTTCGAGGTGAAGGGCTTCTCGCACAAGACGTGCTTGCCCGCCTCAAGGGCCTTCATGGTCCACTCGGCGTGCAGCGAGTTGGGAAGCGGGTTGTAGACGGCGTCGACGTCGGGGTCGGCGAGGATCTCGGCGTAGCCGTCGTGGACCTGCGGGATTCGGTGCTTGGCGGCGAACTTCTCCGCTCGGCCCCGGCTGCGGGCGGCCACGGCGACCACCTCCGCCTCGTCCACCGCCCGGGCGGGGCGCACCAGTGCCATGGGCGTGATCCGCGCCGCTCCCAGTGTTCCGAACCGAACCCTGTCCATCGCCCGCCCCCTCGTGAGCCTGATGCCGGTGCAGAGGATGGCGCGGCCGGCGGTAACGTGCCACTGGGATGGGCAGGGTGGAGGCCATTTTCATCTGTCCGCATGGCTCGCAGCCGATGGAGCGGGTCGAGGAGGTGCGGGCGGTCACCGGCGGCCTTGAGGGCGACCGGTACCTGCTGCGGACGGGCTACTGGACGGCCGTCGACGAGTGTGAGGTCACCCTCATCGAGGCCGAGGCGCTGGAGACAATCGCCGGCCCGTCGGTGATGAACGGCGAGCACCGCCGCAACCTGGTCACCCGGGGTGTGACCCTCCGTGACCTGGCCGGCTCTCGCTTCTCTGTCGGCGAGGCCATCCTCGCCTACGACCGGCCCCGACCCCCGTGCCGGTACGTCGAGTCGATCACCGAGCCGGGGATGACCCGCGCCCTGGCGGCCCGCCGGGGCGGGATCTGTGCCCGCGTGATCGAGCCCGGTCGCATCCGGGTCGGCGACCCGATCACCGTGATCGACCGAGGCTGAGCACCTCAGCGAGGGCGCCGTCGACCCGTTCCAACGCGTCGGCTGGAATCACGCCGAGCCGGGTGACCGCCGAGGACGCCGGAACGGTGCGCACCTGGGTCACCTTCACCCACGCCGGGGCGGCCAGCCCGGCCCTGGCGTGGTCAAGGGCCACGACGAGGGGCTCGCCTGCTCGCTGAGCCCGGGCCGTCATCACCAGACCCACAATCGTCGGCGCCAGCGCGTTCAGGGCGTCGGACTGCACCACGGCCAGGGGGATTGTCTCGCCCCGCCCCACGTCGAAGGCCCACACCTCCCCGCGCCGCGGCTGGGTCATCGCAAGCGCCCCCACGGCGAGCGCAGCTCCTCGCCCGCGTCTCCCAGAGCGAGAGCCTCCTCCTCGGCGGCGTCGAGGAGCAGCGCCTCAGCCGCTGCTCGTTCCGCCTTCAGGCCGTCGAGATGAACTCGGGCCGCGTCCTGGAAGAAGCGACTCACACTGGGCACGGCTCCGAGCCGCACAAGCTCGTCGATGGCGGCGGCCAGGGCCTCGGGAATGGTGATGGTGCGGCGGAGCACATCGAAAGTATGACTTTTCGTACGCGGCCGCGCCTTGCCGGCCCAGCGGGCCGGCAAGCGATCGGCCCAGGCGTGCCGTCCAAGTTCCCTCCGTCCGACGTCGCACGGAGGCTGCCCATGAACGTCCTTGATCGGCTCGACCACGAGTGGGAAACCCTCGCCCGGTCCCCCCGCATGGAGCGGGCCCTCGCCCGGTGGGGCGCCGAGGCCCCCGAGCTCCGGTTCCCCACCCTCACCGCCCTCGTGGCATCCGTCGAGCGCCGCGACGCTGCCGGCGACGTCACGGATCGGGTCCTCGCCGGACTGGCGCGGCGGGCTCCCCACGACCGTGACGCCGCCCGCGTGCTCCTCCAGCTTTTGTTGCCCGGGTGCAAGGCGCTCCTCAAGCGCTACCAGATCGGTGACCGCTTCGAACGCGCCGCCGTGATCGCGGCGGCCGCCATCGACCGCATCCGGACCTATCCGATCGAGCGGCGGCCCCGGAAGATCGCCGCCAACGTGCTTCTCGACGTGCGGCATTCCCTGCTCGCGACGGCCCGCGACGCGGAACGACACGTGTCGCTTCACCGGGTCGGGGAAATGGACCTGCCTGCGGTCGGCGGCGTGGTCGCCCCGGCCGTCGAGGTGGTGGGGCTCCTCGGGTGGGCCGTGCGCTCGGGACACGTGGACCGCGAGTCGGCCCGCCTGATCGCGCTCACCCGGCTCGCCGGCGTTCCCATGGCCGACCTTGCGAGCGAGCACGGCGAGAGCGAGCAGACGCTCCGCAAGCGACGGCTGCGGGCCGAGGGCCGCCTGCGAGCCCTGGCCCGGGTGTGAATCCACCGGCCCTTCTCGCCCTCGTCCTGGCGCTCGCCTCCGCACCCAACAACCAGGCCGCGCTCGGGCCCCGGGTCACCCTCGCCGACCCCGGGGCGCCCGGCGTCGGCGCCTACTCGCTCCCCGTACCCGACTCGTTGGTCACCGAACGCGCCTTGGGCGCGCCCCACCATGACTACCCGGCGACCGACCTGATGGTCCCCAGCGGAACACCGGTGTTCGCGGTGACGGCCGGGGTGGCCATCACCCACACCGGCGAGCGCTGCGGGCTCGGCGTCACCGTGGCGGGTGACGACCGGCGCCGCTATGTGTCGTGCCACCTGTCAGTCGTGAGCGTGCCGGATCGGGTGCGGGTCAGCGCGGGCGACGTGCTCGGGCTGTCCGGTGACACCGGCAACGCCCGCGGCGTTCCTCACCTCCACCTCCACGTGCTCGACCCCCGGGGCGAGTACGTATGCCCACAACCGGCTGCGCTCGACCTCTTCCGCGGGAGACAACCCCCCGCCGCCGCCTGGCGCGTGACCACCGGGTGTTTCTTCGCGCGGGCGGGGACGGGATGAAGGGTATGCTGGCATATCATGAAGCGCACGACCATCAAGCTCCCCGACGAGGTCGACTACGCGCTGCGAGCCGAGGCCGGGCGTCGCGGCATGACCATCTCGGAGCTCACCCGGGAGGCGATCGAGACGTTCCTCGGAATCGGCAAGCCGCGCCGGTTCCCCTGGGCCGGGATCGGGCACAGCGGTGAAACCGACATTTCCGAACGGGTCGAGGAGATCCTCCGGGAAGAGTGGTCCGATCCTTATCGTTGACACGGGGCCGTTGTACGCAGTCGCCGACTCGGGCGACAGGCACCACCGAGCCTGTCGGTCGCTCCTCGAGGACTACACCGGTGCCCTCGTCGTTCCGACGCTCGTTGTCGGTGAGGTTGGCTACCTGATCGGCAGCCGGCTTGGTCCGGACATCGAGGCGCGGTTCCTTGCCGGCGTGGCCGGTGGCGACGTCAAGATCGAGAAGGTCTCAGACGGGGATTGGAACCGGATCGCGGAGCTGGCCGCGCAGTATCGCGACCTCCCCCTCGGCACGGTCGACGCTTCCGTGGTCGCCGCCGCCGAGCGGCTCGGGGCGACCACGATCGCCACCCTCGACCGTCGCGACTTCTCGGTGATTCGTCCCACCCACGTCGACGCCTTCGAACTCGTTCCATAGGCTTCCCGCTGATGCTCCGCGAGCGTGCCTTCGCTGCCGTGTACGACGCCATGCTCGGCCCCGCCGAGCGGGTCTTCCTCGCCGAGCGGCGGGCACAACTCGTGGGCGAGGCTTCCGGATCGGTCCTCGAGATCGGCGCCGGCACCGGCCTGAACCTCGAGCACTATCGCTTGGCCGAGCACCTCGTGGCCGCCGAGCCCTCGGAGGCGATGCGGGCGAAGTTGGCCCCCAAGGCCGGCACCTGCGCGGTTCCCGTCGAGTTCATCGCCGCCGGCGCCGACGACCTGCCCTACCCCGACGCCCACTTCGACACCGTGGTCTCGACCCTCGTGCTCTGCACGGTGCCCAAGCTGCCGGCCGCCCTCGCCGAGGTCTTCCGCGTCCTGCGGCCCGGCGGCGAGCTGCGCTTCCTCGAGCACGTTCGAGGCGTTGGCTCCCTGGCCGAGTGGCAAGACCGCTGGCTCCCGCTCTGGAAGTGGTTCGGCGTCGGCTGCCACCCGAACCGCGACACCGAGGCCGCCATCCGAGCCGGCGGATTCGAAGTCGAAGAGATCGAGCACTGGGACGCACCGGGCCCGATCGGGATCGTCCGGCCCCAGATCCAGGGTGTGGCTCGGCGACCCGCCGGGTGACCGGCCGTGTGCGGGCGCTTCGTCTCCACGCATTCCCCCCAACAGCTCGCTGACTACTTCAGCGTCGACGAGCTGGCGGCAACCGACACCGGCGAGAACTTCAACGTCTCGCCCACGCAGTCCGTCACCGTGGTGGTGGAGGAGGCGGTCGAGGACGTGGGGAACAGGCGGATCCTCGACGCCTACCACTGGGGTCTGATCCCCTTCTGGGCGAAGGACCGCTCCGTGGGAAACCGGATGATCAACGCCCGGGCCGAGACCGTGACCGAGAAGCCCGCCTACCGCAAGGCCTTCGAGCGCCGTCGCTGCCTCATCCCGGCCGACGGCTTCTACGAATGGAAGAAGTCTGGGAAGCAGAAGCAGCCGTACTTCATCCACCCCAACGTCGAGCCGGTCTTCGCCTTCGCCGGGTTGTGGGAGCGGTGGCACGACAAGGCGGCCGACGCATCCGAGGAAGGGGCCGACGTCCGCTCCTGCACAATCATCACCGGTCTGCCGAACTCGATCGTGGCGCCAATTCACGACCGAATGCCGGTTGTGCTGCCGCGCGAACACTGGGACGCGTGGCTCGATCCGGAGAACGACGACGTCGAAGCGCTGAAGAAGCTGCTCGTCCCGGCGCCTGCGGAGGCGATCGCCGTCTATCCGGTGCGCACGCAGGTCAACAGCCCCCGAAACAACCGCCCCGACAATCTCGACCCCGATCCGAACCCGGTGGCGTAACGACAGCGCCCCGGCCAGGGATGGCCGGGGCGCTGTCTCGAGTCAGCCGGGTCCTTGCGGTGGCGGTGGTTGTGGCGGCGGCAGATCCGGGGACGGAGGATCCGGCGGCGGGGCCGGGGGCGGGGCCATCCACCCTCCGGGCGGGCCAGGGTCTGGGCCGGTGGCCAGCGCCGCTCGGCGTCGCATCAGGCCAAAGATCACGGCCCCGACGCCCAGGGCCAGGGCGAGGCCGATGATGAGGAACCCGAGGGCGGTGCTGCTGCCGCCGTCGCCGCCGTCCTCGTCGGGCGCTCCCTCGGGAACATCAGAAGTGGCGGAGATCGGCTTCCCGCCCTCCATCGGCATGAGCACGGTGACCGAGTCGAAGGCGCCGCGCTCTGCCCGGAGGAAGCTCTCCTGGAGCCGGCCCTCGGCCTTCCTGATCTGCGGATTGGTCTTGGCCGGCGTCCTCAGGGTGACCCGGGTTTCGACTCCATCCTTCAGAGCGTTGAAGGCGCCGCGGGCCTCCTCACCCCCCGTGGGCGTCCGGTCCTTCGGCTTGATCTCGAACATGTACTCGTCGCCCTGCCGGCGCAACGTGAACCCGTCGAAGGGCCAGGTGTCGTCGGCGACGGCGGCGTTGAGCTGCTTGATCGCCCGGTCGAGCTGGCGCAGATCCTTGAAGTCGTAGGAGAGGACCCCACCCTTGAAGCCGTCCTCGTCGTAGGGGCGGGCCTCCCACCCCGCCGGCAGCAGGCCTTCGAGTGACTCGAAGGGCGTGTTGGCGAGGGCGCCGGTGATGCCTTCCGTCGGCGCCGCCCGACCGAACTCATCGCCCGTGTCACCGCCGCCGCCTTCGTCGTAGTACGGGTCCTCTTCGTAGTACGGGTCTTCCTCGTATCCGGGGTCTTCCTCGTCGTAGTAGTCGCCCTCGCCCGTGTCCTCTTCACCCGTGCCATCGTCGCCGGTGTCCTCGTCCCCGGTGTCCTCCTCGTCGTAGAACCCCTCGTCGTAGTAGTAGTCGTCGAACTCGTCGCCGTAGTAGTCGTCGCCGTACTCGTCACCCCAGTCGACGAACTCGTCTTCCCACTCCGAGAAGTCGTCCTCGAAGCCGTCTTCGACGTCCAGCCCCTCGAGGTCCAGCTCCTCGTAGTCGACGAAGGTGTCGAGTCCGTCGTCGAGAAACGTGCCCCACTCCTCCGAGTCGAGGGCAGAGTCCCAGTCGTCGTAGGCCACGAAGACGTCGCTGACCTCCCGGCTGAAGGCGGAGCGCTGCTGCACGATCGCCGACTTGAAGATGGTGAAGAAGTCGCGGAAGTAGTCGTCGAGGAACCGGAGGAAGGCGTCTTGGCCGAAGATCATCTGGTCGGGCCGCTTGGGCGGGGGCGGGGCCTTCACTCCGTCGACCACGGGGGGAGCAAAGGCGTCGGTGCCCTGGCGCGCCAGCCGCAGCGTGCCGCCCTGGTCATCTGCCATGAGCAGCTCGAAGGTCCCCGACCCGTTTTCGTTGACGGTGACGACCACCTCGGAACGCACCTCGCACGCGGACAGCAACAGCACCGCGCCACCCAGCAGCACCAACGACCGTCGTCGCACGAACTACCCCCTCGATCGCCGATGGGAGAACGGGATCGTATCCCGTACCTGCGCGCCGCCATGTCGCACCTCTCACGGCGGGGGCGTTTGGGAAGCCGCCGTTCCCCGCCCTACTCCAGCCGGGCCAGGACGTCGTCGACGGCGGCCGGCAGGTCGTCGATGGCGACTTCGACGGCGCGGCCGCTGCCGACGAACAGGAAGGTGCACCGTTCCACGGGCCGGGCGAGGGCACGCTGAACCAGGAGGGCGTAGGCGGCGCCCTGGAGCCGGTACCGGTCGGACAACTGGGCGGCGCCGTCAACGCGGTCGGTCTTGTAGTCGACCACGTGGAGAGCCCCGTCACGCTCGACGAGCAGGTCGACGAACCCTTCGAGGACGGTGTCGCCGACGCGTGTGCCCACGTAGACCTCCCGCCAGTAGCGGCCGCCGTCGACGGCGGCGCGGACCAGGGGCGAATCCAGCGCGGCTCGCACGGCCCGGGCGATGTCGGCCTCGCGATGGGGGACCCCCGCGGCGACGGCCTGCGCCCGCGCCAGGGGGTCGAGGCCCTGGCCCGAGGCCAGGTCGACGGCCTGGAGTACGGCGTGAACGGCCCGGCCGACCGACGTGCCCGCGCGGCCCCGCTGCCACGGCGGTGCGGCCCCCTCGCCCGCGTCGTCGTCGCGCCCACCGTCGGATTCGCCCAGCGACGTGGCGGAGACGGCCCGCAGCCGAAAGGCCCGTTCCAGCCGCGCGCCGCGCTCGGCCCGCCAGGCCTCGCGCCCCAGGCCGCTCCATGGCCTGCCGACAGGGAGTGGGGTCGCTTCCGCCCTCGGTCGTGCCCCGGCCGCGGCGACGTAGAGCAGGCGAATCCCCTCGTGGCCCTCGGCCTCTCTTTCCGAGTGCAAGCACGCGTCGTAGCCGGCGGTGGCAAAGCCCTGGTCGACGCGCCCCACCGCCACCTCGACCGCCCCGTCGTTCGCGAACAGGACGGGTGGCCGGCGTGACGGCGGGTAGGTGTGGAGCCCGGCCAAGAAGACCGCCGGGAACTCGAGCCCCTTGGCGGCGTGCACCGTCATGATGCGCACGGCGTCGTCGTCGGGCTCGGGGAGGATGGCGTCGTTCACGAGAGCCTCCTCGTCGGCCTGGGAGCGCGCCCAGTCGACGAACGCCGCGAGCGTGGCGCCACCGCGTTCCCCGAAGGCGCGGGCTTGGTCGAGCACGAAGCGCAGTCGGCGCCAGCGGTCGCGGGGCCGCTGGTGGGCGGTCTGGAGTTCGGAAATGTGCAGTTCGCGCAGCACCCGCTCGACGGTGACGTGCAGCGGTTCCCAGTGGTGGCCGGCGCTCAGCTCGCGGAGCCACGAGAAGGCCCAAGCCACGGGGTGCTCGGCGGGAACGGAGTCGGGGACAGGCCGGTCGATGCGCCACGAGCCGCCGCGCCGTCGCCAGTCGAGCAGGTCGGTGTCCGGGCAGGCCAGGGCCGGCGAACGCAGGGCGGCGACCGTCGCCACTTCGTCGCCGGGTGTGGCCACCGACGCCAGGACCGAAATCAGATCACGAACCTCCTGGGTCGCCCACAGGAGCGACCGGCTCTCGATCCGGTAAGGGACGCCCTCTGCGGCCAGGGCGCATTCGAGGTCGGGAAGCATGCGCCGGGTCGGGAGGAGCACGGCGATGTCGGCATAGCGGATCGGCCGCTCCGAGTCGCCCGCACCGTCTCGGACCGGCCATCCCTGCTCCCGCGCCCGGCGCACCTCCTGCGCCACATCGTGGGCCTCGCGCTGGCGAATGTCGGCGATGGGGTCGTGGCAGCCATCGCCGAGTCGGCGCACGCTGGCGCCCGGATGCTCCCGGGTGGCCAGCAGATCGACGTACTCGGCCTGGCGCCCCGTGTCGTCCGCCCCCATCAGGATGCCCAGCGCGTGGTTCACCCAGTCGACCACCACCGGGGCGCAGCGGAAGTTGGCTACGAGGCGAAGGGAGCCGTCCGCGTGGCGCGAGCGCGCCGCCTGGTAGAGAGTCATGTCGGCGCGCCGGAAGCGGTAGATCGACTGCTTGGGGTCGCCCACGACGAACAGCCGACCGGGCTCGACGTCGTACTCGTGCCAGGCGCGGGAAGCATCCGACCCGCTCGCGTCGGCGGCCAGGAGGGACGCAATCTCGATCTGGATGGGATCGGTGTCCTGGAACTCGTCGATCAGGATCCATCGCCACCGGGCGCTCGCCACCCGCCGCACCGTGGGATCGTCCGCCAGCAGGTTGCGGGCCAGCACCAGAAGGTCGTGAAACTCGATCCGGCCCCGGGCCCGGCGGCGGGCGGCGCACTCGAGCGTGAACGCCTGCACACGGACGGCGAGGGTGCCGACGAGCCGGCGGCAGGTCACCGACAGCAGTTCCTCTCGGGCCGCCTGCGCTCGTTCCAGCCCTGCCTTCACTTCGGCGAGGGGCTCCTTGCCCCCCCAGTTCCCCGCCTGACCGTTCGTATACGTGAACTTGGGAGCGCCGCGCAGGAGTTCGAGGGCTTCGAGGCCCCCGGCCCCGCGCAACTGCTCGAGCAGGGGCTGGAGGGTGGCGAGGTGGATGGCCATGAGGTCGGACTCCTGCGCAGTGCAGGCCGAGAGCCGCTCGACGGCCTCACGCAGCGGGCGGATCACCCGCTCGGGATCGATGGAGACCGACGGGGGCACGTCGATCACCCCATCGACGAGTCGATCCCACTGGGCACGGAAGGCGAGGGCGAGGTCGTGGAGATGCCGGACCTCGAGGCCCAGGCCGAAGGCCTCACGGATGACGTTGTCGTCGCTTGCCCCCTGGTCGAGCAGGTCGGCGACGAAACCCTGCCAGGCGGCTTCGAACTCGGCGGCGGACTCGATGTCGTCGAGAACCTCGAAGCCGGGGGGAAGCCCCGCCTCCAACGGGAACTCGGCGAGGATCCGCTGGGCGAAGGCGTGGAGCGTGCAGGCGGCGGCGTCCTCGATCTCGGCGAGAGCCCGCCGGCAATGAAGCCGCCCCCGGAGACGATGAGGGTGACGAGGCGCGCAACGAGCTGCGTCGTCTTGCCCGTCCCCGCCGCCGCTTCCACGAACAAGGTGTGATCGAGGTCGTCGACGATGCGGGCTCGAGCCGGGGAGTCTGCGAGGTGGTTCACGCACCGACCTCGTCGCCGTCGTCGCCGGGCGCGGGCGCGGCCAGGCGAACGTAGACCTCGAGGGCCTCATGGCCTCGCTTGCGGTGGAAGGCTTCGTCACGGTCGACGGGGCAGACCTGGTCGTAGGCACAGGACCGGCAATGCTCGAAGGTCGGGCGACCCGTGGTGGGATTCCAGGCTTCGTCCCCGGGGTTGGGTGGGAAAACTCCGCTCTCGACGCCGTCGACGATGTTGGCCAACACCTCCCGGAAGCGCTCGAGCACGGCGTCGGTGACGTCGTATCCCTCGAGCTTGAACCCGTGGCGCTGGGCGACGTGCCAGTAGTGGGCGGTCACCGGCACCTCACCGAAGGCACGGCGGGCAGCCAGCGCGTAGGCAGGAAGCTGGAGCCGGGTGCCGCCGATGACGGGGTCAGCGGCAAATGGGTCCTTGCGTGGCGACGCGGCGAGGGGCCGCCCGGTCTTGTAGTCGAGCACGCGCAACCGGGAGCCGTCGGGGGCTCGATCGATCCGGTCGATCCTCCCCCGAAGCCGGACCGAACGGCCACCGGCGGGGATTTCGAGCGCCGGCTCATCGGCGTCGGGGAACTGATGTTCCACCGCCACGGGAGCGACGCCGTGCTCCGAGCGGTACGCCGCATCGTGATCGAGGAGGCAGTGAAGGTCGCGGCTGAGGCGTTGCTTCTCGAGATCCCAGAGGAGCGCCCTCCCGGTGCGCCCCCGACGCTCGTATTCCTCGAAATGTTGGGCGAGGATCTCGTCGAGGCGGTGGTGGTCGCGCTCGTTCCAAGCCCGGTCCGGGTCGATGGCCCCCGCCTCGGCCACGAACTGCTCCATGACCTCGTGGACCAGGCTGCCTCGATCGAGGGCGCTCAACGTCTCGATGTCTTCCGGCTCGTCGAGGGCTTCGACCGCCAAGAGGTGCGCCAGGAAGTACTGGAAGGGGCAACGAGCCCAGGTTTCGAGCGAGGTCGGCGACCACACGGCGTCGGCGTCGTGGGCGACGGGTTCGCCGATCAGGCCGTCCCACGCGCCGGGCGCGTCTGCCAGCCGCCCGCGAATGGCCTCGAACCCGCGCTCGATTTCGGGGAGGCGTTCCCCGGCCAGGAGTGCGCCGAGGTCGGCCTCGCGGAGAGACGCCGGCGTCGACGCCGAGAGGAGTCCGGCGGTCGGCGACGCGACTCGCAACAGCCACGGCGCCTCGGCGAGGGCCGGCAACGTCGAGCCGAAAACCGGCTCGCCGTGGAGGGCCGTGACCACCTCCAGAAACCACGGCGAGGGGTGCAGCTCGCGACCCGCACGCGGATCGGTGGCGGGTACAGAGCAGACGCTCACCGGGGCCGACGCCAGGGCCGCTCGCCACTCGAGACGTTGCACGAGCCGCCGCTGCGCCGCCCCCGGGAGCGCGCCCTCGAGCAGTTCACGATCCGAGTCGGTGATCAGCGCTCCCGGCCGGCCCGATGTGGGGAACGATCCCTCCACCATGCCCACGACGTAAACGGCGTCGAAGGCGGCGCCCACCGCATCCGACACTGGGCCCACAAAGACCCCCTCCCCGAATCGCCGCCGCCGGGGGGCGGGGACCCGCAAGGCCCGCTCCAGCGCCCGCCGGAATCGGGTGACGGTTGGACCGGGATCGATCTCGTCGAGCACGGCGAGTGCGTCCAGCACTTGGTTGACGGCGCGCCACGCCTCGATTTCGTGGTCGGGCCAGTCGTCGTGGGCCCCCTCGCCGCCGAGGAACCGATCCAGAAGGCCCTGGGCCCACGTCGTAAAGGACGCCCAGGACCGCTCCGGAGGTGGCGCAACCAGGCCGGCCAGGGTCTCGACGAACGCGGCCATCGCCGCGGCCTCGGCGGCGGCCGCCCGCACTCGACCGGCCCGTTCGGCGTCGCCGTCGCCGTCGCCTTCGGCGTCTTCGGCCCGACGGGCCAGGCGGTCGGCGAGCGCCTTGAGACGTGGCCCCCACCGCGATGCACCCGACGTGACGCCGGCCTGGCGCGAGCGCCGGTCCCACGTCGCCGCCGGCACCACGCCTCGCCCGGGAGCCTCCCGGATGGGGGCGCCCGCCATCCACGCCATGACGTCACTGCGGGCGAACCTCGCGTCAGGAAGGGCGAGGGCGCCGAGCAGGGTGCGACCGGCGACCGACTGGGCCAGCGTTGCCCGCGCCGGGCCGTGGAAGGGCACGCCGGCTTCGGCGAAGACGTTCTCGGCGATCAGGGCATGCGCGCCGCCGCGAACTCCGACGACGCCGACGCGGCCCGGGTCGCCGCCCTGTTCGATGTGGGCGAGAATCTGCCGGGCGACGACCCGGAGTTCCTCTTCGGGATCAGGGGCCACGACAACCTGCGACGGGAGTGGGGCCTCTCCCAGAGAGTTGAGCGGCGGGCCAAGAATCCGTTCGAGCCGGGTGACGAGCGGGGCCAGGACCCGATCGGCCTCGTCGTCGCCCGTGTGTCCGACGACCGCCCACAGCGATCCGGCGGCGCCGAGGGCCTCGACCAGGGGCCACTCGTAGGCGGCGAGCCGGTGCGGAACGTGGAGGATGACGGCTCCGATGTCTCGGGCCGCCGGCGCCCCGTCACGAACCGCGTTCGCCGCTGCCTCGAAGACCTCGGGTTCGTCGTAGAAGTCGCGTGTGAAGTCTCGGGCGCGCCGGCAGAGCCCGACGACGTCGGCCTGACGCCGCCCCCCGGCGGCTAGACGATCGAGCTGCTCGTCGGTGAGTTCGCGGACTTCCCGGAAGGCGCTGAGCACGACGTCCTCGGTGGAGGGGTCGTCGGCGACGGCGTCGAGCACCCCCGGTGCGGCGTCGAGGGCGAGGCGCACGGCGGCGGCAGCAATGGCGGGCGTGAGCGGGCGCCGGCCGGTCGCCGCCAGCCGTTCCGAGCCCAGCAGGTCGGCCACGCGCACGAGCGGGAGGACGCGCGTGTTGATGACCGACGCCTCGTGGACGAGCGCCCGGCGCAGCGACAACCCGGCGTAGACGCTGGGGGGCACGACGGTGACGGGGGCCAGAGGATCGTCGCCCTTGGCCGCCGCGAGTGCGCGGCGCAGCGCGTCAAAGGCCGGGGGGCCATAGGCCGCGATCGTCAGGAGCGAGGGCGCTTCCATCGATTGGAGGCTATCGACACGGTGTGACAGGCAAGATGGGGGGCCATGGCCTCGGGCGTGGCGGTCATCGCGGTCGGGTTCCTGGCGGGAGCGATCCCGTTCTCGAACCTGTTTGCTCGGCGGGCCCGGGGAGTCGATCTTCGCGACGTGGGCACCGGAACCGTTTCGGGCACCGCCCTCTACGAAGTTGCCGGGTTCGTGCCACTGGCCCTCGCCGGCATCCTCGACGTCGCCAAGGGATCGCTCGGGGTGCTGCTGGCCGGCCGGGGCGATCACCCCCTCGCGGCCGCCCTGGCCGGGGGAGCCGCCGTCGCCGGGCACAACTGGTCGCCGTTCCTCAAGGGGGCGGGGGGCCGCGGGATCTCGCCCGCCCTCGGCGCGTTCCTCGCCTGGCATTGGCCGGGCACGATCGTCCTCGCCATCGGCGTCGCCGTCGGCCGCCTCGTGCGCCAGACCGGGCTCGGCAGTTTTCTTGCCGACCTGGCGCTCGTGCCCGCGCTCGCCGGCCTCCGTGGCGCCGACGCCGCATGGGCCGGCGCTGCCGTCCTCCTCCCCCTGCTGGCCAAACGGGTGATCGGAAACGACCGCCCGGTCGATCGGCCTCTCCAGACCTACGCCCACCGGCTCGTGTTCGACAACGACGGAAGCCCAGCGCCGTGAAGGCGCTCGTGGCCCGACCCGACTTCCGGCGCCTCATCGTCGGCCAGACCGCCTCCGCCTTCGGCGACTGGCTCGCCACCGTCGCCTTCATGGCCCTCGTGCTCGACCTCACCGAGTCGTCGACCGCCGTCGCCGGGATCCTCGTACTCCGCCTCGCCCCGACGATGGTCGCCGGCCCGGTCGCCACCCGCCTCGTGCAGCGCCTCGACCGCCGGCGCCTCATGCTGGCGATGGACTTGGCTCGGGCCGGGGTAATCACCGTCGTGCCCTTCGTCGACGCCCTGTGGTGGGTCTACCTGTGGGCGTTCGTGCTCGAGGTGGCGAGCCTGGTGTTCCTCCCCGCTCGCGACGCTTCCATCCCCGACCTCGTCGACGGCTCGTCCGAGGGCCTGGAGCTGGCGAACGGGCTGGTGCTGGCGTCGTCGTACGTGACCATCCCGCTCGGCGCAGGCGCCTTCGGGGCGGTGTCGGCGCTCGCTCCCTCGGGTACCGGCGTGGCGGCCATCGGCCCCGCGTTCTTCTTCGACGCCTTCACCTTCCTGGTGTCGTTCGAGATGATCCGGCGGATCACCTCGATCCGGAGCCAGGCCGTCACCGACGCCGCGACTTCGGAAGGCTCGTTTGGCGACGCCTTCCGGATCCCCTTGGTGCGCGCCGTGCTCCCAGCCACGGCGGCCGCGGCCCTCGGGATCGGCGCCCTCTTCTCACTCGGGATCGTCTTCATCCGGGACGTTCTCGGAGCGTCGAACACCCAGTTCGGCTTGCTGGTGGCGCTCTTCGGCGTGGGGGCCGGGGCCGGAATCGGGCTCCTGCGGTGGACGGGAGCAAGGGGCATGATCGCGATACGGTTCGCCGTCCTCGTGCAGGGGTCGGTGATCTCGCTCATGAGCCTGTCACCCAATCTCGCCCTCACCTTCCTGGGCGCCGTCGCCTTCGGTGGGGGCGCGGCCGCATCCCTGGCCGCGGGGATGTCGTTCCTCCAGAGCCGTCTCGACGGCCAGGCGCTCGTTCTCGCGTTCACCGGCTTCCACGTGGTGATCCGGGCCGCCCTCGCCCTGGCCGCCGTCGGCGCCGGGATCGCCGCCGACCTCCTCTCTGATGTCCAGTGGCCGGGCTTCGGCCGCCTGGAGCCGGCCCGCCTCGTACTCTTCTTCTCCGGCATCGTGGTGGTGATCGGTGCCGCCCTGGCCCGGCCGGGGCTGGCCCGCGCCGAGATGGAGGCAACGTGACCGTCGCCGTCGTCACCGATTCGGCCGCCTCGCTGCCCGAGGAGCTGGTCCGCAAGTACGGCATCGGCGTCGTGCCCATCCGGGTCGTCATCGGGGGGATCGACCACGCCGACGGGGAGCTTCCCCTTGCCGACGTCGTCGGGCGCCTGGACGAGGGAGTGTCGACCTCCGCGCCGGCTCCGGGCGAGTGGCGAGCCGCCATCGACGCCGCCTCGGAGCGGGCGTCCTCGGTCTTGGTGCTCACGATCGCCTCGGCCATGAGCGCCACCCACGAAGCGGCCGTGGTGGCGGCGAGCGACGCCCCCGGCGACGTGGTCGTGATCGACTCCTTGACCGCGGCGGGGGCCGAGGCCCTGGTGGTGCTGGCGGCGGCGCAGGCCGCGGACGACGGCCAGCCGCTCGATGGCGTCGTGACGGCGGCGGAGCGGGTCCGCGACGCGGTGCGCCTGGTGGCGACGGTCGACAGCCTCGACCATCTGGTGCGCAGCGGTCGCGTCCCCGGCATCGCGGGCTTTGCGGGGCGGGTGCTCGGGGTCAATCCGCTGTTCGAGTTCGCCCGCGGGCGGGTCCGCCCCCTCCGCCCGGCCTTCAGCCGGGAGGCGGCGCTCGACCGCATCGTCCAGGCGTGCCTCGCCGGGCGCCGGAAGCACGAGGGGCCCCTGCATGTCGCCGCCCTGCACGCCGACGACGAGGCGACGGCCAGGCGCCTGCTGGCCGCCGCCACCTACAAGGAGGACCCGGCCGAGGCGTTCATCGGCTCATTCAGCGCCGCGATGATCGCCCACACCGGCCCCGCCCTCGCCGGCCTCGCCTGGTGGTGGGAGTGATTCCGCGTCTGCGTCGCGTTACGGCGCGCATGCGCCCTGTGCGCACCTAGTGCAACGCAGACGCTGAGGATTGGCGCAGGATCCAGGCGACGGCGGCGCGGACGGCGGGGATGGCCAGCGGATCGAAGGCGTGGCCCATCCCCGAGACCAGCTCCAAGCGCCGGTGCTCCCGAGCAACGCGGTGGAGCTGGAGTGAGGCGACGGGATGGATCCAGCGGTCGCGATGGCCGTGGATGAAGGCCACGGGCGCGTCGATTCGTTGCACGAGGGCAACCGGGGGCTCCGGGCCCGTCCACTTCCTTGCCACCCGGATGCCCTGGCTGCGGAGGAGACGCCGGCCGAGAGGAGTGCGGGTGAGCAGGGCCGAGAACCAGCCCCGGGGGGTCATCGGCAATCGCCACAACGCCGGGCTGCTGACGGCGACGACTCCCGCGACCGACCCCGGATTGGCGGACGCGTACCGCAGCGCCGCCACCGCACCCATCGACGCCCCGACCACGACGACGGGAAGGCCCAGGCGGGCGGCCTCGGTGACGACAGCGGCCACATCGTGCTCCTCGAGGTCGCCGAGCGTCGACTCGCCCCCCGACTCGCCGTGGCCCCTGAGGTCGAAGGTGAAGACGGCGAGGCCGTCCTCCAGCAGGGCATCGCGGACAGCCGTCACCTCGCTCTGCTGTCGCGTCCCGGCGAACCCGTGCGCGACCACGGCAGCGGCGGTGGGCTCACCCGGCGGGTCGGCGCGATCGAGGGCGACGGTGACGCCGTCGACAGCGGTCACCCGCGCTCCCACCACGTGCGCAGGGTAATCCCGGTGTGGTCAACTCCCCGCCCGTGGGGGAAGGACTCGCTGGCCAGGTGGCCGTGGTGACCGGTGCGGGGCGGGGGCTCGGGCGCGCCCACGCCCTGGCGCTGGCCGACGCCGGAGCCGCGGTGCTCGCGTGCGACGTCGCCGGCGCCGCCGAGGTGGCCGCCGAGATCGAGCGGGCGGGGGGCACGGCCGCGGCCTTCGAACGGTCGCTCGGTTCCGTCGCCGACGGGCGGGCGCTCGTGGCCCACGCCGTCGAGGAGCGGGGCCGCGTCGACGTAGTTGTGAACAACGCCGGGATCAGCGTGCGCGGCAACATCGAAGACCTCGACGACGACGCCATCGACGACCACCTCGGTGTGCACCTCCTGGCCACGATCGGCACCACCGCCGCCGCCTTTCCCGTGATGCGAGCGCAGGGTGGGGGTCGGATCATCAACACCGTCTCGGGACACGCCTTCGACCCCAAGGCCCCGGGAAGCGCGGCCTACGCCACCGCCAAGGGCGGCGTGTTCGGCTTCACGCGGGCGGCGGCGCTGGAAGGGGCGCCCCACGGGATCGCCGTCAACGCCGTCGCCCCCCTCGCCTACACACCCATGTCGGAGGCGTACCTGGCCAACGTGGAAGGGGCGGCGGAGCGCCTGGCCCCCGAGCACGTTGCGGCCGTGGTGCTGTGGCTGGCCGCCGAGGCCCCGCCGTCGCTCACCGGGCGGGTGGTGCGGGTCGAGGGAGAGCTGGTTGGCGAGTACCGGGTAGAGCTGACCGAGCTCGTACCCCGATCGCACATCGAGGAGGTGCTCGCGTGACCGAGCTGGGCCTGACGGGGAAGGGCGCGCTGGTGGCGGGGGCGGGCCAGGGGATCGGGCGGGCGACGGCGCTCCTCCTCGCCGGCGCCGGGGCCAAGGTGGCCTGCATGGACGTCGACGCCGAACGCCGGGATGCGGTCGTCGCCGAGCTGACCGGCCTGGGGGCCGAGGCCGTGGCCGTCGAGGGCGACCTGCTCGTGCGTGCCGACGTCGACGCCGCCGTGGCCGCCACCGTCGCCGCCTTCGGCGGCCTCGACGTCGCCGTCGACATCGTGGGCGTGGCCCGCTGGAACCCGGTGCTGGAGCTCACCGACGAAGACTGGGACCAGAGCTTCGACCTCGTGCTGCGCCACCTGTTCTTCCTGTCCCAGGCCGCGGGCCGGGTCATGGTGGAGCAGGGGACCAAGGCCCGAGCGGCCTCTCAGAGCGGGACAACGGGCGGGGCGATCACGTCCATCGCGTCGGTGAGCGGGCTGTTCGCCGCTCCCTTCCACGCCGCCTACGGGGCGGCGAAGGCGGGTCTCGTGTCGCTCACGAAAACGCTGGCGGTCGAGCTGGCGCCGCACGGCATCCGGGTCAACGCCGTCGCACCCGGCGCCGTCCGCACGCCACGCGTCCTCGAACGGCTGTCGCTCGAGCGGGAGGCCGAGTCGTCGAAGTCGATCCCCCTGGGTCGCATGGCCGAGCCCGACGACATCGCCAAGGTGGCGCTGTTCCTGTGCTCCGACCTGGCGTCGTACGTCACGGGCCAGACGGTCGTGGCCGACGGCGGCGCCTCGGTGAAGTTCCCCCTCAGCCTCGGCGGTTGACCCCGAACTTGGTTTCATTTCCACGCGATGGTGTGAGAAACGAAACCAAATTCGGAGGGCTGGCTTTGCCCTATCGGAAGGCGGGGATCACCTTCTCGCCGAAGAGGCGGATGCTCTCCATGATGTCTTCGTGGGGGATGGCGCCCACCTGCATGATGCCGATGAACTGGTCGATGCCCTGGGCCTCGTACTGCTTCACGGTGTCGATGCAGCGGTCGGGGTCGCCGGCGCAGATGACGTGCTTGTCGACGAGGTTGTCGATCATCTTCTGGCGCACTTCCTCCTCGTAGAAGTGCTTGGAGTCTTCGAAGCGCTTCCGGTAGTCGCGGTAGCCCTCGTAGCTGGCGATCTCGCCGAAGTACTCGAACAGCTTCCCGAAGTACCAGACGGCGGCCTCGCCGGCCCGCTGGCGGGCGGCGGCGTCGTCCTCGCCGACGTGGAGCACCGTGAACCCGGCCACCTGCTCGTTCACCACCTGGCTGATGGGCTCAGGGTTCTTGATCGCCTCCCGGTACACCTTGATGAGCTGCTCGAGCTCGCCCGGCTCGCCGATGGTGAAGCACAGAACGCCGAGCCCGTACTTGCCCGCCAGCTCGAAACTCGGCGGTGACGTGCAGGCCATCCACATCGGGGGGTGCGGCTTCTGGAACGGCTTCGGCACCACGTAGCGCTCGGGCATCGAGAAGTACTGGCCCTCGAAGCCCTCGTAGAGATCCTGGGTCATCATCTTGGGGATCTCGCGGGTGGCCTCCTCCCACATCCCCCGGGACTCGTCGGGGTTGATGTTGAAGCCGCCCAGCTCGGCCTTGGTGATCGACCGCCCGGTGCCGAACTCGACCCGTCCGTTGGAGGCGATGTCGAGCATCGAGACCCGCTCGGCCACCCGGGCGGGGTGATTGAAGGGCGGGGGCACCAGCACGACGCCGTGGCCGATGCGGATGCGCTCCGTCTTGGCCGCCACCGTGGCGAGGAAGGTCTCCGGGGCCGACGAGTGCGAGAACTCCTTCAGGAAGTGGTGCTCGACCGCCCACACGCAGTCGAAGCCCATCTGCTCGGCGAAGACCGACTGTTCGACCGCTTCGTGGAAAATGTCGTGCTCGCTCTTCTCGAGCGAGGCGGGCATGTCGAGCTCGTAGAGCAACGAGAACTTCACCGGGTCCCCCTCGAAGAAACCTGACGTGCGTGTCAGGAAACTCTATCGGCGGAGGCTGCGGCGGGCGAGTCCCCTTCGCGGCCCTCGCTCCGCCGTCGGTTCGCCAGCGCGAACAGGAAGAGGCGAAGCCGGCGCATCAGCAGGTAGAGCGCCGAGAGGCCGTGGGCCAGGCTCCACACGACGAGCCCGTTTCGCAGCGAGTCGACGGGCACCGCTGGGGCGCCGGGCACGACGGCGACCGACGCGGCCCGCTTCGCCTCCCCGGTGGCGTCCGTCCGGGCCCGCTCGCCCCCGCCATCCGAGGTACCGGCGCCCGAGCTGGTGGAACCCGGCGTCGCGCTGTTGCCGCCCTGCGAGGAGGAGCCCGAGCCCGTGTTTGAGCCCGCGCCGGCGGTCCCGGTGTCGCCGGCTCCCGATCCGCCTCCGGAATCCGAACTCTTCGAGTCGCCCCCCGATCCACCGCCGCCCCCGCCGCCACCGGAGCCGCCGTCGCCACCGTCGCCGCCGCGCGTGGTCGGAGTCGACACGCGCTGGGTCGTGGTCGTGGTCGGCTGGGGCGTGGCGGTCGTCGTGGTGGTGGTCGTCGTGGCCCCACCGCCACCCCCGCCCTCGGTCGTCGAGGTCGTGGACGATGAGGTCGTGGACGACGAGCTGGTGGACGACGAGCTGGTCCCGTCACCCCCGTCGCACACCAGCCCGTGGGTCTCGGGCCCGGGCGAGTACGACTGCACGCAGTAGAGAATCGGCACCTCCGACTGCGACTGCTCGACCGGTGCGGCCTCGTCCGGCGTCGAGAAGGCGGCCGACAGCACGGCGGCGGCGAGCGCGGCGGCGGTGACCACGCCGTGGTAGCGCGCGACGGTTCGGACGGTGATGCGTGTGCGCACTTCGTTGCTCCTCTCCCAAGGGCAGCAACGACCGGCCCGCGTGGGGCCTTGAGCAGCTTTGCCCGCTTGCGGCGGGCAGATGGCGCGGAGTGCGCGAAGGGACTAGTCGAGCACGGACGGGTCGAGGCGGAGTTCGCGGCGCACCATGGCCTCCCAGAGTCCCGGGAACGCGACTGGGGTGTCGAACAGCTCGCCGAAGGCCCGGGCGATGTCGGGCTTCAACTCCACTCCTCCCCCGAGGGTCTCGGTGCGGAAGGCGTTGCGGCAGCGCCACTCGAGCGTCGAGGCCCGGTGGTACACCTTGGCCACGCTCTCGGCCACCACGAAGACGCCGTGGTTCGCGAGCAGGGCCACCGGCTTGTCGCCCATGGCTTCGACGCAGCCCTTGGCGTTGGCCACGTCCTGGACGGGCCCGGTGAACTCGTCGTGGAGGGCGATCTCGTCGATCAGCTCGGCCGAGGTCTGGTCGTAGATCGGGGGGACCCGCTGGACGTTGCACCAGATCGTCCCCCACACGGGGTGGTTGTGCACCGCCCAACGGATGTCGTGGCGGGCCTTGTGCAGCTCGGTGTGGAGGGTGATGGCGGGGGTCACCGTCCACTGGCCCTCGAGGGGACGGGCGTCGAGGTCGATGCGCATGACGTCGGAGGCGCGGATCTCATCCCACGGCAGCCCGAAGGGGTTGGCGAGCAGGGTGCCGTCGTCATCGCGGTAGGTGATGTGGCCCGAGAGGTGGTCGTCGTAACCCTCACGCCAGAGCATCCGGGCCAGCAGCGCCAGCTCCTGGTGGGGGGTCAGCTCCGGGATGGCCGGCGCCATGGGATTGCGCCGCAGGTCCTGCTGGATGGATTCCTCGGTCGTCGCCATGACCGCGCCCCTTCGTTCGTCGAAAAAACCTGACGCCGGTGTCATTGTCGCGCGAACGGCCCGATCAGTCGTCCTCGCCCCTGCCGTCACCCTCACCCGACTCGCCGTCGTCACTGGTGGGCTCCAGCTCGCTTTCGTACGTGGGTTCGGTCCGCGGAGACGGCATGTTGTCCGGCTCGTCGAGGCCCAGCCCGGGCGTCGGTTCGGGATCGGGATCGGCGGCGTCGAGGACACCCGGCTCGTGGTCGACGATTTCCTCCTCGACGACGTCGCCGAGGTCGTTGTAGTCCATGACGGTCGCGTCTGCGTGGAGGAGGTTCGGGGAGTCCGATGACTCCGTCTCCGTGTCGTGCTCGATCACGCGGCCAGCCTCGTTGTAGTCGAACTCCTCGACGGTCGTGGTGACCTGGTCGGCGTCTCCGTCTCCGTCTCCGTCTCCGGCGTCGACGTCGTATCCGTCGACCGACTCGCCATCGGGCACACCGAGAAACGACGCGTCTTGTGACTCCCACGTGTTGGAGGGCGCGCCATCGAAGAGATCGGCGAAGTGGCCTGCGAAGCCGGCCTTCGAGGTCCGCGCCTCGACTGACCCGCCGCCTCCCTCGTCGTCGCTGATCTGGGCCGCGAGCATGTCGAGGTCGGAGGCCGTGAGGTCGTAGCCGGCCAGCGCCCCCTTCGGATCCGTACGCAACTGACTGCGGAACTCGCGATCGGTGACGAGGCGTTCCAGGGCGTCGTCGAGTCCCGGCACCTCAGTCGTCCCCGTCGCCGTCCCCCTCGCCGTCGGCGTTGGTGAGGAGCTGACCGACGTTCTCGAACGTGTCGGGGTCGACGTTGAGCGGGGGCGGAGCGGGCTCGTCCTGGCCGCCCACGGCCTCCGACACGTTGTCGAACGTGTCGGGATCGACGTTCAGCGGGGGGGCGGAATCACCCTGGCCGTCGTCGCCGTCCTGCGGAAGCGGTGGGTCGCCGAGCTTCTCGCCCGAGTGCTCGAGCGCCTCCGACACGTCGTCGAACGTGTCGGGGTCGACGTTGAGCGGGGGGGCGGGAACGCCCTCGTCGGCGGGATCAATGAGTTCGATGCCCAGGTCGAGGTCGGAGAATTGATCGGGGTCAACGGGCGGCGAGGGGTCGCCACCAAGCGAGTCGGTGACGTCGATCTTGCCTGCCGCGTCATTGAGGAACGCCTCGACCCCGTCCGACACGCCGTCGTCGTCGCTGTCGGCGTCGAGGGGGCTCGTGGCGCTGCCCCACTGCAGCTCGTCGAGGTCGCTCAGGCCGTCGCCGTCGGTGTCGGCGTTGAGCGGGTCGGTGCCGAGCTTCACCTCCCACCCGTCAATCACACCGTCGTCGTCGCTGTCGGCATCCATGCCCCACGTGCCGAGCGCCTTCTCCTCGCCGTCGAGCAACTCGTCGTCGTCCGAGTCGGGGTTCAGGGGGTCGGCGAACCACTGCTCCTCGTAGTCCGACAGCCCGTCGCCGTCGGTGTCCTTGTTGTTCGGGTCGGTTCCGAGCTCGGCCTCCTTGGCGTTGGACAGCTTGTCGCCGTCGAGGTCGTCCAGGTTGCTCCACTGGTTGTTCGGGTCACTGCCGGCCACGACCTCCTCGGCGTCCGAGTCGCCGTCGCCGTCGGTGTCGGGGTTCAGGGGATCGGTGTGGTCCCACTTCACCTCCGCCCAATCCGGATCGCCGTCGCCGTCGGTGTCCTCATTCGTGGGATCGGTGCCGAGCGCCTTTTCTTCGCCGTCCGAGAGGTCGTCGTCGTCCGTGTCGGCGTCGAGCGGGTCGGTCTTCCCGGCAACCTCGTCGTAGTCGCTGATCCCATCGCCGTCGGTGTCCGGAGCCAGGGGATCACTCTCCACACCCTTGACCTCCCACCCATCCGGAAGGCCGTCGCCGTCGGTATCTGGGTTCTGCGGGTCAGTGCCCGCGGCCAGCTCGTCGGCGTCGCTCAGGAAGTCACCGTCGGTGTCGATCGAGTCGCTCGCCACTTCGACGCCTTGGATCACACTCGGGGCACCGCCGCCGCCGGCGAAGAGACTGGAGAACAGACCCGCGAGGCCCGCCTTGGTCACGCGGCCTTCCACGGCCCCCGCCTCGCCGGCGTCCGCCGACAGCTCGGACACGAGCAGGTCGAGGTCGTCCGCGCTCAGCGTGTACCCCGCCAGCGCCTCCTTCGGGTCACGCGTCAGCTGCTCGCGGAAATCGGAGTCGGCCACCAGCCGTTCAAGGACGTCATCGATACTCGCCATGGTCGTAGTCAACCATCGACGCCGAGGCCCCGCCTGAGCACGCCGTACTCATTCCTGGTTCGGACAAAAGGTCACGTTCTCCCTCAAAGTTCTCCCGCACAGCCCCACACGGCGGCCCATGAGCAGAAGTGCCACGGGTGGCGTAGCGTCTCGCCCGTCGGGAGGTTCGGATCATGCGGGCATGGGCACGACGGGGTGCCGGGCTTGTCGTGGGGATCGTTCTGGTAGGTGGCCCGGCGGCGGCAGCCGAGAACCAGGTCGACGACAAAGGCGGCGACGCCGTCGACTGTGAAGCGAGCGACACCCTCCCTGACCGCACCGCCGGCGACGTCACGTCAGTGAAGGTCTCGGAAGGCGGCGACGAGGGGCGCATCCTCATCGAGGTCACCGTCGCCGAGGACATCGAAGCGATCATCCAGGGTCAGTTCTCGTGGGCCATCCTCGTGCGGAAGGTCGAGGCGGACGGCAGCGAACGCCAGTTCCTGCTCGAGATCCACGACGGCGCCAGACGCGAAGGAGAGGTCGACCCCGCTAGCGGCGAGATCGTCCCGTCTGGTGTAGAGGTCGACGTCGAAGGCCGCACGGTGATCTTCGACGTGGACCAGACGCTGGCCGCAACGAAGACGATCCAGGGCGCAGCCTTCAACACCCCGGCCGAGGGCGACCCCAAGAGCTGCGACGTCTCACCGACGATCACGGTGAAGGCGGACGCGGGAGAAGCTGGCGAGCCAGAGGCGGAACCCGCTCCGGCACCACAACCGCCCAAGGACGCGCCCGACGAGCCTCTCGTGGATGAAGCCGACGAGGGCGGATTCCCCGTTGGCATCGTCATCGCACTGATCGTCGCCGGGGGCGGGCTGGTCGGGCTGCTGCTCTGGTGGCGACGCCGTCCCGGTGATCCGGAGGTCCCGATCCTCGTCGGAGACTTCTGCGACTGGGCGGCGTACTGGGAAGCGGACGGCAAGCGGACGGTTCTCCGTGAGCCCGCGGGGCACGAGTGTTGCGTGTACGTGCTGAGCCTCACCATGACCGTCGAGCGGGCGGCGTTCGCCGTGCAGGGACGGCAGGACGACCCCGCGGTGGAAGGGCCGGGCGGGCGGCTCCGGATCCCCCTCAACCACCTCAACGGGTCAGGTCTTGACGTGTGGGGCAAGGCCGGAGCCCGGAACGGCCCCTCGGGAGCCCTCGAGTGGATGCAAGGGCTCGGCGACGCTCCCGGTCGAGAGGCCGCCGGCGAGGACCGGCCGCCAGGTCGCGGTGAGATTTCTGACGCTGACAACCGCAGCGGCGTCGAACCCTTCGACGAACCGTTCGACCCGTCGTCGAGCATCGACTGGCAAGAACTCCACGTGCTCAGGGCCCGGCTCGAGAGCGAGTGCCCTGACCATCGGCACCGGTACGCGTGCGAGGGCCTGAGCGACGTCGACATCCTGCCGGGACACGAGTGCACCAACGCCGATCCGGGGAACGCCTGCCCGGTGCAGGCCCCCGCCGTCGGGCGCGCCAGCGTCGGCCTCGAGGGTGGTCTCCAGTACTTCCAACAGGTCGAGGCCGGTCACCTGCCCCAGCAGCCCTCCGACCATGAACACCCGAACCGCCCGAGGCAGGAGGCGGCGACCAGGGGGACCGGACGGGATGCCCGGCCCGTCGACGGTGACTCCCTCCAGATAGACATCCGCAACGAGGTCGTGATCGGGGCCGGCACACGAGTGCCCGCGTCGGCTTGGGCGACCACCGATCGGGTCACGGCCGAGATCGAGGCCTACGTCGAGCACAACATCAGCGTCGACGCCAAGATGCAGCGCTCCTCCGCCTGCGACGCCGGTGCGTGCTGTGGCCGCGAGTGCCGGTGCGACCCCGCGTTCAAGCTCGACCTCGTCAATGGCGTGGGGAAGCTGGTGGTCGACGGGCGGACGTGGCGGGTCGATCTGGATCCGACGCCCCCGCGCCGGCCGGGGGCGTCGGCGCCGTGGACGGTGGAGTAGGGCTCGCCCGTCAGGCGAAGTGCTGCACCGTGAACCGGTGGGCGGTGAGGGTGGGGCTCCAGTGATCGGCGGGAAGCCCGGCCTTCAGCTTCAGGCGGGTCAGGAAGTCGGCCGGTTGGGTGAGGTCGTCCCATACCTGGGGGAGGAAGACCCCGCGCGCCGACGTGCCCTCGGTGAGCACCAGCCCGTCCACGCCGGGGCGCAGGAGCGCAAGCAGCTCGGCCTCGACGGTCAGGGTGAGTCGCTCGAGCGGTGACAGGACCGCCACCGAGGTCGTGATCAGCGCCAGCTCGGCAGGGGTGACGGGCGGGAAGCGGGGGTCGGCGCTGGCGGCGTTGCGCGCCGCTTGCATCACCGCCACGGCGACGGGATGGAGGGCCTCGACACCTCCCACGCATCCGCGCAAGAGGCCGTTCTGCTTGAGTGTGACGAAGGCAGCCTGGTGCCGTCCGAGCCTCGTTCCGAGGTCTTCCGGGGCCGGCCGGTCCTGCCCGTCGCCGTTGGCGACGGCTTCAACCGTCTCCCGGGCCAGGTCGACGAGTTGGCAGCCCTCCGCCTCGTCGAGCGGTTCGCTGTCGCCCTCGACAAAGGCCCACGAGCCATAGCCCACCACCCGGTCCTTGGCTCCTTGGGTGTCGCCCGAGTTGCGGACGTCGAGGGTGACGACCCGCATCCCCCTCCGGCGGGCCACGAGCAGGAGCGCGGCGACGGGGCGCCCACCGCAGGCGCTGTCGCCCCGAAGGTTCTCGGCCCGCAGACCCTCGATGGCGCGCGTCGTCTCAGCGTCGAGGCGTCGGGCGGTGTCGTAGTCGTGGTAGTGGCTCAGGTCGGAGCTGACGACGACGAGGGTCTCCTCGCCGCCCCAGCAGCGCTCGATGACGTCGGCGACCTCATGGGGGCTCACCCGCCCGACGGCGAACGGCAGCAGCGAGAAGCCCGCCGGGAACAAGCGCTGGAGGAAAGGCAGGTGCACCTCCAGGCTGTGCTCGGGTTGGTGGGGCAGGTCGTCGACCGCGACGTGAGGCAGGTGCGCCACGGCGGTCCGCCCGTCGGTGTCGACTGGGACGGTGCCGAGTGGCGTCTCGAACTCGTCGACCGCGGGCACCGCCAGCCCGTCGACCGGGACGCGGTGGGCGGGGCCCAAGAGCACGACTCGCCGCACCTGGCCCGCCATCCGTTTCAGCCCCGCGTACGCGGAAGCCGCCACGGCCGCCGAGTATCGGTAGCCGGCGTGGGGGGCGATGATCGCCTTCGGCGTGAGCCCGTGATCGGGGGCACCGCCGAGGTAGCGGTCGACCTCGGAGGCAAGCTCGTCGGCGTTGCCGGGGTAGAAGAAGCCGGCGACGGCGGGGGGACGGGTGGCGGCGCTCGACATTCTTGGTGGCCCTACCGCGTCATGGTGTGAGAAACAAAACCAAATTCGGTCATGAGCGGGAGTCGGCCCCGGGCCCGAGCGGCCCCTCCGAGCGGGAAGAAAGGCGGACGGGGATGCGCTGGCGCCCCCAGGTGCCGGGCGGGCCCGCGAAGACGCCCGGGATCTGCGCCCCGCAGGACTCGCAGCGCCCTTCGCCGTCGAGGTGGTACTCGCCGAGCACGTACCAGTCGCGCTCCACCACTCGTCGGCCGCAGCCCGGGCAGTAGGTGCTGCCGCCGTCGCTGTCGTGGACGTTGCCGGTGTACACGTACTTCAGGCCCTTGGAGCGGGCGATGTCTCGGGCTCGGGTGAGGGTGGCCGCCGGGGTGCGCTCGATGTCCATCATCTTGAAGTCGGGGTGGAAGGCCGTGAAATGGACGGGCACGTCGTCGCCCAGGTGCTCGGCGATCCACTCGCACTCGGCGTGCAGCTCCGCGTCGGAGTCGTTGTGGCCGGGGATGAGCAGGGTGGTGATCTCGAACCACACGTCGGTCTCGTGGCGCAGGTACACGAGGGTGTCGAGCACGGGCTGGAGATCGCCGCCGCAGACGTGCTTGTAGAAGTCCTGGGTGAAGGCCTTGAGGTCGACGTTGGCGGCGTCCATGTGGGAGTAGAACTCCACCCGGGGCTCGTCGCAGATGTAGCCCGCCGTGACCGCCACTGCCTTGATGCCCAGCTCGCGCCCGGCGTCGGCGACGTCCATGGCGTACTCGATGAAGATCGTCGGGTCGTTGTAGGTGAAGGCCATCGAGTGGCAGCCCAGGTCCTTCGCCGCCCGGGCCAAGGTGTCGGGCATGGCGGCGTCGGCGAGGGTGTCGATCTCCTTCGACTTGGAGATGTCCCAGTTCTGGCAGAAGCGGCAGGCCAGGTTGCACCCGGCGGTCCCGAAGCTGAGGACGGTCGTGCCGGGCAGGAAGTGGTTCAGGGGCTTCTTCTCGATGGGGTCGATGCAGAAGCCGCTCGAGCGGCCGTAGCTCCGGAGCACGACCTGGTCCTGCTCACGCACCCGGACGAAGCAGAGGCCGCGCTGGCCCTCCCGGAGCTTGCAGGCGCGGGGGCACACGTCGCACTGGATGCGGCCGTCGTCGAGCACGTGCCAGTACTGGGTGGGGACGACGGTCGGGTCGTCAGCCAGGGGTGCACGCGTCGTCGGCATCAGACGCTCACCTCACACGAGACGTCGTCCTTCACGGTAACACCGCCCGCCCGCGCCCCTTCCCGTCATCAGATGCTGCTGAGCGACCTCTCCTGACACAAAGCGCGGCGCGTTAGAGGCCGTCGCGGGGGCTGTCGGTGACGGCGCTCGCCTCGTCGAGGCCGGAGTCGTCGATGCCGGAGTCGTCGTTGGGCACGGAGGCCGGGAGAGGGGCGGGATCGGTCTTGAACGGGACGCTGTCGGGGTTGTCGGGGTCGCTCCCGCCCTGCAGCTCCTCGAGGTCGCTGAAGCCGTCGCCGTCGCTGTCGCCGAGGGAACCGAGGTAGTCGGGGTCGGCGGCCCCGGCGACCGCCTCCGGCACATCGCCGGGGTCCACGGTGCCCACAACCTCGGTGACCGACTCCGGAACCGCTCCCGGGTCGATGCCGGTGTCGAGGGTGGGGGCTTGGCGGCGCTCGAGGCGCCCAGGCTCTCCTCGAGCGAGGTCTCGGGGTGGCTGTTCGGGTCGAGGGGGTCGGTCTTGGCGATCAGCGTCTCGACCAGGTCACTGAACCCGTCGCCGTCGCTGTCGGCGTCGTTGGGGAGCGTCCCGTGATCCACTTCCCACTTGTCGGCGAGGCCGTCGCCGTCGCTGTCGGTGAGGGCCGGGCTCGTCTTGTGGAGCCAGTGCTCCTCGCCGTCGAAGAGGCCGTCGCCGTCGCTGTCCGGCGCGTTGGGGTCGGCGCCGTCGGCGATCTCGAGGCCGTCGTTGAGGCCGTCCCCGTCGGTGTCGGCGTCGCCGGGATCGCTCTTGTGCTCGGACGGCTCCTCATAGTCGTTGAGCCCGTCCCCGTCGGTGTCGGAGTTGGTCGGGCTGGTGCGCAGCACGTACGCCTCGCCGTCGAGGGGCCCGTCGTCGTCCGAGTCGGAGTCGGCGTCGGATGTGCCAAGGGCCGACTCCTCGAGATACCCGAGCCCGTCGCCGTCGGCGTCTTGGACCTGATAGAGGTCGTTGACGGGGTCGGGCTCGCTGGGGTCGCTTCCGGTCTTCAGCTCGAACCCGTCGGTCAATCCGTCGTCGTCGCTGTCGGAATCGAACGGATCGGTGCCAATGAAGTTCTCGATTTCGTTGCTGATGCCGTCGCCGTCGCTGTCGGCGGCTCCAGGATCGCTCTTGAGGAACAGGACCTCGGCGCCGTCGTTCCAGCCGTCCCCGTCGGTGTCCTTGAGGAGGGGGTCGGTCCCGTAATCGTGGACCTCCTTGCCATCGAACAATCCGTCCCCGTCGGTGTCCTCGTCCTTGGGGTCGGTCCCCTGGATCAGCTCGTCCTTGTTGCTCAGCCCGTCGCCGTCGTCGTCCGCCGGTACGAGGGGATCGGTGTCGCCGCGGAGGGTTTCGTAGGCGTCGTTGATGCCGTCGTGGTCGGTGTCGGCGATGTTGGGGTTGGTCCCGAGGACGAGTTCCTCGTAGTCGTTCAGGCCGTCGCCGTCGGTGTCCTGATCGGCCAGGGTCTCGCCCACGGTGCCGACGTACCCCCACGCCGTGTCGCCGGGAGGCGCGGGGTCGGGCGTGAGCGGGTCGGTTCCGGCCTTGACCTCGACACCGTCGCCGAGGCCGTCGCCGTCCGTGTCGGCCCCGTGGAACTTCGGATCGGTGCCGAGGAGAACCTCCTCGCCGTCCTTCAGCCCGTCGCCGTCGGTGTCGCCGAGGTTCGGGCTCGTGTCGAAGACTTTGACTTCCAGGCCGTCGATCAGGCCGTCGCCGTCGGTATCGGCCTTCAGCGGGAGGGTGTTCGTGTCGTGCACCTCTTCGCCGTCGGTCAGGAGGTCGCCGTCGGTATCGGTGACGACGGGGTTGGTTCCGAGCTTGAATTCTTCTGCGTCGCTGAGCCCGTCAGTATCAGTGTCGCTGTGCGGGTCGTCCGGATCCATCCCTTGGGCGTTCTCGAAGACGTCGGACCACCCGTCGCCGTCGGTGTCCTTGGCGGTGGCGAACATCGATCCGAGGAGGCCGACGAGCCCGGCCTTGGTCGTGCGTTTCTCGACGGAGCCGCCCGCTCCGGCGTCGTCGGAGAGCTGCGATGCCAGCAGTTCGAGGTCGTCGGCGGACAGGGCGTACCCGGCGAGTGCGGCCGTGGGGTCGGTCATGAGGGCGTCGCGGAACCCGGGCTCGGTGACCAGCCGTTCGAGAACGGCGTCGATGCCGGGAGCAGGTTCGGTTCTGGCCATGGCGAGTCCTCTACATCTCTCGTGGGTTCGCTTCGGAGTCGGCCACGTCGAGGGGGAACGGGTTTTCATCCGCCTGTCTGCGCCGCTTCCTGTCATCAGATGCTGCCGAGCGACGTTTCATGACACAAAGCGCGGCTCGTTACACGCCGTCGCGGGGGTTGTCGGCGACGGCGCTCGCCTCGTCGAGGCCGGCGTCGTCGATGTTGGGGCCGTAGCCGACGGCGCTCGCCTCGTCGAGGCCCGAGTCGTCCAGCGGCGGCGCAGGAGCGATGGCGTCCTCAGGCTCGATGGCGTCGAGTTGCGGCTCGGCAGTGACGGATTCGATACCCATGTCGGCGGGGTCGACGACATCGACGAGCGGCGGGGGTGGTGCCAGCCCCGCCGCACCCGCGGGGTCGGTGGCCTCGCCGGGATGGAGGAGGTCGGGCCCATGCGCGTCGGGGGCGTCGGAGACCTTCTCGGGGAGTTCGGTGGCGTGACCGACGTCGTCTGGGCTGATCGCGTCGCCGCCGCCCGGCTGTTCGCCGTCGGCGAGGAACGGGAACGGGTTGGCGGGCCCGGGCGCGGGTGACTCACCGGCGTCGTGGGGGTCGGTCCCGAAGTGGAACTCGGCCCCGTCCACGAACCCGTCGCCGTCGGTGTCCTCGTTCAGCGGATCAAGCTCGTGGGTGAGCTCGTACTCGTCGTGGACCCCGTCACCGTCGGTGTCGCCGGCGTTCGGGTCCGTGCCGTGTACGAGGACCTCGTCGGCATCGCTCAGCTTGTCGTTGTCGCTGTCGGCGTCGTGGGGGTCGGTCCCATGCTGGTCGACCTCGTCGACGTTGGTGAGACCGTCGCCGTCGCTGTCCTTCAGGGCGTCGGGGAAGTCGGCGGCGTCTCCGGGGCTGGTCCCGTACTTGACCTCGTGGCCGTCGCCGTACCCGTCGCCGTCGCTGTCGGGGTTGAGTGGGTCGCTCTCAGAGTTGCCTTGGAGTTCTTGGTGGTCGTTGAGGCCGTCGTCGTCGCTGTCGGTGTCGTGGGGGTCGGTTCCCCGGACGATCTCCACGAGGTCCTGTGCGCCGTCACCGTCGGTGTCGGCGAGGTTGGGGTCGGTGCCGTAGATCTTCTCCTCGGCCCAGTCGCTGAACCCGTCGCCGTCGGTATCGGTGACCGAACCCCCGAAGCTCCCGTCCTCGTTCGGGTCCAACGGGTCAGACGGGTAGAAATTCTGGATCTCGGGCCCGTCGGCCAGCCCGTCCCCATCGGTGTCGGCGAGGTTGGGGTCGGTTCCCCAGATCTGGACCTCCTCGCCGTCACTCAGCAGGTCGTCGTCGCTGTCGGCGTCGGCGGGGTCGGTCCCGTAGAGCAGGAGCTCGTTCTCGTCGGACAGGCCGTCGCCGTCGAAATCGGCCAAGCCGGCGCCGTCCTCGGCCGCCTGCGAGAGGAGCCCCGAAAGCCCGGCCTTGGTCAGGCGCCGCTCGACGCCGCCCCGTCCGCCGGCGTCACGTGAGAACTGTGACGCCAACAGCTCGAGGTCGTCGGCCGACAGCTCGTAGCCGTCGAGCGCCGATTCCGGGTCGGCCGCTACCGCGTCCCTGAAGGCGGGTTCGTTGACGAAACGCTCGAGGACTTCGTCGATCGCAGCCATGAGGCCAGTCAACACGAAGTCGAGACCAAGCGAGTGAGTACGCGTGACTCAATTCCTGGGCTCCGCCCCGGCATTCTTCCCCTTGTAGAATGTAGCTTCTTGAAGCTACATTGAGCAGGTGCGAACGGTCGGCCTCCGGGTATTGAAGAACCGTCTGAGTGAGTACGTGCGCATCGCCGCCGCCGGCGAGACCGTCCTGATATCCGACCGGGACCGGGTCGTGGCCGAACTCGGCCCGCCGCATCCGAGCCGGGCCGAGGGTCTGGGCGACGCCGTCCTCGCCGACGCCATGCGCCGTGGGTACCTCACTCCTCCCCTGGCGGCGACGGGCCCTGTTCCTTCTCCGGCAGGTGTCGCGCCCCTCAGCGAGGTGCTGGCCGAGCTGGAGGAGGACCGGGCCGACCGGTGATCTACCTCGACACCTCGGTCGTCCTCGCCCAGCTCTTGGCCGAGGATCGCCGACCCCCCGCCGCTCTGTGGGACGAGCGCCTCGTCTCCAGCCGGCTCACCGAATACGAGACCGTGGTACGCCTCCATGGGCGTGGGGTGTGGGAGTCGCACGGCGAACCCGCTCGCGAGCTTCTCGACCGCCTGTCGCTGCTCGAGCTCGCCCCGCCCGTACTGGAGCGAGCACTGGAGCCGTTTCCGGTCCCGATGCGGACGTTGGATGCCATCCACCTGGCGTCGGTCGAATTTCTCCGATCGAGGCGGGTCAAGGTCTCGCTGGCCACCTACGACAGCCGCATGAAGGGCGCGGCATCCGCACTCGGCATCCCGCTCGAACCCCTCGGGTAACGGCCCACACGCCACCACCGACCGCCAGCCCACGACCTCGCAGATAGCCTTCGGGCGTGCGCCGGGTGACCGACCACGAGGCGATCTGGAAGGCGCAGCAACTGGCGCAGCGGCGCCTGACACCCGAGCAGCGCCTTCGACAGAACGACAGTCTGACAAGGCTGACGCGAGAGGCGAAGCGGAGTCGGGGAGAACGCTCGCGTGGTGACTTCGGCCGGAGTTCCGAACTCGAGGCCCTTGACACCGAAGGCCTCTTCGCGGCCCTCGACGCCCAGGGTGTTGAGTTCGTGCTCGTCGGCGGGGTCGCGGCGCTGGTCCATGGGTCGAGCCGCCCGACGGCCGACATCGACCTCCTGCCGCGGCCGGCACCCGAGAACCTCGATCGGATGGTGCTCGCCCTGGACGACCTCGAGGCCGCGGTGCACATCCCGGCCGATCGCGTTCCGATGCAGCCGGGCGACCTCTGGGAGTTTGAAACCAGCCACCGCGAGCCGGCCGCCTTTCAAGAAGCGGAGGCCTGGTCATTCCCGACGACGGCTGGCCCTGTCGACGTCGTGATATCGACAGCGGCCGCCCGCGGGTACGAAGCCCAGCGGAAGCGAGCCGAGGCCCACGCCCTGTTCGGCATAACCGTCTTCGTCGCGGGGATCGACGACCTGATCGCGTCCAAGGAGGCCCTCGGACGCTCCAAGGACCTGCCGGTCATCGAGGAGCTTCGCCAGATCCGCGGCGACCACGATCGCTAGAGATCTCGGAGGATCTCGGCCTTCTTGGCCTCGAAGTCCTCGGCGGTGATGAGACCCTGATCCCGCATCGCGGCCAGTTCCCGCAGGCGCTCCGACGGATCCGCGGTCCGCGGGCCTGTCGACGCTCCGACGTGCGCGCCCTGCATCACCTGGGCCCGAAGTTCGTCGGGAAGCGCGGCCGCGTCGAGGGTCGCCCCGGCCTCGTAGTCGATGGCGAAGTCATTCTGTGGGTTCGAGGCTGAGTGGTAGCTGCGGAAGGTGAGGCCCGGCACGAACGCCGCCACTTCGCTCAGGTGCTCCTCGATGCGTCGTCGGGGTCGAGATCGCCGGTCGGCAGACTGGGATCGCGGGCGACCTGGGCCGCCTCGTCGATCTCGCTCGTGTCGATTCCGTCTTGATCGGGAACTGACCCCTGGAAGTCGGCGTCGCCGAAAGCGCCGTCGCCGGCGTCGATGAGCTCGATCCCGATGCCGTCCTCGGGGGTGATGTGTCCGGTCGCCACCGGGTCGAGCGGGGTCAGATCCTCGGGGACCTCGGGCGTCTCGGGCTCGAAGGGTGAGGGCCCCACGCCGAGAACGGCCTCCCCCGGGTGGTCCGGTTCGGAGGGCACTGACAGGCTGGGCTGAGCACCGTCTCCACCGGCGTCCGCTCCGGCGTCAACGGGAACACTCCCCGGGTCCGACTCGTCAGCGTTCGCGGCGTCGACGTCGATCCAGTTCGCCGGGCCCGGGTGGCTCGCCGGGTCGAGGGGATCGGTCCCTTCCTGAAACTCCTTGGCGTCACTCCAGCCGTCGCCGTCGTAGTCGCCACCCTCGGGCTGGGCGTTCGGATCGGCCCCAGTCCCGGCGTCGTGTTCGAGGTAGTCGGACCAGCCGTCACCGTCGGTATCGACCTTGTTGGGATTGGTGCCCACCTTGAGCTCCCACCGGTCCCACACGCCATCGCCATCGGTGTCGGGGTTGTTCGGATCGGTGGGGTGCTTGTGGAGTTCGTCGAAATCACTGAGCCCGTCGTCATCGGTATCGGCGTCATGCGGGTCCGTCCCGTGAAGCACCTCGTAGACGTCGGGTTCACCGTCGAGGTCGTGGTCCACCCACACGTTCTTGGCCAACGGGTCGGTACCGAACAGCACGACTTCCTTGCCGTCGCTCTCCTTGTCGCCGTCGGTGTCGTAGTCGAGGGGGTCGGTCCCGTGCTGGTGAACCTCCTCGCTGTCGCTCAGGCCGTCGCCGTCGGAGTCGGGGTCGAGCGGATCGGTGCCGTAGAAGGTGGTCTCGTTGGCGTCGGTGATGCCGTCGCCGTCGGTGTCGACGAAGTCGGTGGCGTCAGGACCAGCGCCCTCAGTGAGGCCCGACAGGAGCCCGAGCATGGCGCCCTTGCTCGTCCGCGCCTCCACCGGTCCGTTGCCGCCGGCGTCGGTGCTCAGCTCCGAAGCCAGCACGTCGAGGTCGTCGGCCGAAAGTGCGTATCCCGCCAGGGCGGCCTTCGGGTTATGGGCGATGGCAGTCCGGAACTCCGGCTCGGTGACCAGGCGTTCCAGGACCTCGTTGATTCCAGGCATTTGATGGCCTCCTTTGTAAGACCATCCTGCGCCCGCGAGGCCGCGCCGATCCTGAGCACGCCGTACTCAATTTCCGGGCCGACGTGGTACGGGGCCCCAGAACAAACAGGCCTTTTCCGCGCTCCTACGCGGGCGGCCGACCGCTCGTGCCGAGGGCGGCGGCGAGTTCCTGCCGGCCTGCGACGCCGAGCTTGTCGTAGGCACGCTGGAGGTGGTTGGCCACGGTGCGCCGGGAGACCACGAGGCGATCGGCGATGTCCTGGTTCGAAAGGCCCTGAGCGGCGAGTTCGGTGATCTCCCGCTCGCGCCGAGTCAGGGCCGCGGCTTCGCCGGCGAGCGCCATGGCCGGGGTGCAGACGCCTCCCGCTAGGGCGTCGAGTTCAGCGGCACGCTGGCCACAGCGCTGGGCCGCCCGCGCACTCTCGGCCCGGCGGTGGAGCGCCGCCGCCTGCGCCATCGCCTCGGCGGCCAGGACGGAAACCCCGCACGTCTCGAAGCGCTCCGCCACCTGCTCCAGGTTCCCTGTGTCGCCGGAAGCCAGGGCGGCCGCGTGATCGGCGCGCACGGTTGCGAGCTCGCCGTCGACCATGGTGGCCAGCTCGGCCAGACGATCGACGACCTCGCCGGGCTCGCCAAGCCGCACGAGGTCGTGGCGGGCGCCGACCTCGAGGGCGAACGCACCCCGCGCCCGGGCCAAGATCCCTGCCCGGCGGAACAGTTGCTTGGCGTCTTGCTGATCCCCGCGCGCCACGCAGGCCCAGGCCCGCGCTCGCATGACGTCGCTCGCCATCATCTGAACGGGGCCGGGATCGATGCTGTCGGTTGTGACGGCAAGTTCCGCAACCGCAGCCGCGTCGCCGTGCATGGCGGCGACCATCATCCCGCCAGCGACGCACCACCGGCGCTGACCCGCCTGGTCGAGATCGGAGAACAGCGACGCCGCCTCTCGGAACCAGCGCAGCGATTCGGGAAGACGCCGCAGCCACAGCACGCGCCCGAGGATGAGCGCCAGCCACGCGTGACCCTGGATCTGACGGGCCTCGACCGCCGCCTCGTAGGCGGCGCGGGCGAGGGCTTCGGCCTTCTCGACGTCGCCCAACTCCGCCTGAGCGAGGGCCATGGAGACGACGTGGATCCCGGGCTCCATGAGTCGGGGCTGGTCGCCGAGCTCGAGTCGCTGGTCGAAGGAACGTTCCGCTAACTCGACGGCCCGGTTCCCAGCGCCGGCGAGGGCGAGGGCGGGTGCGGCGACCGTCGCCGCGCTCACCGCGGCC
>JACPCJ010000065.1 GCA_016179865.1 Actinomycetota bacterium | reverse complement strand
GAGCTGACGGATGCGGTCCTCGATCTCCTTCTGGCGCCGTACCTCGGGAGCGGTGGTCGAGGTCGTCGAGGACGGCGTTGGAGGGGCCGTCGAGCTCGTCGTCGAGCTGCTCGTCGAGGACTCCGGCACGCTCTGCGCGCGCGCATGCACGGAGGGCGCGGCCAACATGACCGCGAGCGCGACGAGGAACGTGGACCTCCGCATGCCTGCATCCTACCCCCGTCGGCCTCAATAGCAACACCACCAACACCAGCCACACTGCACTTGCTTGCAGCAGCAAGCACTCATCTCAAGGTCAAGCGCCGGACGGCCACCGCCCCGGGCAGGAACGCGGGAATGCAATGGAAGGGGCGCCGGGGGTGTCGCAACCCGAACGCTGGTGGGCGGGCTGGCGATCCCAAGCTGGGGTCGGGCAGCGCTGGCACCGGACGGCAGGGGTCGTCCTGAGCGAGGTGGCGGGTGGGTGGGCGAGCGAGCGGAGCGAGCGAGGGCGAGCGAAGGACGAGCCCCTGCCGTCCGAGGCGGTGCCCGGCGGCGCCGGCTACACGTCCAAGAAGCGGCGCAGGCCGATGGCCGATCCGGCGACGCCGACCACCCCACCGATCACGAGCACCCACAGGCCGATGCCGACGGCGTCACCGGTGGTGATGAAGAAGCTCCGGAACACGCCCTCTGATCGCACGACGAGGTCGGAGAGGATCTGCTGGAGCACGTAGACGGCGCCAAAGGCGAGGCCTGCTCCCGCGGCCCCTTGGACCAGCCCCTCAAGCATGAACGGGATGCGGATGAACCAGTTCGTCGCGCCCACGAGCTTCATGATCTGGATCTCGCGGCGGCGGGCGTAGGTGGCAAGGCGGATGGTGTTCACGATCAGGAAGAACGATGAGAGCAGTAGCACGCCGGAGATGGCAAAGAAGAGCCGGCGGATCCACGAGATGGCGTGCAGCATGCGGCGCACCTGCTCCTGGGCCGTCAGGACCTCGTCGACCCCGGGCCGCCCCCGGAACTGCACGGCGATGGTCTCGGTGAGCTCAGGATCCTTCGGCACCACGCGGAATGACGGCGGCAGCGTGTCGGGATCGACCGCCTCCACCAGCTCCGGTTGATCGGCGAAGAACCTCTTGAACAGATCGAGCGCTTCTTTCTTGGAGATGAAGCGGAACTTCTTGACGTTGGGCGAGTCCTTCAGCTCCTGCTGTACGTCGTCGATCTGCTGCTGAGTGGCGGTGGGCACGAAGAAGACCTCGAGCTCCACTCCCTCCTTCCAGCGCGCCGTGCCGTGGTCAACCATGCGAGAGAGGAGCACCACGCCACCGAACAGGAAGAGGGAGACGGCGACGGTGAGGATGCCGGCAAGGGTCATGACCAGGTTCCGCCGCAGCGACACCATCGTCTCGCGAGCGAAGTAGTCGAGCTTGAAAGCCATCAGGACCCCGCCTACGCCGGGAGCCCGTAGACGCCCCGGGCCTGGTCGCGCACCACGAGCCCGCGGTCGAGTTCGACCACCCGACGGCGCATCGTGTTGACGATGCCCTCGTCGTGGGTCGCCATCACGACCGTGGTGCCGGTGCGGTTGATGCGGTCGAGGAGGCGCATGATGCCCTCGGCCGTCGCCGGGTCGAGGTTCCCCGTCGGCTCGTCGGCGAGCAGGATCAGAGGCCGGTTCACGAATGCCCGGGCGATGGAAACCCGCTGCTGTTCACCGCCCGACAGCTCGTAGTCGAACCGCTGCGACTTCTCGGCCAGGCCGACGAGCTCGAGGATCTGGGGCACCTGTGACTCGATGACGTGGCGGGGACGCCCGATCACCTCGAGGGCGAAGGCCACGTTCTCGTAAACGGTCTTTCCGGGAAGGAGCTTGAAGTCCTGAAACACCGTCCCCATGTTGCGGCGCAGGTACGGAACCTTCCAGGTCGACAGGCGGGCGACGTCACGGCCGGCGACGAGGATGCGCCCGGTGTCGGGAAGGTCTTCACGGAGCAAGAGACGGAGGAAGGTCGACTTCCCCGAGCCCGAGGGCCCGACGAGGAAGACGAACTCGCCCTTCTTGATCTCGATGCTCACGTCGCGTAGGGCGACGACGTCGCTCTTGTAAGTCTTGGTGACGTGTTCGAGGGTGATCATGGGTGGGCAGCGTTGGGAACGTGCGGAGCGGCCAGGGTACCAGCGGCATCCCCCGCACCTGGGGACGGGCCCGGCTACGAGTCCGAGCCTTGTGCCCTCCGCAACTGGAGGTAGGCCTCGACAAAGGCATCGATGTCGCCGTCGAGAACGGCGTCGACGTTGCCGGTCTCGTGGTCGGTGCGGAGGTCCTTCACCAGGCGGTACGGCGCCAGTACGTAGGACCGGATCTGGCTCCCCCACTCCACCGCCTGCTTGTCGCCCGAGATCTCGGCCAGGTTCTTGGCCCGCTCCGCCCGCTGCCGCTCGGCGAGGCGGGCGGCGAGGATGCGCATGGCCCGGTCGCGGTTCTGGTGCTGGCTGCGCTCCGCCTGGCACGCGACGACGACGCCCGTAGGAAGGTGGGTGATGCGCACGGCCGAGTCGGTCACGTTGACGTGCTGGCCCCCCGCACCCGACGAGCGGTAGGTGTCGATGCGCAGGTCGTTGGAGTCGATCTCGACGGCGTCGTCGTCATCCTCGATGGCGGGGATCACGTCGAGGGCGGCGAAGGCGGTGTGGCGGCGGGACTGGGCGTCGAAGGGCGAGATCCGGACCAGACGGTGGACGCCCCGTTCGGCCGTGAGCATCCCGTACGCGTGGCGTCCCTTCACGGTGAACGTGGCTGAGGAGATGCCCGCCTCGTCGCCCTCTTGGACCTCGTCGACCTCGACCGCGAAGCCTCGGCGTTCCGCCCACCGGAGGTACATCCGCAGCAGCATCTCGGCCCAGTCCTGGGCGTCGGTCCCGCCCGCGCCCGAATTCAGCGAGCAGATGGCGTCGCGCTCGTCGTATTCCCCCGTGAAGAGCGCTCGTAGCTCGAGGGCGTCCAACTCGGCGCCCAGCGCGGCGACGGCGTCGCCGACCTCGCCCTCGACCGAGTCGTCGCCCTCCTCCTTGCCGAGCTGGAAGAGCGTCTCGGCGTCGGACAGCCGGGCGGCCAGGCGATCGAACAGATCGACGTCGTCCTTCACCCGCGCCAGCTCGGTGGTCACCTTCCGAGCCTGGTCGGGGTCGTCCCAGAGGTCGGGCTGGCTGGCCTCCTGCTCGAGCTCCGAGAGGCGCGTCCGCCCGTCACCGATGCGCAGGTAGGCCTCGGCGTCGGAGACGCGCTTCGCGAGGTCGGCGAGGTCGCCGGAGAAATCCTTCACTGGTCAGCAGGCGGTCAGCGGCCGTGGCAGAACTTGTACTTCTTGCCGCTGCCGCAGTGACACGGGTCGTTTCGCCCCGGCGTCTTCTCGACCCGGACGGGCTGGGGCGGTGCCTCGTCGACCGCCTGGGCCGCCGGACCCTGGGGAAGGGGCCCGCCGGCCGGCGCTCCGACGGCCGCGGGCTGGGGTGCGGGTGCGCCGCCGCCCACCGCGGCCAGCACGCCCTGACGGCCCTGCACCGGATCTTCGGGTGCCGAGTATTGGATGTTCCGTACCGCCGGCGCTCGGGGACCCTCTTCCTTGACGACCTCCAGGTGAAACACGTACTTCACGAAGTCGTCGGCGACGAGGGCCATCATCGCCTCGAACATGTCGTACCCCTCACGCTGCCACTCGGTGAGCGGGTCCTTCTGGCCCATGGCCCGGAGGTTGATCCCCTCCTGCAGGTAGTCCATCTCGTAGAGGTGCTCACGCCAGTGGCGGTCGAGCACCGAGAGCATCACCCGCCGCTCGACCTCACGGAGTTGCTCGGCCCCGATCTGGGCTTCCTTGGCCTCGTACTGGGCGACGGCGTCGTCGACGAACGCCTTCTCGAGGTCTTCGAGGTCGTCGATCTCGGCGATCTGGCCCGCGGTCAGGGAGGTCTGGAAGTAGCTGCCCACGTGCGCCAGAAGCCCCTCCCGGTCCCAGTCCTCGGAGTGCTCCTCGCCGCAGTACGTGTCGATGGCGTGGGCCAGGGCTTCCTCGATGGCCTCGATGGCTTCGGCCTTCAGCTCCTTACCCTCGAGCACCTTCTGGCGGATGGCGTAGACCACCTTCCGCTGCTCGTTCATGACCTCGTCGTACTTGAGGACGTTCTTGCGGATCTCGAAGTTGCGGTCTTCGACCGTTCCCTGCGCTCGCTCCACCGACTTGGAGACCATGCGCGACTCGATCGGCACGTCGTCAGGAAGGGTCTTGGCCATGACCCACTCCATGGCGCCGGTGGCGAACAGGCGCATGAGGTCGTCCTCGAGCGAGAGGTAGAAGCGGCTCTCTCCCGGGTCGCCCTGGCGGCCCGACCGTCCCCGAAGCTGGTCGTCGATCCGACGGCTCTCGTGGCGCTCGGTGCCGAGCACGTACAGGCCCCCGAGCTGGCGCACCCGGTCGCCCTCTTCGTCGCAGTCGGGGCGGAACCTCTCGGTGAGTTCCGCCAGCCGGACCTCGTAGTCGGGGTGGTCGGGACCGATGTCCTCGATCGCCAGCTCACGCTTGGCCAGACCCTCGGGGTTCCCCCCCAGCAGGATGTCGACGCCGCGGCCCGCCATGTTGGTGGCCACGGTCACGACTCCGGTGCGGCCGGCCTGCGTGATGATCTCCGCTTCCCGGAAGTGCTGCTTGGCGTTCAGCACCTCGTGGGGAATTCCCCGGCGCTGGAGGTACCCCGCCAGGCGTTCGGACTTCTCCACCGACGTCGTCCCGACGAGGATGGGCTGACCTTTCCGGTGGCGCTCGGCGATGTCTTCCGTGACGGCCTTGAACTTGGCGTCCTCCGACTTGTAGATGAGGTCGGCCTGGTCCGCGCGGACGTTCTCCTGATTGGTGGGGATCGGAACGCACTCCAGCTCGTAGACGTGGGCGAACTCGCCCGCCTGGGTCATGGCCGTGCCGGTCATGCCCGCGAGCTTCTCGTACATGCGGAAGTAGTTCTGGAGGGTGATGGTGGCGAGGGTCTGGTTCTCCTCCTTGATCGTTACGTTCTCCTTGGCCTCGACGGCCTGGTGGAGACCCTCGCTCCACCGCCGGCCCTCCAGGATGCGACCCGTGAACTCGTCGACGATCTTCACCTCGCCGTCCATGACCACGTAGTCCTTGTCGAGGTGGAACAGCTCCTTGGCCCGCAGCGCGGCCTGGAGCTGGTGGACGTAGTTCTGGTTGACGTCGTCGTAGAGGTTCTCGACCCCCAGCGCCTCCTCCACCCGGGCGATACCCGGCTCGGTGGGGACGACGGTGCGTTTCTTCTCGTCGACCTCGTAGTCGCGTTCGGGCATGAGGCCCCGGGTGATGCGGGCGAACTCGTAGTAGAGGTCGGCGGCGTCGTCGGCACGGCCGGAGATGATGAGGGGCGTCCGCGCCTCGTCGATGAGGATCGAGTCGACCTCGTCGACAATGGCGTAGGTGTGCCCCCGCTGCACCTGCGCCTCCTTGGAGGTCGCCATGTTGTCGCGCAGGTAATCGAAGCCGAACTCGTTGTTGGTCCCGTAGGTGATGTCGGCGGCGTAGGCCGCTCGCTTAGCCGCCGGGTCTTCGCGGTCCTTGCCGGGGACGACGAGGCCGACCGTCATCCCGAGCATCCGGTAAATGCGGCCCATCCAATCCGAGTCCCGTGTGGCCAGGTAGTCGTTCACCGTGATCACGTGGACGCCGTTTCCGGCGAGGGCGTTGAGGTAGACGGGAAGTGTCGAGACCAGGGTCTTGCCCTCGCCGGTCTTCATCTCCGCCACCCATCCGAAGTGGAGGGCGGCGCCGCCCATGAGCTGGACGTCGAAGTGGCGCTGGCCGAGCGTGCGCTTGGCCGCCTCGCGGACGCTGGCAAAGGCCTCGGGAAGGAGGTCGTCGAGCTCCTCACCCCGGTCCAGGCGCTCGCGGAAGGCGATCGTGCGGGCACCGAGCTCTTCGTCGGACAGACGCTCGACGGTGGGCTCGAGGTCGTTGACGAGGGGAACGACGCTCTCGAGGAACTTGAGCTTGCGGCCCTCGCCAAAGCGAAGGACGCGGTCGAACATGCTCATGTCGAATGCTGCCTCATGGTCCGTGGAGTGTACGAGACTGTCGGCCCATGACTGCCGCCAGGCTGTTGGGGAGGTCACGCGACGAGCGGGCGGCGTGGGCGGCGTGGGCGGCGCTGGCGATCGCCATCGCCGTTTGGATCCTGGTCTTCGGCGTCCTGGTCTACCGCCGCCACGACCGGTTCGCCTCCTTCGGCTTCGACATGGGGATCTTCGACCAGGCGGTGTGGCTGGCGGCGCGGGGGAAGTCGTTCATCACCGTGCGCGGGCTCGACGTCTTCGGTCACCACGCCAACGTCGCCTTCTACCTCCTGGCGCCCTTCTCGTGGCTCGGCGCCGGCGCCCACTTCCTGAACCTGCTCCAGGTGTGCGCACTGGCGGGCACGGCGGTCCCTCTGTTCCTCCTCGGCCGCCATCGCGGGCTTGCACCGTGGATTGCGCTCGTGCCCGCCGCCGCCTTCCTCCTGCACCCGACAACCGGGCTGCTGGCGTGGGAGCTGTTTCACCCCGAGAGCGTGGCCCTCGTGTTCCTGGCGTGGGCCTACCTGGCGTCGGTCCACCGGCGGTGGCGCCCCTACGCCGTGCTCCTCATCGTCGCCCTGGCGTGGAAGGAGGACGTCGCCCTGGCGGCGTTCTTCTTGGGGCTGCTGATCTTCGTGCGGGGCGACCGCAAGGCGGGGGCCTGGACCATGGCCCTCACGCTGGGCTGGTTCCTCTTGGTGAACCGGGTCCTCCTCGGAGCCGTGAACGGCGCCGGAGCGTTCTACGACGAGTTCTACGGCGACCTGGGGGGCTCGCCCTTCGACATCGCGTGGACGGCGCTCGTGCACCCGACCCGCATCATCGACAAGTTCTGGGCCGCCGATGCCAAGAGCTATCTCTGGCAGCTCGCGAGCCCGTTCGGTTTCGTGCCCCTGGCGGCGCCCCTCGTCGTGCTCATGGGTGTCCCCCAGGTGACCGGGAACATTCTCTCGGTGAACTCGTTCACCCGCGACATCTCCTACCACTACACCGCGCTCCCGCTTGCCGCCCTCGCCCTCGGTTCGGTGGAGGCGCTGGCCCGGTTCCGACGCGACCGGGTGGTGGTGGCGATCCTGGCCGCGGCCGTGCTGGCGTCGTCGGTCGTGGGCGCCGTGCGCTGGGGCGTGTCGCCCATTGGGGGGCGTTACGACGACGGCCTATGGCCCGCCGCGGGCGACCCGCGGCGAGACCTGAAGGAGACCGCCCTGGGCCTCATCCCCGGTGATGCCGCCGTGAGCGCCACGTACCAGTTCGTGCCTCACCTCAGCCACCGGGAGGGCATCTACCAGTTCCCGAACCCGTACAAGGAGGCGTACTGGGGCATTCAAGGACGCGGCACCCACGACCCCGACGTCGTCGATTGGCTCGCCGTCGACCGCCAGATCATGGGGGCCGACGACCGTTCCGTCTTCGCGGAAGCGCTGAGCGACTGGGACTTCGAGATCGTCTTCGAACGCGACGACATCGTGGTCGCCCGCCGGCGATGACCCCCTAGCGGGGGCGGCGGCCGGCTATTCGGAATCGGCGGGGTCGTCGATCAGCTTCTCGCGCATGGCGTAGAGCACCGCCTCCATCCGCGAGTGCACGTGCAGCTTCTCCAGCATGTTGCGCACGTGGTTCTTGACCGTGTTCTCGGAGATGTAGAGCTTGTCGGCGATCTTTCGGTTCGACAGGCCCTGCGCCACGAGCTGGAGCACTTCGAGTTCGCGCTCGGTCAGGCGCGGCGCGTGGGGGCTCTGCTTGTCGTCGGCGTGCTTCGAGAGCGTGTTGAACTCCTGGAGGAGCTTCGACGCCATCGACGGCGAGATGAGACTCTGGCCCTGGATGACGGCTCGGATGGCGTCGGCAACCTCCTCGATCGAGATCTCCTTCAGGAGGTATCCGTTCGCCCCCGCCTTGATGGCCTCGTAGAGATCCTCCTCCTCGTCGGAGACGGTCAGCATGAGGATCTTGGCGCTTGGCACCGCGTCGCGAATGCGGGTGGCGGCCTCGATGCCCGAGAGCCGGGGCATCCGCACGTCCATCAGAACCACGTCGGGGGCCAGTTCGATCGCCTTGTCGACAGCCTCGACTCCGTCCTCGGCGTCGGCCACGACGTCGATGCCGCCCTCGCTCTCGAGGATCATGTTGAGACCGCGCCGGAAGAGTGCGTGGTCGTCGGCAACGAGGACCCGGATGGTGTCGCCCACACCCGCGCTGGATGGGCTCGGACTCCCGTCGCCGCTCGTTGCCTCTCCTGAATTGCCCCCCTGACCCAGGCCCGGTTCGTGTTCGTGTTCGTGTTCGTGTGCCACGCGATCTCCCGTGCCCAGCGTCTATCCCGGCATTTCGGCGAGACCGTAGTCGCCGTCCGGTCGCCGGTACACGACCGCCGGGCGTCCGGTGTCGGCATCGACGAAGAGCACGACCGGCGCCCTCAGCACCTCGAGCTGCATGGCCGCCTCCTCCGGCGTCATCGGCTTCGCGTCGACGGCCTGCCGCTCGACGATGCGGGGGCTTGCGGCGGGGCGCTCGATTCTGGCGACGGGTTCTCCTGTGACGTTGCCGTTTCCGGAGACGGCCTTCCGACGGAGGCGGCCTCGCACCCGCTTGTCCTTCAGACGCCTGATCTGCCGATCGACCTTGTCGGCGGCGCGATCAAGGGCACCCATGGCCTCACCGGCCGAGGCTTCGACCTTGAGCCTGCGGCCCTTGACGTGGGCCACGATCTCGCAGTGGTACTTCTCGGCGATCCGGGGGTTCTTCTCCTCGACGAAGCCGATCTCCACCCAGCCAGACTCGTCGAGGAGGGCGTCCAGCTTGGCGAGCTTGCGCTGGGCGGCGTCGAGGAGGAGGGAAGGGACCTCCATGTTCTTGTGGTGCACGCGGATGTCCAGGACCGTTCCTCCGCGCCGGCGGCCTCAGCTGGAAGCAGTATACGAGCCTGGGGAACGGCCGTCCGCGGGAGTCCGTCGAGCGAAACGAGGAAGGTCGGCCCTACCGCCCGGGGATTTGCCGGCCGGTCGAATTACCGACCCTGCACGTGCGGGAGGAGCGCCGAGACGAGGCTCTCGACCACGCCGTCGAGCGGGGGCTCGTAGGTACCGTTTCGGACCTGGGTGCCGATGCGCCGCACGTAGGTTGCCCGTCCTCGCCGCTCCCTGTGATCGTGGTGTCGGTGCGACGCCCCTCTCCTCTGCCTTCTCGGAGGGTGGCGAGGGGCTCTTGAGCAACGTCCGGGCAACGGTGGCACCGATGACCCTTTCGCACCCTTTCGAACGCAGGGCGGTGGCAGCGTTGCGGAGGGTGGCGCCGGTGGTGGCCACATCGTCGATGATGAGCACGGTGCGTGGGATTCTGCCCAGGGCCGCAAATCGGGGGCCCGCCAGGCGGTCGGCGCGTCCACGGCCCGTCTGGGGCACCCGATCGTGGCGCGAGAGAAGCGCCCGGGCGGAAACCCCCCGGCGGCGAGACCAGGCCCGGGCCAGCAACTCACCGTGGTCGAAACCACGACGTGCGCGCCGGGCGAGCGAGGCCGGGACCCACGTCACGCAGTCGAGGGGGAGGCCCGCGGGGATTGCTCGATCGAGGTGGGTGACCAGCAGGTTGATCGGGGCCCGGGCATTCCGGTACTTGATACGAGCGACTGCCTCGCGCACGGGCCCGTCGTACCCAAACGCCGCATACCAAGCGTCGAGGCCGAACGGCGGTGGCGTCTGAGGGGCCGGACTCGCCATCGCCAGACACCCGGCGCACAGCCCCGCCGGGTCTCTCCGCCCGCACCCCGCGCACCACGCCGGAAACAACCACTCAACCCAACCCATGCTCACCGTTCTTGGGTCCTTCGTTGCGCCTATCCCGCGATCTTCAGGCCAAGTTCGCCCCGACGCTGATCGATCATCCGGTGGAGCGCGATCGCCGTTCTTTCCGGCGTCCCGACCGTGTCCGCCCACGTATATCGCAGGGGGATGAAGCCGCACGCCACGATCTTGTTCTGCCGAGTCAGGTCGGCCTGGAGGGCTTCGCGCGTGCCGTGGACGCTCGTGCTGTCGAGCTCTATGGCGAGGAGCAGCTCGGGATACGCCGCATCGACGCGTCCGGCGAAGTGACCCGACGCGTCGCGAATCTCATACTGGTAGACGGGCTCGGGCAGCCCGTAGCGGCGGACGAGCCGTTGGAACTCGGCCTCGAGGACACTCGACGGCACCCCCGTTCGCTCGGCCAGCGACTTGCGCAGGGGGCCCACTCCACGGCGGCCCCGACGCCCAACCTCGTCCAGCATGTTGAGGAGCCCTTCAAGGCTGACAAGACGCTTGGCGAGAGCATCGTCGACTGCTCGATCGAGAATCGACTGCCCGACCACTGCACCCAGGTCGACCAGGGTCCGCGCCGGCTTCGTCACTGGCACCCCGCGCCGTTCCGTCAGGTGGTCGGCCACGAGATCAGTGCTGCGGTGCACCCTCACGTTTTTCGGCCGCGGCTTTTCCAGCCGGGGAACGACTACTTCAAGTCGCCCGCGGAATGGGCCGTCCAGGGCCCAGAGGCCGGCGGCCGCTTCGTGCGACGCCGCGGCCCCGTCTCCGGCCGCAAGGCACGCCGCGAGGAGCGACTGTTCGCAACTTGGCGGGCTTCCCGCGATCCGGTACACGCCCGGGTAGACGACCTCGAGGAGGCCACGCCGGATCCGGTGATAGATCCAGTGGTCGGTCACCCCGAGGGCGATGAGTTGCTGGCGAGTGATGAGCCCGAGCTGCTGCCGGGCCAGGTTGGCGATGATGGCGTCCATGGCCCGGAGCCTCGCAGGCCCCTGTGACAGTTACTCCTTCAGTTACGCCGCCCGCCCGGGAGCCGCGCCAAATTTGGCCGAAAGATCGCGGCGGGGGCGCAACAAAGAACCCAAGAACGGGGGGTCTACGTCCCGACCGTCCACGACCGGAGGTACTCGCGCTGGGCGTCGGTCAGGACGTCGATCCGAATGCCCATCGACTCCAGCTTCAGGCGCGCCACTTCTTCGTCGATGTCGCGCGGCACGTCGTAGACCCGGGGTTCGAGCGAGGTCGCATTCTTGGTCATCCACTCGGCCGCCATGGCCTGGTTGGCAAAACTCATGTCCATCACTGCCGCCGGGTGGCCTTCGGCCGACGCCAGATTCACGAGCCTGCCTTCGGCGAGCACCACGATGCGGCGTCCGTCGTCGAGCGTGAACTCGTCGACGAAGGTCCGCAGTTCTCGGCGGTCGACCGCCATACCGGCCAGGGTTTCGAGGTCGATCTCGATGTCGAAGTGACCGGAGTTGGCGAGGATCGCCCCGTCCTTCATGGCCTCGAAGTGCTCCTGGCGCAGCACGTCTCGGTCGCCGGTGACGGAGACGAAGAGGTCGCCCACCCGCGCCGCGTCGACCATGGGCATGACGTCGAAGCCATCCATGACCGCCTCCAGCGCCCGCAGCGCGTCGACCTCGGTGACGACCACGCGAGCCCCCATTCCCTTCGCTCGCATGGCGAGGCCCTTGCCGCAGTAGCCGTAACCGGCGATGACGAACACCTTGCCGGCGAGGAGGACGTTCGTGGCCCGGATGATGCCGTCGATGGTGGACTGGCCGGTCCCGTAGCGGTTGTCAAAGAGGTGCTTGGTGTCGGCGTCGTTGACGGCCACGATCGGGTACTTCAGGGCGCCGTCGGCCTCCATGGCCTTGAGCCGGATGACCCCCGTGGTCGTCTCCTCGGTGCCGCCGATGATCTCGGCGAGCTGGGCCGGGCGCTCCTGGTGCAGGGTCGATACGAGGTCGCAGCCGTCGTCCATCGTCATGTTCGGATGGGCGTCGAGGGCGCCGTTCAGGTGCCGGTAGTAGCCGTCGCGGTCGATGCCCTTGATGGCGAAGACGGGGATCTCGTGGTCGGTCACGAGGGCGGCGGCCACATCGTCCTGGGTCGACAATGGGTTCGACGCGCAGGCAATGACCTGGGCGCCGCCGGCCTGGAGCGTGCGCAGCAGGTTGGCCGTTTCCGTGGTCAGATCGAGGTGAGCACCGGCATGCTCCGGTCGGCCCAGGCGATCCGCTTGCGGCCCGACTCGGTCAGGCTCGAATCTGCGATCTCGTAGTCCATTCCCTCTCAGTCCTCTCCAGTGGCGGTTGATCCGGTGAGCGTCGGATCGGGGGCCGCAAGGGCGTCCTTCAAGCGGGCGATCGCTTCGATCGGCCCCGGATCGACACCAGCGTCGTAGGCCATGTACAGGCTCGTCCAATCCCCGAGATACATGAGGTCGAGGAGCTGGGCGAGCCGGCCCTCGCCCTCGGCGCGCACCTCGATCACTTGCGCCAGCGCCTCCTCGATGATTTCGCGCGTGATGGCAAAACGCCGGCTGGCCTGGGGGTGCTCGAATTCGTGCCGCAGCTCGACGAGCGTGAACACCTGGCGCGTGACGTCGCCGTGCTGACCCCACGAGCAGATCTCGTGGTGGTCGAGCTCGGGGTAGAAGTTCCAGAACGCCGGCGCCTTGGCGTTCTCGTTCACGTCGAACTTCCACCGCATGGCGGCCACCGAGCCCAGCGCCCCCGCTCCGTAGACGAGCGGGATCGTTCGCCCGATCCGTCGCGCCAGCTCGCGGGCGGGATTCCCCTCACCCTCCACATCGGCGCGGCATCGGTCGCGCCGGCGAGCGAGCTGCGCCTCGGCGTCGGCGAGCCAGTCGGGGGCGTCGGGGAGGAGGCCCACGCGGTAGAGCGCCACGAAGACGGGCGCGACGAGCGTGCCGAGCCCGGCGCGGGGCATCGGAACCTCGGCACAGTCGATGTGCAGCCCGTCGAGCCCGTGGGCGAGGTCGGCGAGCGGGCCACCGCGGGACACGGCGATCAGGTGGGCGCCGCGATCCCCCGCGGCCTCGGCCATGGCGAGCGTCTCTTCGGTACGCCCCGAGTACGAGAGGGCGAAGGCCAGCGTTCGCGGCCCCACGAAGGCCGGGACCCGATACTGCTTCAGCACCGTCACCGGAACGGGGAGGGCGGCGTTGGCGGCGGCGGCGAGAACGTCGCCGGCGATCCCCGAGCCCCCCATGCCCAATACCACCACGTTGTCGATGCTGTCGGCAGACGGAAATCGCTCGGGGTCGATGCCGGCGGCAGCGCGGTGGGCCTCGGTGAGCTGCTCGGGCAGACCGAAGACGGCGTCGCCGAAGGCGAGAGAATCGACTGGCTCGGTCATCGACCCTCAGCCGCCTAGGCGGACGTGGAGGGGTCAAACGTCGGGGTGATGCCCTCGCTTGTCGCCCGCTCGAGGAGTCGCTCCAACTCGCCGGCGTCGAGCACCTGGGCCTCGTCGATGAGCATCACGGGAATGTCGTCGCGCACCTCGTAGCGGCGGCGGCACTCCGGGCAGAGCAAGAACTCGTCGGCTTCGAAGTAGTAGAGGGGACCCTTGTCGTCCGGGCAGGCAAGGATTTCGAGGAGTTTGGGGTCGAGCGCCATCCCCTCAGCCTCGCACGACTTCGAGCACCTCTGCCGTTCGGGCGTCGCAAGCGTCGCGGTCGGGGGCCTCGAGGTTGAGGCGGAGTAGCGGCTCGGTGTTGCTGGGGCGGAGGTTGAACCACCACTCGCCGGCGTCGACGGTCAGGCCGTCGAGCCGATCTTGGGCGGCGTCCGGCAGCCGCTCGGAGAAGTGGCGCGCCACCGCCTCGATCACCTCCCGCGGGTCGGAGACCTCGGAGTTGATCTCACCCGACTGGACGTAGCGCTCGAAGGGACGCCGCAGTTCCGAGAGCGGGGCTCCGGCCTGGCACAGTCGCTCCAGCACCAGCACGGCGGCGATGAGGCCGGAGTCGGCCCGCCAGTTGTCGCGGAAGTAGTAGTGGGCCGAGTGCTCGCCGCCGAAGACGGCGCCCGTCTCGGCCATGACCTGCTTGATGAACGAGTGCCCGACCCGGCTCCGGATCGGTTCTCCGCCGCCCTCGCGGATCACCTCCGCGACGGCGCGGGAACAAATGAGGTTGTGCACGACCTTCTCGCCTGGATTCCGGGCCAGGATCGACTGGGCGAGGATGGCGGTCGTGGTCGAACCCGACACCGGTTCGGCGTCGTCGTCGACCAGAAAGACCCGATCGGCGTCGCCGTCGAAGGCCAGGCCGACATCGGCGCCCAGGTCGCGCACGGCGGCCTGGAGATCCTTCAGATTGTCGGGGTTCAGCGGATCGGCGGGGTGGTTCGGGAACGTCCCGTCGAGTTCGGGGTAGAGGACGGTGAGGTCGAACGGGAGCGCCTCGAAGACCGTCGGGACGACGAGCCCCCCCATCCCGTTGGCGGTGTCGGCGACAACCCGGAGCGGCTTCAAGGCCGCCATGTCGACAAAGGAGCGCACGTGGTCGGCGAACTCGGCCAGCGCGTCCCGTGTCTCGACTTCCCCCCGGCGCTCCGCGCGGTGGTAGGCACCCGCCTCGACCGCGGCCCGGATGTCGGCCAAGCCGGTCTCCTCGCCCACGGGGGCGGCCCCGGCACGGCAGAACTTCATTCCGTTGTACTGGGCCGGGTTGTGGCTGGCCGTGAACATCACACCCGGCATGTCGTAACGGCCGGAGGCGAAGTAGAGCATGTCGGTCGAACCGAGACCGACGTCGATCACGTCACACCCGGCGTCGTTGGCGCCCTCGGTGAAGGCGTGGGCGAGCGGCTCCGATGACGGACGCATGTCGCGCGCCAGCACCAGATTCGGGGCCCCGGCGAAGGCGGCGAAGGCGTTGCCGATGGAGCGGGCCAGCTCCTCGTCGAGCTGGTCGGGGTACGTGCCCCTCACGTCGTACGCCTTGAAGATGGCGTCGAGGGCGTTCACCCGGTCAGCTTGACACGGCCTCCGGCTCCCTCGCGAATGGCCTCCAGCGGGCCAGGGCGACGAGACCCACGATCCCCAGGATGGTGAGCACGATGCCCACCCGGTCGATCGGCGTGCGCCCGTAGTGCAACGTCACGTCGTGGTCGGTCGGAATCACGACCATGAAGTTGGGGGTGATCCGCCATGGGCCCCGGGCACCGCTCGCCTGCCAGTTCGGGAAGTACGACACCTTGACCAGGACCGGCACGCCAGTGCGGTCGACCTCGAACCGGATCGAGTCGTCGTCCACTTCCACCTTGCCGACATTCACGGCCGGAAGGCGGGAGCCAAGGGACGCGGTGGCGGCGTCTCTGCTCGCGACGCGTGCCCACTGCGGCGGGCCGTCGCCGGCCCAGGCCCGCGGCCACGCCGACTCGTCGTTGAACCACCTCGTCGCCGGCTCACGCCAGTCGCGCGGGTGGACGTCGTCCAGCACCACGGGCGCGTACGCAAGCGGCTCTACGAGGTCGGCGTCGGCCACCTCGAACAGCGCCCACCGGGCCACCTTGGGCGCCGTCGCGGCGTCGCCGAGCAGTTCTCGGAAGCGGAGGTCGGTACGGGCGCAAACACCCCCACCGGCGAGGAACTGTTCGAGGGTACGCCCGTCGGTGATCCCACACGCCTTCTGCTTCGCCAGGTCGGATCCGGCGAGGTAGAAGCGGACGCCCATCATTTCGAGGTGCTTGACCCCACGATCAAAGTCCTCGTTGATGTTTCCGTAATCAAGCCCGCGGACCGGGTTGGACGGCTCGCTCGCCAGCTCGGCGACGGTCAGGAAGTGGTACGGGGTCGAGCTAGCCGACTCGAAGTACAGCCCTTCCATCGATCCGATCTTCCCTTCGGTGAAGTACGGGATGAGCTCGAGGGCGAGGTCGGATCCGTAGGTGTTGATGGCCGACAGGCGCTCCCACAACAGGCGCTGCCCGTAGGGAACCGGGAGCCCGTCGAGCGTGTCCATGATCTCCTGGAACTCGGGGAAGGAGTCCTTGCGCTCGTACCCGTTGTTGTTCCACCGGGCCCAGTCGTCAACGAACGTCCCGCTGTTGGTCAGGAAGGTGCCAAGCTCACGCGGGCCGCCCGTCGCCGCGTCCACGTAGTCACTGAGGGGACGGCGGTGGGCATAGGCGAGGGCAGCAACGAGCCCGACGACGGCTGTCACGTGTGCGACGGTGGCGCCGGCTCGGACGAGGCGGCGCCGGATCGACGCCCGGCGGGCCGTCTCTTCGGTCGAGACGCGACGAGAGGGCCTTGGGCTCGGTTGTTCCGGCTCGCTCGGCAGCCCGGTCGTCGGCCGGGCCCCCGTCTGGTCACCGCCACCCGCCGCCACGAAGGCGGCGACTCGTGGCGACTCCAGGCCGCGGCGGATGAGGTTGACCACCTCCGTCACGCCCATGGCGGCGAGGAAGAACAGGGGGAGGAGGTAGAAGGGCAGGATCCGCAGGTTCCACACGCGCCCCTCGGGGATGAAGCGGAAGACGAGAGCGAAGATCCCGACCAGGGCCGCCAGCTCGAGGGTCGCCCGGCGCAGGTACGCCGCGCCCGCGATCAGCGCCGCCCCGGCGAGGACCAACACCCATCCAAGGTCGTCGTGCAGCAGGAAGAACCGGTACGTCGTGAGCTTCGCCCAGCCCATGTCGGTCATATAGGCGACACGACCGACGACCGGCAGCGACCAGATGGCGGTCAGGAGGAAGGCGACGCCGCCGGCGGCGCCGGCGACGCGCAGGCCTCGAGCCGGGCCGCGCGCGAGCCAGATCACGATGGCGCCGGCCGCAGCGAACAGGGTCACGATGCCGTGGCTCATCACGGTGAGCGCCAGCAGGAGCGCGGGGAGCCAGAGCCGTCGGCGCTCGTCGAGCGCGCGCGCCAGCGCGGCCAGGAAGAACAACGCCAAGGCGAGCGCGATCGAGAACGAGAACTCGCCCGCCAGCGAACTCGGCAGGTTGCCGCCCATGATGCGGAAGTTGTGACCGAGGCCGTCGGGCCCCTCCGGCGGCGTGAAAAAGAGGAAGGGCAGCGTGGCGGCGGCGAACAGGGGTGGCGCAGGCCAGGGAGCCTTCAATCCTCGGGCGAAGACATAGGCCGCCGCCGGAAGGAGCAGGGGGCCCAGGGCGGTAACGAGCTTGAAGGCGACGTTGTAGGGGATGACGACGTCGAGGAGCACGACGAGGAGCGGCGGGGCCGGGAAGTAGTAGTGGCCCACGGGAAAGCCCGCGTACCAGTCCGGCGCCCACCCCGAAAGGCGGAGTTTGGGAAAGACGTGGTCGCGCAAGAACGCGGGCCACCAGACGTGCGCCCCGGTGTCTCCCCCGTTGGCCGTGGTGTTGCTCAGCAGCGCCTCGGGCTGGAGCTGGAGGAACACATAGAGGATGGCGGCGACAACGACGAGCGCGCCGATAATGCGCTCGACCCGGATCTTCGGCACGGCCCCCAGCATGGCAGGGAGAAGCGTGTCACAGGCCGCGCCCGAAGCCGAGCACCAGACCGGGGCGGCGCAGGCTTCACCTCACGAACGTTGTGTGTCTGCCGCGCCATAGGACACGCGAAGATCCAAAGAAGTGGGGTGGCACACCGGAGTGACCCGGGGCGGCTCGATGCGGGCAAGCCGGACCCCGGGCACTCCGGACTTGCGCCCTCGGTGACGCGGGATTCGAGGCCTTCAGATGAGGATGAACATGACGGGAAGCCGGAACCAGAGGCCCCGGCTTCCGTCTCCCCCGGTGGGTGGGATCGTCAAGGGCCCAGAAAACTGGCGGGCCTGACCCGCGAAAGACTACGAAGGCTCGGGGCAGGCGCCATCCGCAATCCGGACTAGGCACGTGAGGCACGCACCGAATGGGGCGGCGCGGATGGATCAGGCGGGACTTGCCGTTAGCGGCCAGCCCGGACGAGTTCGAGGACTCCGTCCCGGGTGAGCTCGCCGGTGCTTCCCGTCCACGTGCGGGCGTCGCAACGCGGACAGCGGTAGAAGGCCACTTCCTCGGACGCGATCGTCAGCTGAATGGCGACGAGATCGTGGTGTGCGCAATTCGAACAGCGCATGAAGGCCTCCCGGTTCCCGCTTCCCGATCACAGAATCGGCACCGGAGCCTGGATTCTTGAGCAGAGGATCGGGTCGGGATCCCGGGCTCAAGCAAGGGACTCAAGCGGCAAGAACGAGGGCCAGCGAACACAGGTTGAACCCCATGTGCGTGAGCACGGGGCGGGACAACGATCCGTGACGCAAGGCCTGGAGGCCGAGGACGTAGCCGAGCCCGCACAGCGTCACGATCGTCGGCAGGGCAATCAAAGTGAAGCCCGTGTTGAACACGTGGATCAGCCCGAAGGTCGTCCCCGAGACGAGCACGGCGAACGTGGGCCCCCTTCGCCGAAGGAGCGACCGCAGCATGATGCCGCGGAACCAGACCTCCTCGAGGGCCGGCACCAGGATGCCGACGGAGAGGACGATGACGATCCATACCGCCACCGAGCGCGTGTCCTGGATCTCGCGGACGACGTCCTGGGCGGGCTCGTCGATGTCGATGAGGAGCGCGAAGGGCACGGCCACCGCCACCGACAGAAACTGGAGTCCGGCCCCGCCCAGGAACGCGGTCCAGTCTCGGCGCTTGAGCCGGAGTCCGAAGTCGGCGGCAAGCGACCGCCGCCCCTTGCGGGCGATGAGCAGGATGGTGCCACCCATGGCCAGAACCTGGGCCGGGACGTACAGAAAGAAGAGGGCGTCGCTGTCCGAAAGGCCGTCGCCAAGGATGACCTGGATGAGCGCCGCAACGAGCCCCGAGCCAACCTGAGCCAGGAAGACGAAGAAGAAGTCGCCGAGGCCCCAGCGGACGCGGACGGCGCCGGGTGCGGGCGGCGGTGTGGGCGGAGGAAGCGGAGGTGGCAGCACCCAGCCCCCCGGAGGCGCCGGTGGAGGTGGAGGCGCCGGTGGAGGTGGAGGCGGGGGCGGGGGTGCACCCGGGGGTGGAACTGCTCCTGACACCCGAGTCAGGGTAGTGGCGCCACCTTCGCCGACCGATGCCCGTCAGGCGACGGCGACACCGTCCGGAGCCATCCGGAGGTCGATCAGCTCCCAGCCCAGGGGAACGCGCAGCCGCTCGGCGTGGGGTGCGCACAGACGGTGCTGGGACTCATCGTCGGCGGTCAGGTCGCCGACCCAGACGGAGCTGTCGTCGTAGCGGTACGAGAGCGAGGCGGAGGCGGGTCGCGAGCAGTCGGGTCGATTGCAGCGCCACATGACCATCGAAACACCGTATCGTCCGCCAGCGAAAGGCGGGCGGACCTCGGGCGCGAGTGGGCCCGGTCAGAAGGCGCAGGGACGCCGCCCTACCATGTCGGCCATGAACCCGACGCCCGGGCGCTCTGGCCCTCCCTCCCGCGGCCGACCCTCTCCCGCGGCCTCGCGGATGCGGTGGATCCCCTGGGTGGTCATCGGCGGCATCGTCGCCTTCCTGCTCTTCGGCATGTTCCTCGATGGGGGCGGCGAGCGCGAGGAACTCCAGTACTCCGAGTTCCTGAGCAAGGTCCGCGCCGGAAAGATCGAAAGCGTCGAGATCCAGCAGTCGAGCGGCAAGATCACGGGTTCCTTCGTGGCCGGCGCCGACGCCGGCAAGGACGCCGGCAAAGAGGTCGACTTCCAGACCCAGGGCCCGGCGGGCGAGATTCCCGAGCAGGACATCAAGCTTCTCGAGAGCAAGGACGTGTCACGCGACTACAAGTCGCCGCCCTCGGATCTCATCCCGACGCTTCTGACGTGGGGCCTCTTCATCGGGATCATCGTGCTCTTCTGGTGGTGGCTCGGCCGCCGGGCCCAGGGCCAGATGGCGGGGCTCATGAACATCGGCCGCAGCCGCGGGAAGCTCTACACCACCGACAAGCCCAAGACCCGCTTCGACGACGTCGCCGGCTACCAGGGCGTCAAGTTCGAGATCAACGAGGTCGTCGACTTCCTGAAGAACCCCGCCAAGTTCAAGGAAATCGGCGCCCGCATCCCCAAGGGCGTGTTGCTCGTCGGCCCCCCGGGCACCGGGAAGACCCTCATCGCCCGGGCCGTCGCCGGCGAGGCGGGCGTTCCCTTCATCTCCGTCTCCGGTTCCGACTTCATGGAGATGTTCGTCGGAGTCGGCGCCGCCCGGGTGCGAGACCTCTTCGAGAGCGCCCGCAAGGAATCGCCGGCCATCATCTTCATCGACGAGATCGACTCCATCGGCCGCAAGCGCGGCGCGGGTCTCGGCGGGGGCCACGACGAGCGCGAGCAGACACTGAACCAGCTTCTCTCGGAGATGGACGGCTTCGAGACCACCGAGGGCATCGTCATGATGGCGGCCACGAACCGCCCCGACATCCTCGACACGGCCCTGCTTCGGCCCGGTCGGTTCGACCGTCAGGTGCTGGTGCCGCTTCCGACCCAAGACGAGCGCCTCGAGATTCTCAAGGTGCACTGCCAGGACAAGCGTCTCGCCGACGACGTCGAACTCGACGTCGCCGCCCGCGGCACCCCGGGCATGAGCGGCGCCGACCTCTCAAACCTGGTCAACGAGGCCGCTCTGCACGCCGCCCGTCGGGGCGACACGCACGTCCATCGCGAGGACTTCGAAGCCGCCCGTGACCGGGTCCTGATGGGGATGAAGCGCGAGTCGATGGCGCTCTCCGAGCAGGAGAAGGAGATCATCGCCTATCACGAAGGGGGCCACGCCGTCCTTGCCTACGTCCTCCCGAACGCCGATCCCGTCCACAAGGTGACGATCCTGCCGACGGGGATGGCCCTGGGCGTCACCCAGCAACTCCCCGTCGAGGAGAAACACATCTACCAACGCCAGTACCTCGAAGACTCGCTGGCGGTGCGCTTGGGGGGCAGGCTCGCCGAGGAGCTCGTCTTCGGGCAGATCTCGACCGGGGCCGAGAACGATCTCGTGGGCTGTACCGAGCTGGCCCGCAAGATGGTCCGCCAGTGGGGCATGAGCAAGGCCATTGGCCCGATGGCGTGGGGCTCGCAGGGTGCGGTCTTCCTCGGAGAGGACCTGGTGCACACGCGCGACTACTCCGATGAGACGGCCCGGGTGATCGACGAAGAGGTCGAGACGATTCTCCGGGAACAGGAAGATCGGGCCCGTCGAGTCCTCCAAGAACACCGCAGAGGCCTCGACGCCCTGGCCACCGCTCTCCTCGAGCGTGAAACGGTGACCGGTGACGAGGTGACCGAAATCGTCGACAAGGCCCTGGGGCGCAAGGCCGGGGGGCCACGCCTGCGGCCTGCGGCCAGCGAAGCGCCCCCGAGCCCAAACGGCGGCCCAAAGCCGCGGGCCCGGGCCAAGAAGCCTGCGCCCGGAGCCAAGGCCGCTCCGGTTCCTCGAAGCAAGAAGGGCTGACGAACGCCTCAGAAATCGGTGCGGCCGAGCCCGGGTTCCGGAGACGAGCCCGGGGTGCGCACCTCGGCCACCGCGGCCCAGAGGTCGGTCGCCGTCACGGCCCCGTAGAACGCCGCCCGCACTTCGCCGGCCCCGTCGGCGACCAGCGTGAGGGGCACGGCCTCGATCTGATAGCGGCGATGGAGCGCCCGATCGGCCGACCACTCCACATCCTGGACGGCGACCTCGTCACTCTCCAGGGGGGGCAGCTTGGCCGCCACTCCCGCACACGAGTCGCACGCTTCCGATGAGAACAGCACCACGAGCCAGGGCGCGTCCGGACGCGCGAAATCGGCCCGGTCAATCTGTCGCGGGATGGGCCCTCCGTCACCGGTCGGCGGAGCCGGCCGACGCCGCTGGATGATCGCTGCCGCCAGCGCGGCCAAGACCACGACGGCAACGGCGACGGCGATTCTCAACTCCAATGGTTCTCCCGCCGGCTCCGCCGGCTCCTCCGCAGGCTGGGGCCCCTGCCCCCGCCGCATCCGTCTGCTCGGCACAGTACCGGCGCGGCGTCAGATCGTGGACGCCGGGCCAACCGTCTATCGTCCCGCCGATGGAACCGCCCCACGAGTTCCGCGCCGGCGAGGCGGACGTGAACTCGCCGGTTGAGCCCGCTTCCGCTCCTGCTCCTGCGCCTGATCCGCCGAGCGCGTCGCCGAAGTCGATGAGTCCTTGGCCGATGTGGGTCCTGGGCCTGGTGATCATGATCGACCAGGTCGACCAGAACATCGTCCGCGGTGTGGTTCCGCAGCTCCAAGAGGAGTTCCGCATCAACGACGCTCAGGTCGGCCTCCTGATGTCGGCCTTCATCCTCGTGAACGGGCTGATCACGGTGCCAGCCGGCTACCTCGCCGATCGCTGGCACCGGACGCGCGCCATCGGCCACACGGTCGTGGGCTGGAGCGCCATCACGGCCCTCACCGCCGGGGCCCAGAACTTCGCGCAGCTCCTGTCGCTCCGGGCACTGCTCGGCTTCGGCCAGGCGATCACCGAGCCGTCGGCGGGGAGCCTCATTGCCGACTACTACCCGATGCATCAGCGGGGCCGGGCCTTCTCCGTGCGGCAGGTGCTCGAGATCGCCGGGATCGGGCTGGGGATCGGGCTCGGAGGTGCCGTGGGTTCGACCCTTGGCTGGCGGTGGGCCTTCGTCCTGGTCGGCACGCCCGGCGTTGTGATCGCGCTCGTCGTCTACAAACTCCGCGAGCCGCGCCGCGGGCTCGGCGAACGGTTGCACCTGGGCCTCGACGGTGACGAGACCGAAGAGGACCCGCGGGTCCCGCTCTTCCAAGACGGGTTCCGTCGGTTCGTCGCCGACTTGATCTCCGGGCTGGCCCCAGACCTCCGGACGATCCTCGCCATCCCAACCCTGCGCCTGTCTCTGGTCGGCATCGGCGCCCTGATGTTCACCTTCCACGCCGTGGCGGCGTGGGTACCCGTCTTCTTCGAGCGGTTCCACGGCCTGACCCAGAGCCAGGCGACCAGCGCCGTGATGTCGCTCGTGCTCGTGGCCGGCATCCCGGGCATCCTGCTCGGGGGTCGCCTCGCCGACCGCTACGCCGGTCGCATCCAGGGAGCACGCGTCGTCATCCCCGCCTACTGCATCGGCGGCGGGAGCCTCCTCATCGTGGCGTCGTACTCCCCCATTCCCTTCGGCGCTGCATATGGCTTGGCCCTCCTCGGCCTCTTCATCTTCACCATGGCCATCCCTGCGCTGCGGGCCGGGCTGAGCGACGTCGTCCCGGCCAACCTCCGCGGCGCCGGGTTCGGCGCCTTCAATCTCGCCGCCGTCGTGTTCGGCGCCGCCGCGGCGCCGATCCTGGTCGGGGCGCTGGCCGACGTGTGGAACCTCCGGGTCGCCCTCATCGCCGTCTCGCCCCCGGCCTTCTTCGGGGCCTACACGCTCTACCGGGCGCGGTACCACCTCGATGAGGACGCGGCCAAGATCTTCGAGGCCGTCCTTCGGGCGATCCAGGAGCAGCAGGCCCGCGACGAGGCGGTCGTTTCGTAGCTTTCGGCCGTTCCTTCGCGCCTCGCAGGAGGGAAACGGCCGAAAGCTCGGGAGACAACCCCGATCAGGGCTCGGGGAACGGCGCCCCCGGGCTGTAGGACACGCCCGCGCCCTCGAACAGCGCCCGCTCGGCCTCGATGGGCGCATCGGCTTCGACCAGCACCGGTAGGTCGGTGCGCTTCAAGGAATCGCCGAGCCGGACGGCCCGTCGTTCGAAGGGCTTGACTTCGAGATCACCGAGACCCTCGGGCACGAGGAGGAGACCCCCGGCGAGGACCGAGATGGTGACCCGGGTCGTGTCGGTCCCCGAATTGGTGACGATGATCCACTCGTCGAACACATCGTCGGCGCTCCCGGCGGGGAAGACCCATGCGCGCGCCGGGCTCGTGATGCCCGGCACAAGCGCGTAGCCCTCCCGCGGAGCACCGGTAGCCGACAGCAGCTCTTGAGCCACGACGACGTCCTCCTCGCCGGTGGCCGTCACCCTCAACGCGTGCGCCGTCCCTGCGGCAATGGAGTCGTTCATGCGCACCGAGATCGCTGAACGGGCGGGCACGGACGCCACGGTGGGCTCCTGAATGGCGTCGCCCTCCAGGTCGGGCTGGATCTCGACCTCGGTCGCCGACCTGCCGGGGTTGAAGACCCAGACGTCTTCAAAGACCCGGTGGTCGACGTGGCCCTCGGGAAACGTCCAGCTTTCCGCCGTCTCGTTGGCCCCGAGGTACAAACCGAGTCCCCGGCGGCCGGTCGTGCCATCCCATTGAATCGACCGCTCGGCCACGATCCGCCCGGTGCGCGTCCGAAGTTCGGCGGCGGCGATCTCCTTTCGGAGTACGTGATCCTGCACCGGCACGGAAACCCGTGAGCGGCCGGGGACGACGAAGGCCTGGAGCGCCTCGGGCTGGACAACTCCGTCCTCGGTAAAGAAGGTCATGTCGACGACGGCGTCGTCGTCGAACGGGTTGAAGAGCGCCAGCGTGTCGCTGACGTCCTTCAGCGTGGCGCCGCCGGCAAAGAGCCACTGTGTCGTCGGCCGGCGGGCGCAGGGCGCCGCCGCCAGATCGCCCGCCGCCCGCACGACGTGTTCGACGGCGGCCGAGCCGCCGAACACCTCGACGACCACCCCGGGTTCCTCGACCTTTGCGAGGTCAGCGATGCGGAGCTCGGCCCGCGAACGCGGCGCGACTTCGAGGGCGCGCCGGGCGGGGGGCGCATCCCCCAGCAGCACGGTGACGACGGCCTCCAGCGGCTGCTCGCCGGCGTTGGCGATCACCACGGTTTCATCGGCCCGACCACCGTCGTTCGACGTTCCTTCGGCGCAGTACCAGGAGGCCGACAGCGTGTCGGGCTCAGTGACGAGCGACTGCTGCGGGGCCTCGGGCGCGGGCAGCGGGATCCACGAACCCCGCCGCACCGGACGACCGAGCCCCTCGTCGGTCACGAGGCCCGTGACCAGCGTCCCCGCCAGCACGAGAAAGGCGAAGCCTCGCCGCAGCCCCGCGCTCTCGGGGCCAGCCACTCGTGATCCGGAGGTCATACCGGGACCTCCTCGAGAATCCGTGGCGCGCCCGGGCGAACGTCGCGCAGCGCCACGCGCCACGCGAGGAGTTCCCGGCGCTCGATGCGGCGACGCCGGATCCACGCCGAGATGATCAAAGCCCACACGACCGTTTCCACGCCGAGCGCTCCGTACCTGAGCATCTGGCCCCGGTGGGTAATCCGGACGTCGTCGACGTCGTCGGCCATGAACCCGTTGGTGAGCCCCAACGCCCGGAAGTGGGGGCGCAGCGCCCCCCCGGCAGTGGCGCGCCAGTCCTCGTCGTACGCCTCGCCCAACAGCAACGTGCCGTCGACGAAGTCCTTCTTGTCGCCCGGCACTTCGACCGCCGGAGCCCGCGGGTAGCCGCCGACCGGGCGCAGCACGTCGAGGTCGGTACGAAGCGTGGCGCCCCGGTCTCCTTCTCTCAGTGTGGCGGCGGACTCCCCGGAGACGAGGGCCCCGGCCGGCACCCAGGCCTGGTTCTCGAACAGCACGAGACCCGGGTCGACGTTGAGCTCGGCCAGGTCGAGCTGGCGTGACAGGCCGGCGAGGAGGGGTGCCACGAGTGGCTCCTCCCCCGGCCGCGCCTCTCGCGCATGGAAGCGTCCGGGGCCAACGGCCAGCGGCACGGCGATGAAGCGCACCGCGAGCGGGCCCACCATGTGACCGAGGCGCTCCGTGCGTCCGTCGATCACGGCTTCCAGCGCGGAGCGAACGTGTCCCGCCGCTCCCTCAGCCGGCGGGGGCCACAAGTCCATACCGTCACCGGGCCCGTCACGGGTAATCCCAAAGCCCGTGCCATCGGCGAGGGGTCGAGGATCGAGGGGCAAGATCTGGGGATCGCCGGCCCAGAGCACCCGGAAGCCGCCGTCAGCGGCCTCGGACGTCATCCACTGAAGGTCGGTGGCCCAGTCCCGCCCCGGCAGCTTCCAGCGGCCGTGCAGGCTGTCAACCCAGAACGGGGCGCTCGACACGACGAGGCCGGCGGCGGCCACCACGGACAGGCCCTGGCGCCAACTCAACCCCGTCCGCCGCAATTCCTCGCCCAGGACGCCGGATCCGAGGCCGACCGCCATGGCAACACCGAGCGCGCTGAGGACGAGTGCTCCCTCGACGGGAGGAACCCCGATGTCGAGACCCACGCGGCCCGGGACCCACGCCGCCGCCCACCCCATCATCGCCAGCACCCAGCCGCGCGCCACCCAGCGCAGGCGCGGACCAGACGCCACGAGGAGGGGATGCGCCGCCAGCGCCAGGAGCAGCCAGGGGATCCCGAGCCACGCCGGCCCGGTGTCGAAGACGAGGAGGTCCCCAAGCCTCGGCGCCTCTCGAAACGCGAATCCAAGGGCCCCCAAGTCTGGAACGGGAAGGAGGAGACCCACCGACCACGGGAACAGCAGAGCGACGGCCAGCCCCGCCGCCGTGAGCGCCACGATCACGCCTCGGGCGCCCGCGGCCCGGGCGCCCGCGAGGGGCACGGCGGCCAAGAGGGCCAGGGCGACGAGGAGGAGAAACACGACCGCGGCCGGGAACACGGCGGCCGTCAGGGATGTCAACAACGCGAGCGCCAGGAGAGCCCGGCGCGGGTCACGCACGGGTCGCCCGTCCGGCAGGTGGGCGAAGGGGTCGATGCCCGCCGCCGTCAGGAGTCGGTCGAGCATGAAGGGAGCCGCGGCGTAGAACACGAGCGGCCCCAACCGCCCCTCGGCGATGGCGTTGCGCGGCACCGGCACCACGGCGTAGGCCGTCGCCGCCGCCAGCGGCGGCCCCACCGATCTCGCGAGTGGGAGCATCAGCCGGAAGGCGCCGTAGGCCCCGAGGGGGATCGCGGTGACGATCACGACGGTCCGGGCCAACGCAGCCGACCCCGTGAGCGCGGCGCTGAGGAAGCCCATGAGCGCGAGGGCGGGGGGCGCCGGGCCACCAGACCCCACCCCGACGAAGCGCCACGCCGAGCCGAACTCGCGGAAGGCCTCACCTGGGGATGGCCACGGGAGGAAGGAGCCCACCGAGGGGACGTGGCTCGTGATCAGGTTTCGGGCGCCGACCAGCGCCACGATCGACAGCGCCGCCCCGAAGGTCAGGCTCGGGCGACGGATTCCACCCGTCACGCTTTGTGCGAGGTCTCGGCTGGCGCCGCTGAAGCTCTCCATCCGCATGCCGAGGTGAAGCTGCCCGCCGAGGAACACCCGCACGTATGTGAACCCGCGCATCTGGAGCGAACGCACCTCTGAGTCGTCGATCGCCCGCGTGCCCTGGACCGCCCGTCGGGCCCGCAACGTCTCGCCTAGGCGGCGCAGCGTTCGTGGCCAGGCGCGGAGAACCGAAAACGCGCGCCGCGGTCGACCAAAGGCCAGGAGGCCGAGCGCTTGGACAATCGTCATCGCCAGGGCTTGGGGGAGCACCCGGACAAGAGAAAAGCCCGAGTAGTTGCGCAGGAGCATCTGAAGCCGATGCGCGGGCTCGAGCGCCCGGGCGGAGTCGGGATCGGGGCCGAACCGCTCGTGGAGCGCCGCTCGCGGGCGGGCCACGACGGCGTCGGGCACCACCAAGACCCGCCCGCCCGCGACCCGGGCCCGCCAGCACAGGTCGACCTCCGCGACCTCGTCCCCGAACGCAGGCTCAAAGCCACCCAGTTCCGCCCACAGATCGGCTCGCACGAGCATCGCCTCGGCGGGAACCGCGAGAACGTCTCGCACGCCGTCGTGCTGCTCGTGGTCCATCTCGCCGGGGTCGACCCGCCCGGCCGCCACACCGAGCTTGTCGGCCGTGAGGCCCACGGCCAGGAGCAGGTCTCGCCGCTCGGCGTCGACCACCTTGGGGCCGACGACGCCGGCGTTCGACCGCACGGCCTCCTCGACCATGATTCCCACGGCGTCGGCATCGAGCACGACATCGTCGGACAGGAACAGCAGGTAGTTCGCCCCCTCGACGGCGGCAAGGGCCTCGTTGGCGGCGGCACCGAAGGTCGTCTGGCGGGAGAGGCGCCGGATGTAGGCGTCGGGCAGCACCCGACCCACGCGGGCCGTCGGGTCGTCGGGAGCCCCGGCGTCGACGATCAGGACGGTGAGGGCCGGATAGTCCTGCGCGCCGAGGCTCGCGAGGACGCCCTCGAAGTCGTCATCGGGTCCCGAGGTGATGAGAACGGCCACCACGGACGGGACGTCTCCGGGAGGCTCATCGGAATCGCCAAAGAACTCTTCCTCCGGCGCTTCGTCGAACGGATCCATGAGCGCGCAAAGGTATCCGAGCGAGACACTGAGAACGGTTACGGGCGCCGGGCCTTGCCAGAGATGTGCACTCGTGTGAAGCACGTCACGGCACGCACGTCAGGTGCTTGCAACTGTTATCGAATATGCGTATTCTAGATAGCAAACGCTACCGCAGCATCGAGCAGCCGTGATCGGCAGCAACGATTGGCAGCAACAGGAGGAACCTGATGGCGACCGACGTGCGAAAGCTGGCACAGGATGCGGCCTACGTGGCCGTCGGCGTAGGCGTGTTGGCCGTTCAGCGCGCCCAGGTTGCGCGGCGCGAAGCGCGAGCCCGTCTGGAAGCGCAGATCAAGGACACACGCCTGAGGGTCGGTTCGACCGTGACCGAGGTCCAGTCGCGGGTGGAGCCGGTGCGCACCAAGATCCTCACCCGTATCGAGCCGCTTCTCGGGGTTACCCGCGGGAACCGGTCGTGACGCGCAGTTACCGCGGGTAGCAGCAGCTCAGGGGTTGGTGCGCTCGGACGGCGCTCAAGAACTAGCGGGCGCGGAGGGGTCGCGGGCGCCGCTTGGGTGATGCCGGCTGGGCGTGGATGATCGGCCGAGACACGGCGACGGGCTGGTCGGACACTTCGAGCGCCTCAACGGCCTCGAATCCGGGGAACGGATCGGAGGGATCCACCCCCCGCTGGACGGCGTGGGCGAGCCGATTGACGTCGCGCCGGAGCTTGCGCTCCGTCTCGTCGAGGGCGGCCCGGAATTCGTCAAGCGCCCGGTCGAATTCGAGCCCCACGCTCGCCATGACCGCGGACTCGACGCTCGGCTTCAGGGCCCCGAGGTGGGCCTGAACAAGTTGGTCGCCGGACGCGACCGTCTCGATCACGCGCCCCACCGACATCTCCAACGCTTCTCGGATCTGATCCAGCCGGGCCCCGCCGGCGGCCTCTGCTGAGGTGACGGCATCGAAGATGCGCTCAACAGCAAGCTGGAACGCGTCGCGCATCTGGTCGAGCCGAGCCGCGCCCAGCGCGTCGGCCGTGTCGAGTGAACTCGTGACGCGCGCCACGGCGACGTCGAAGGATTCGGCGATCTGGGTGAGGCGCGACGCGCTCGTGGCGTCGACCCCGTCCAGTGACTCGCTGACCCGCTGAAGGGCTGCATCGAACGACGCCGCGAGGCGGGCGAGGCGCGCCGACGATGAAGCGTCCATGGCCTCGACCGACTCCGACAGGCGCTCGACAGCGTCGTCCACCGTCTCGGCCAAGGCGGCGACGCGAACCGCACCCGCCCGGTCGATCGTCTCCACCGACTCCGACAGCCGCCCCACCGCCGCATTCACCGACTCGGCCATCTGGACGATCGTGGAACTCATGGCGCCGGCGACCTCGGACAGCCGCGCCGCTCCGGCCTGTTCGGCCGCCTCGACAGAGTCCGCCACGCGTTCCACCGCTGCCTCGACCGCCGGCCGCATGGCGTCGATCTGGGCCCGCACAATCTTGTCGATGTGCTCGAGGCCCGTGGCCAGGCGCTCCTCGGCGCTTCCGACGCGGTCGGCCACCCGCTTCAGCACGGTCTCGAAGGCCACGAGCCGTTCGCTCATGCTGCGCTCGAGTTCGCCGACGTGTTCCGAGTGGGCGCGCTCGAGCCCGGTCACGCGGTCGCTCACGGCGCGCTCGAGCACCTCGACGCGGCGGTCGAATTCGGCGAGCGCCTCGCGGATCATGCGCTGCTCGGCGATCTGCTCGCCGATGGCTCGCTCCATAAGCGCGGCCACGCCACCGCCATCCACATCCACCGCGCCGAGCGGGTCGAATGCCGACTCGTAGGCGCGCCGCTCCCACTCTGGGAGGTCGAGCTGCCCATCGAACCGCGGGTCGCCGTCAAAGCGTGGGTCATAGACCTGGCCGTCATAGAGCCCGGCGGTGTCAGGACCCTGGCCGGGGTACGCCGAGAACCTCGCCTCGGCCTCACTTACGCCTTCCATATCACCTCTGGCCATATCACCTCTCGGCAACATGCGACCCTCCGGCGACTCTGCCCACCCGTGGTAATAGGCGACGACCCCCGACTCGTCGGAGTGTACGGGTGGCCCAGCGGAGGCACGCGGATACCCTTCGGCCCGATGGGTGGCGAATCGATCACCGTTCTGGCCGGGGGCGTCGGCGCCGCGCGGTTCCTCCGCGGCCTCGTGGGCGTTGTGCCCCCCGGGAGCATCACAGCCGTGGTCAACACCGGCGACGACGACACCTTTCACGGGCTGCGGGTGTGCCCCGACCTGGACTCGGTGACCTACACGCTGGCCAGCGCCGCCAACCCGGAGACGGGCTGGGGGCTCAAAGGCGAGACCTTCGCTTGCATGGACGCGCTCGACCGCTACGGCGCTCCCACGTGGTTCCGTCTCGGCGACCGCGACCTCGCCACCCACGTGTACCGCACGCTTCGGCTCGGGGATGGTGCAACCCTGACCGAGGTCACCGACGAGATCCGGGTGGCGTGGGGGGTCGATGTTGCGCTGCTTCCGATGACCGACTCGCCTGCGCCCACCGTGATCGAGACCACGGGGGGCGACCGGCTGGCGATGCAGGAGTGGTTCGTGCGTGAGCGGTCGCAGCCCGGCGTCACCGGCGTCGACCTCGCGGCCGCGACCGCGGCCACCGCCGGGCCCCGGGTCGTCAGTGCCGTGGAAGGCGCCTCGGTCATCGTCGTCTGCCCGTCGAACCCGGTGATCTCGATCGGGCCCATCCTCGCCGTGCCCGGAATCCGTCCTGCGCTCGCCGCCCGCCGGTCATCGGTCGTCGGGGTGAGCCCGATCGTCGGCGGAGCCCCGGTCCGCGGGCCCGCCGACCGTCTCCTCGCCGGCATCGGCGTCGAGGTTTCGGCGGCGGGTGTGGCCTCTCTCTACGCCGACTTCTGTGGCACGTTCGTCATCGACGAGGTCGACGCCGATCTCGCCCCCCGGATCGATGGTGGCGGGCCTCCGCGACGGCGACTGCCTGGTCGTGACTTCAAAGGTGGTCTCGAAGGCCGAGGGCCGAGTGATCACCGTCCCCGACGTCAAGGCGAAGCAGGCGGCGATCGCGTCCGAAGCCCGGCGCGTGCTGCGCCGTCGCGGCGACCTCGTGATCACCGAGACCCGCCACGGTCACGTGTGCGCCAACGCCGGGGTCGACCTTTCGAACGCCCCGGACGGCATGGCCGTGCTCTTGCCAGAAGATCCCGACCGCTCGGCCCGGCGGATCCGTGACGTACTCCGTGCGCGCGGCTTGGTGGCCGCGGTGGTGATTTCCGACACCTTCGGACGCCCGTGGCGCCGCGGCGTCGTTGACGTCGCCCTCGGCGTGGCCGGGCTCTCCGCGGTGATCGACCTCCGGGGGACACTCGACACCGGAGGCCGGCCGCTGGAGGTCACCGAGATCGCCATCGCCGACGAGATCGCCGCTGCGGCCGAGCTGGTGATGGGCAAGGCCCGGGGTGTGCCGGCGGCCGTGATCTCGGGCCTCGACCCGTCGTGGCTCGGGCCGGGCTCAGGCGCCGACCTGATCCGCCCGCCCCACGAGGACCTGTTCCGCTAAGAGCGTGCGCCGATAGGCAGCACGCTCCAAGAAATGGTCGGGGGGATCAAGAGCGGGCGCGGAACCATTCGATGGTGCGGGCGAGGCCGTCCTCGAGACGGGTGAAGGGCTTCCAACCCAGATGGATCTCGGCCCGGCCGGGGTCGAGGCTCGAGCGCTTCACGTCGCCTCGACGGGGAGCGCCGTAGTGCGCGGGGCCGGTCACCCCCACGATCCCGGCCATGGCGTCGTAGAGCTGCTGGACCGACGTCTCCTCTCCGGTGCCGATGTTGACCAAGAGGCCGTCGCCCTTCTCGCTCGCGCGCACGAAGGCGTCGACCACGTCGTCGACGAACACGAAGTCGCGGGTCTGCTCTCCGTCGCCGTGGATGGTCGGTCGCTGCCCACTCAGGAGCTGGCTGGCGAAGATGGCGACGACGCCGGCCTCGCCGTGGGGGTCCTGTCGTGGTCCGTAGACGTTGGCCAGCGCCAGAGCACTGAACTCCAGTCCCTGCACCTCCCGGTAGTAGCGGAGGTAGTCGCCGACGGCCTTCTTGGCGACGCCGTACGGAGAGATCGGCTGCTGGGGATGGCCCTCCTTCACCGGAAACTCTTCGGGGAGGCCGTAGATCGTGCCCCCCGAGCTGGCAAAGACGACCTTGCGCGTCCCGGAGGCGAGGGCACCCTGGAACACGTTGAGCGACCCGACGACGTTCACCTCGGCGTCGAACACGGGCTGCGCTACCGACACGCTCACACTGGACTGGGCGGCGAGGTGGAACACCACCTCGGGCTGGCGGTGCTTCATCAGCTCGACGAGGTCGGATTCGCGGACGTCGAGGCGATGAAACGTGAAGCGGCGCGACCGATCGGCGCGGGCGTCGGCCAGATTGGGGAGGGATCCCGACGACAGGTCGTCGATGACGTCAACGTCGTGACCCTCGGCGAGGAGCCGGTCGACGAGGTGCGACCCGATGAAGCCGCCACCCCCCGTTACCAACGTCCTCACGTTGCGGCCTCGTCGACCCCCGGAGGGAGGACCCGGGCCCCCAGCATGGCCGTCCCCGCCTCGACCACGGCCCCCGCCCCCACGACGGTCACCTCGCCGATCGACGCGCCCGCCTGCACCTCGGCCCCACTCCCGACGATCGAATCCGTGATGGCCGATCGGGCTCCGACCTGGGCTCCGTCCAAGAGGACCGAGCCCACCACCGACGCCGCCTCGCGGACCCGGCAACCGGGGCCGAGAACCGAGCGCTTGACGGCGACGTCGGCTCCGATCACCGACCCGTCTCCGAGCAGGACCGGCGGAGCCAAGCGGGCGGTGGGGTCGACGTCGACGTCTCCCTGCACCCAGATCCCCTCGCCCTGCTCGCGTGCGCCTGGAGCGGGGGGAAACCCGAGCACCCCGTCGAGGACGAATTCCTGGGCGTCGAGGAACTGCCTCGGCACCCCGATGTCGAGCCAGAAGGCGTCGGACTGGACGGCATAGAGCGCCCCTCCGCTCTCGAGGGTTCGGGGGAACGTCTCCCGTTCCACCGACGCCGTGACGCCGGTCGGGATGCGCTCCAGCATCGACGGTTCGAGGACGTACGTGCCGGCGTTGATCCAATCCGTTGGGGCGAGGCCCGGCGGAGGCTTCACCACGAATGCCAGCACCCGCCCATCCTCAGCGGTGGGCACGACCCCGAAGGCCGACGGGTCTTCCACCTGGGTGAGGGCGATCGTGGCCTCGGCGGCGGCCGCCTCGTGAACCTTCAGGAGCTCGCGAATGTCGAGATCGGTGAGGACGTCGCCGTTGCACACCAGGAACGTGCCGGTGGCACCCTCGGCGGCGAAGCGGATGGCGCCGCCGGTCCCGAGGGGTTCGTCTTCGACGGCATAGCGGATCTGGATCTCACCGAAGCGGTCGTCTGGGAAGCGCTGCTTGAAGGCATCCGGGAGGTACCCCATCGACAGCACAACCTCGTCGACCCCGCTGCTCGCCAACCAAAGGAGCTGGCGCTCGAGAAAGGGCCGGTTGCAGATCGGCAGCAGCGGCTTGGGGGTGGTGTAGGTGAGCGGTCGCAGGCGGGTGCCTTCGCCCCCGACCAGCACGACCGCCATCACGGTCCGCCCGACCCCCCACTCGTGGTGGTGGTGGCTGTGGCGCCGGCGACGGTTGTGGTGGTGGCCCCCGGGGTCGTGGTGGTCGTTGTCTCCTCGGGCACGAAGTCGGGGTGCTTCGGCGCCACGTAGTTCTGCGCCATCGTGGCCGCCGACGGCGGCAGGGTGTCGAAGTCCCCCTTTTCGGGAACGAAGGCGAGGGCGACGACGTCGCCGTTGCCGACCACGAAGTTGGCCGGGTTGCTCTCTTGCTCCTTGCCGTTCAGGGCCCAGCGCAACACGGCCTTCTTCTTGTCCTTGCCTTCCCCGCACTCAACCTCGCCGCTGCGGTAGGTCTTGCCGTCGGAGTACTTCAGCTTCGTGGCGGTGAGCTCGAGCCCGCCCAACTCGTACCAGGTGCCGAGCTTGGCGTTCTTCCCCGCGTGCGAGGTCGAACCGGGGTGGGCGTGGATGAGGCCGTCGCCGTGACTGTGGAAGTCGGCTTCGAACTCGCCCACATCGGGAAGCCACGTCCCGCAGACGTTCACCCCAATGGCCGTGTGCCAGTGCTGGCCCCCCTCGTTGGAGGTGCGGAAGTCGGGCCCCGTCTGGACGGTCGCCACCGTTTCGCCGGGCTTCACCTCCAGCCCAGGAGCGGGCGTCACCACGAGGAACCCGTCGGTGGGAGCCTTCAGCATCCGGGTCGTGTCCCCGGCCTTGACTTCGACGAGCTCGTCGCCTTCCTTGACGCGGTCGTACGCCTCCTTCATGACCTTGGTGACGGCGATCTTCTTGGCCCCGGCGATGTCGGGGGCCACGATCTCGCGCACGATGTCGCCTGCGGACGGCCCGCCCCGGCTGAAGACGATGCCCAGCGTGCCGAACACGACCAAGGCGGAAACGGTGGTCCACCAGCCGACGTTGACCTTCCGACCGCCGCGACCGGGCCGTCGCCGCGACGTGGGTGGCTTGAGCTTCCGACGGGCCAATTGTCCTCCCGCCGGCTTACGCCGGCTCCTCCGCGAGCTGGGGCCCCTGCCCCAGCCGCATCCGTCTGGGGTCGGAGGCTAGTCCCTACGACTGGGGGCTTTGGGAACGCCCCGGAGCGCGTGGTGGAGCATCGCCCCGAGGGCGCGCACGCCCAGAAACACGGCGGCCGGAACAAGCAGCACCCGTCGAGGGCCGCGCCAGCGCTTCGCCGCGAACCGGAGGAGCGAACGGTGATGAGCGGCGAGCATGCGGTACGGCTGGCGGGCCGTCGCCGTCCCCTGGACGTGCACCACCTCGCCCGCGGGCTCGTAGACGACCCGCCAGCCGGCCCGGCGCAGTCGCCAGCACAGGTCGACGTCCTCTACGTACATGAAGTACCCCTCGTCCCAGCCGCCGACCTCGTCGAGGGCGTCACGGCGCAGCCACAACGCCGCGCCCGAGACCCAATCGACCTCGCGGGCTCGGGCGGCGTCGAGGTCGAGCTGGCGGTAGCGCCTCGTGAAGGGGTTGCGGGGCCAGACCAGTCCGAGCACGCCGTGCCCCACGGCGTCGGTCGTCTTCGGAACGGTCCGGGCCGACGGGTAGGTCGAGCCGTCGGGATTCAGGACCCGCGGGCCGGCCGCCGCCACGGTTGGACTGGCGAGAGCAGCCGCCATCGCCACGCCCGTGCCGGCGCGGACCTGGGTGTCGGGATTCAGCACGGCGACGACCTCGGTCTTGGTCTGGGCGATGCCGGCGTTGGCAGCCGCCGCGTACCCGCGGTTCGCCGCCAAGCGGATGATCCGCACGGCCAGAGCCGCCCGCTCGATCCCTTCGATGGACCCGTCGGAGGAAGCGTTGTCGACCACGACCACCGCCGCCGCCCCGTCACCCAGGACGGACTCCACGCAGTCGGCGAGCAGGGCGCCGGCGTTGTAGTTGACGACCACGGCCGACCAGGCCGCGCCGCCGTCAGCGGCCGTCGCGGGCATCAGGGACTCGCAAGTTCCTCGTACACGTCCCAGGTCTTGCGCGCCGTCTCGGCCCACGTGAACGTCGACGCCCGGTTTCGCCCGGCGTCGGCGAGCTCCTTGGCCAGCCCGTCGTCGTCGAGCAGCAGGCCCACGGCCGCGGTGACGGCGTCGTGGTCGAGGGGGTCGACCAGTAGCCCGGCGTCGCCCACGCACTCCGGGAGGGCCGACTGGTTCGAGGTCACGACGGGGGCGCCGCAGGCCATGGCCTCGAGGACGGGCAGCCCGAATCCCTCGTAGAGCGACGGGAACACGAACACCGTCGCACGCGCGTACAGGGTGGCCAGGAGCCGGCGAGAGAGCGATCCCTCGCTGACGACGGTCCGGTCGGTGAGGCCACGGCGCTGGATCCCCTCGGCCACCTCCGAGCCGAGCCAACCGTTGGGACCATGCAGCACGAGCGACAACTCCGGGTGGCCGCCGCCAACGCCGCTCATGACGTCGAGGACGGCGTGCACGTTCTTACGCTGTTCCTGCGTGCCGACCCAGAGCAGGTACGGAGGACGGATGCCACGCTGGGCGAGCTCGTCGATGGCGTCCTGGTCGTCGCCGGCGTCGGCAGGCAGGTCGACGCCATGCGGCACGACCCGCAAACGGGCCGGATCGAGATCGAGCAGCGCCTCGACTTCCACCGCCGTGGCCCACGATGGAACCACCACCCGCTCTGCCTCGCGTACGGCGAGCAGGGCACCCCGCTTGAGGCTGACGCGCGCCTGGGCGGAATAGCGCTCCGGAAAGCGGAGCGGGGCCAGGTCGTGGATGGTGGCCACGAGGCGCGCCCCGCCGCGGGGCGGGATCGCCGGGCCTGGGGCGTGAATCACGTCGAGGTCGCCGCACACCGACTGCGGCGCCGGGCGCAACGCCTCGCGCCACGACCGGTACAGCGCGTCCCGGTCGAGCCCAAACGAGCAGCGCTCCATGGGGAGACGAGCCACCGCACGCGGGACCCGCTCATGGCTCCCATGAAACAGCACGATGTCGTCGCTGCGACCGATCTCTCCGAGGCCGCGACAGAGCGCCAAGGCGTACACGCCGACGCCGGTGGGCACCCGCTGGAAGAGCGGCTCGGCGTTGATCCCAACTTTCATCAGTGTTCCGCCACCATCTCTCGCACCCGTTCCTCGACGGCGTCGTGGAGGGAGCGCAGCGGCGCGAAGCCCGCGGCGGCAAGGCGGGAACTCACGAGGGAGCTGTTGGGTGGACGGGGGGCGGCGCGATTGAGCTGCTCGCTCGTGATTTCCTCGACCTCCACCCCGTCGAGGCGGTCCCGTCCTGCAATATCGAAGATGAGGTGGGCCAGCTCGAACGGTGAGCAGTCGCCCGCATTCACGACGTGATAGAGGCCCTCGACACGCTCGACGGCCATCTGCGCCAGCACCCGGGCCAGGTCGGGAGCGAAGGTCGGCGACCCCCGCTGGTCGGTCACCAGGCGCAGCGGTTCACCCGCCTGCGCCCGGTTGACGATCGTCTCCACGAGGCTGCGCCCGAGCCTTCCGAACACGATTGCGGTCCGGGCGACCGTTGACGGCCCGGTGGCGCTCAGGGCTGCCTCTTCGCCCGCCAGCTTCGACCGTCCGTAGGCGGAGAGGGGGGCCGGAGGGTCGCCTTCGTCGTACGCCGAACCCTTGTCGCCCGCGAACACGTAGTCGGTGGAGATGTGAATGAGGTGGGCGCCGTGGGCCCCGCACGCCTCGGCGAGCGCGGCGACGCCGTGCGCGTTCACTGCCTCGGCGGCCTCGGGCTCGGCCTCGGCCTGATCAACGGCGTTGTAGGCGGCACAGTTGATGACGGCGTCGGGTCGAAGACTGGCCACGGCGTCGCGAACGGACGAGGAATCCGCGAGGTCGAGTTCACCCCGACCGAGGGACGCCACGTCGGTGACGCCGAGGTCGGCCAGGCACTTGGGCAGCTCCGATCCGACCTGCCCAGCCGCACCCGTGACGAGAACCTTCACCGGCTCACCTCAAGTGGAACGCGACGCCAAGGGCCGCTTCTCCGGCCGGGCGGGTGGCGGGCTCGCGACGAGCGACTTTCGAGCCGCCGCCGCGGCGACGGATCAGGCGAGGCGCCACGCCCTGGCGGTCGCCAAATGTATGGCTCTTCACCATTCGCCGAGCCCCGGAGCGGCGGCGGGGTTTCGGCTCGGACCGGAGCGAGGAGCGAGTCCCGGCACGCGCCCGGCCTGCTGAGCCTGCTAGCGCGCGCTCCACGCCGACTCCTCGATCTGCGCCCGTTGCTTGAGTGGCTGCCACCAGTCGCGGTTGTCCGCGTACCACTCCACCGTGGCGCGCAGCCCCGCTTCGAACTCGATGGTCGGCTCCCAGCCGAGATCTCGTCGGATCTTCGACGAGTCGAGCAGATACCGCCGGTCATGCCCGGGGCGGTCGGGAACGATCTGCTTCAGGGAGTCGGGCTTCCCGAGGATGGCGAGGACGGCGTCGGCGATCTCCTCGATGCTCTTTTCGAGCCCGGTCCCGACGTTGTACGTCTCGCCGATCGCCCCCCGAAGGAGCACCGCCTCGATACCCCGGCAGTGGTCGAGGACGTGGATCCACTCGCGCCGGTTCTGGGTTGACGCGTACATCGGGAGCGGTTCGTCATCGAGTGCGTTGGTCGTGAACAGGGGGATGACCTTCTCCGGGAACTGGAAGGGGCCGTAGTTGTTGCCGCCGTTGGTGATGGTCACCGGGAGGCCGTACGTCTCGTGGTAAGCACGCACCGCGTGGTCGCCGCCGGCCTTGGACGCGTTGTATGGAGTCCGCGGCCGGTAGGGCGAATCCTCTCGGAACAGCTCGCTGGAATCGAGCGGGAGGTCTCCATAGACCTCGCAGGTCGACACGTGATGGAAGCGCTCGATCCCTACCGTGCGGGCGGCCTGGAGAAGCGTCTGGGTCCCGAGCACGTTGGTGCGGAAGGCGAGCGCGGGATCGATGAGGGCCATGCTGTTGTGCGACTCGGCGGCGAAGTTCACGATCACGTCCACGGCGTGGTCGCGCAGCGTGGACTCGGTCAGGACCGGGTCGCCGATGTCGCCGTGGACGAACGTGACCCGGTCGTTGAGGTCGTCGAGGTTGGCCCTGTTCCCCGCGTAGGTCAGTGCGTCGTAGGCAACCACGCCGTCGTCCGGATGTGCGTCGACCCAGTAGCGCACGAAGTTCGATCCGATGAATCCGGCGGCACCGGTCACGAGGAGGTTCACGTTCGCAAGCGTACGCGGGGGGTTCGGACGCGGCCTTATCAGCAGCCGGGGCTCGGATCGCTCCCGGTGGGCTCCGGATCCTCGGGCGCATCACCCTGCGGCGACACGCTGACGATGGGGATCCCGTCGACCTCGACGGCCCCGGTCGCGTCGCCGCTCGGCGCCTTCACCTCGCTGAAGTCGGACCCGACCACGACCACGACGTCGGCGCCGGTAATCGACTCGTCCTCGAGGAGCGACCCCACGCCGCCGAGGTACTGCCTCACGAGATCGGCCTTGCCCCGGGCGCCATTCGCGTAATGGATCTCGGTGGTGGCGTAGCCAAACCGGGCGGCGTCGCCCGTTCCGCCGGGGAGGAAGCCCTGCTCGGACAGTTGGCGGAGCGTCCGCGTGGCGAGCCCCGCCGACCCGACGCCGTTGAGCACTCGCACCGTGACCGTCGACGGCGCCACGTCGCTTTCGATCGGCCCCTCACCGCGAAGGCGCTCGAACAGCTGCGCGGCTTCGCCGTCGCGGAGCAGCACGACCGAGGCCGAGCCCTTGCGGCCGGGGTCGGCGGGCACGGTGAGCATTTCGACGTCCTCGGGGTCGCCGGAGCGGAACACCCGCACCAGCTTGAGCACGTCGCCCACGCCGAGGCCGGAGTCGACGGTGATGTTGTCGAGCCCGGAGTCGATGAGGTCGTCGCCCCGCAGCGGGTTGCTCGCCCCGCTGTCGAGCGCCTGGGCGATGAGGCGCCGGATGAAATCCTGTTGGCGGTTGATGCGGCCGAAGTCACCCGTAGGGTCTGAGCGCCACTCGCCCGACTCGTACGACTGGTAGTGGCGCGACCGCACCAGGGCGAGCGCTTGAGGACCGTCGAGGGTCGTGCACCCCGCCTGGGCGACATCGAGCCCGGTCTTGGCGTCTCGGGCTGGGGCCGCGAAGTACATCTCCACGCCACCCATCGAGTTGACGATGTTGCGGAAGCCGGCGAAGTCGACCTCCACGTAGTGGTGGATCGGGATGTCGAAGTTCTCGCGGATGGTGTCGATAACCCGCTGGGGCCCGCCCTGGAAGGCCGAGTTGATCTTCGAAGCCCCCTGGCCGGGGATCTCGACCCACAGGTCACGCGGGAACGAGACGAGGAGGGCCTTCTTGGTGTCGGGGTCGACCCGCACGATGATGATCGTGTCGGCTCGGCGGCCGCCGACCTCGCCAAAGCTGGCTGCGTCCTCCTCGGTGGCAACGAACTCCCGGGAGTCGGACCCGAGGATCAGGAAGTTGGTGGCCGGCCCGGCGTCGAGTTCCAGCTCGATGTCGCGCGCGTTGGCCCACTTGGCGTTCAGGTACCAGTACCCACCGGCGACGCCGGTCAGCATCGTGGCGCTCACGAGCACCAACGCGATCAGGAAACGGTGACGCCAGAGGGTGCGCCACGACGGCGGAGCGGACACGACCACGAGCGGGTCAGTCTACGAGCGCGCCTCGGGGCACTCGCAGTCGCGCCTCATCCCCCGTTCTTGGGTTCTTCGTTGCGCCCAGACCGCGAAATCGAGGCCCAAGAATCAACGGGATCGCCTACGTGTCGACGGGGAGGCCGAGGTCGCGGGCGATGAGGAGTCGCTGGATCTCCGAAGTGCCCTCTCCGATCTCCAGGATTTTCGCGTCGCGGTAGAAGCGGGCGACGGGCGTCTCCTCCATGAACCCATAGCCGCCGTGGATCTGCACCGCCTCCCGGGTGGCGGTCACCGCGATCTCGCTCGAGTAGAGCTTCGCCATGGCCGCCGCCCGCCGGATGGGCAGGCCCTGGTCACGCAGCCACGCCGCCTTGTAGGTCAGGTTGCGGGCGTTCTCGAGCGCCACCGCCATGTCGGAGATCTTGAAGGCCACGCCCTGGTAGCGACCGATGGGGCCACCAAAAGCCTCCCGCTCGTGCGCGTACGAGAGAGACGTCTCCAGGCAGGCCTGGGCCATGCCGACGCCGAGGGCGGCGATCGCGATGCGCCCCTCGTCGAGGATCTCCATAAACAGCTTGAACCCACTCCCCCGCTCGCCCAGCAGGTTCTCCGCCGGGACGCGGCAGTCGCTGAAGACCAGTTCGTGGGTGTCGCTGGCGTGCCATCCGAGCTTCCGATAGGCGGGTTGCACCGCAAAGCCCGGGGTGCCGGAGGGCACGACGATGGCGCTGATCTCCCGCTCCCCCGTGACGGCCGTGACGGTCACGCACGACGTGATGTCGGTTCCCGAGTTGGTGATGAAGGTCTTCTGTCCGTTGATCACCCACTCGCCGGTGGCTTCGTCAAGCGTGGCCCGGGTTCGGGTCGCGGCGGCGTCGGACCCCGAGTGCGCCTCGGTCAGCCCGAACGCCCCGAGCGCCTTGCCCTCGATCATCGGGAGCAGCCACCGGCGCTGCTGCTCCTCGGTGCCGGCCCTGAAGAAGGGCATGGCACCGAGACTCACCCCCGCTTCCAGGGTGATGGCCATCGACGAGTCGACCCGGGCCAGCTCCTCGAGGGCGATCACGTAGGTGAGGAAGTCTGCGCCCCCACCGCCGATCTCCTCGGGAAACAGCAGGCCGAACAGGCCGATCTCGCCCATCTTGAGAACCGTCTCGGTGGGAAAGCGCTCCTCTTTGTCCCACTCCTCGATGAAGGGCGCAATCTCGGCCTCGGCGAAGCCCCGCACCACCTTGCGGAACTCTTCCTGCTCCGGCGTCAGCTCGAAATTCATGTCCCGAGACTAGGGGTTGAAAGCATTCGCTCTCGGGGCCGGGGCGCTGCCTAACCTCGGGTCGATGACCCACCCCGTGGTGGCATTCCTGTCTGCCCTCCCCTCCGACGCCGACGCCGTGGCTCTCCGCGACGGCAGCCGGTGGCTCGTGGGCGTGGACCCGGAGGCCGTCATCACCACGTCGGGCGCCGAGGGCCTCGCCTGCCTCGAGGGGCTCGGTGACCAGTTCTGGGCGGGGTGGCTCGCTTACGACCTCGGGCGCGCGGTCGAACGGGTCGCGCCCCGGGCCTCCGATGACCTCGAGCTTCCCGACGTCCGCCTCGCCCGCTTCGACGCCCGGGCCGTGATCGACGAGCACGGTGGCTCGGTCGAGGTTCTCGGCGACGGAGCATCCCGAGCCGTCCTCGAGCGTGCGACCAGCGAGATGGCCGGCTGCGCGCCTCCCCCTCCGCCGGGGGTTCGCGCGTGGGAGGCGGGCATCGACCAGGAGGAGTACGAGGCCGGCGTCCGCGCGATCGTCGAGCTCATTCGGGCCGGCGAGTGCTATCAGGTCAACTTCACGCGCCGGCTGTCGAGCGAGGACCCCGTCGATCCCCTGGCCCTCTTTGCCGCCGCCGTCGAACAGAACCCCGCCCCTCACGCCGCCTTCGTGCGCGCGGGCGGCGTGAGTGTCGTCTCCGCCTCGCCGGAGTGCTTCTTGTCGCAGGACGGCCGCCTCGTCGAAACCCGTCCCATCAAGGGCACGGCGGCCGACGCCGGGTGGCTGGCACGGAGCGAAAAGGACCGGGCCGAGAACGTGATGATCGTCGACCTGGCCCGCAACGACCTCGGCCGGGTTTGCGAGTACGGGTCGATCACCGTCCCCGCCCTGTGCGAGGTCGAACGGCATCCCGGCCTCACGCACCTCGTGAGCACGGTTCGAGGCGTCCTGCGCCGAGACGTCGGCCCCAGGCGACTCATCGAAGCAACCTTCCCGGCCGCGTCCATCACCGGAGCGCCGAAGCCGCGCGTGATGCAGGCCATCGAAGACCTCGAGCCCGTCCGACGCGGCGTCTACTGCGGCGCCGTGGGCTGGATCGACGGTGCCGCCGATCGGCTGGCGCTCAACGTCGCCATCCGGACCTTTACCCACGTCGGGACCATGACCGACGGGCGTACCTTCCTCGGCGTCGGCAGCGGCATCGTCGCCGACTCCGACCCCCGCGCCGAGTGGCTGGAGACCGAGCTGAAGGTGGCGCGACTCCTCGAGGCGGCGGGGATCGGCCACCTGGTGAGGGCCTGAGATGGCGGGCACGACGGGTGCGGCAGAGGTGGTTTGGCTCAACGGCGCGCTCGTCCCCGCCGACGAGGCTCGCATCTCGCCGCTCGACCACGGGCTCACCACCGGCGACGGCGTGTTCGAAACCATCCAGGCGACGCGGGGCGTCCCCTTCGCGTACACCCGCCACTACCGGCGCCTGGTCCACTCGGCAGAAGCCCTCGGGCTGCGGGTCCCCCCGAGCGAGACCGTCCGCGCCGCCATCGACGAAGTCCTCACCGCCAACGCCCTGAGTGAGGCACGGGTTCGGGTCACCGTCACCGGCGGCCTTCAGCCCCTCGGGTCCGAGCGCGTCGAATCGCCACCCACGGTCGTGGTGGCGGCCGGGCCCGTCCCCCGCATCGCCCCCACCGCCGACGTCGTGATCTCGCCCTGGCCCCGCAACGAAAAGGGGGCGCTCACGGGGCTGAAGACCATCTCCTATGCCGAGAACGTGCGGGCCCTCGCCTACGCGAGGGAGCGCGGGGCCAGCGAGGTGATCTTCCCGAATACGCGCGGGGAACTCTGCGAAGGTGCCGCCGTCAACGTCTTCCTCGTGCGCGACGGGGTGCTGGCGACCCCTCCGCTCTCGGCCGGCTGTCTCGACGGGGTCACCCGCGCCCTCCTCATCGAGCTCTGCCCCGGTGCCGGGATCGAGCTGCGGGAGGAGCCGATCCCGATCGGCGATCTGGCGAGCGCCGACGAGGCCTTCCTCACGTCGACGCTGCGCAACCTTCAGGCCATCGCCCACGTCGACGGTCAAGCCATCCCCGCGGCCCCGGGCCCGATCACCGAGAAGCTCGCTGCCGCCTTCGACGCCCTCGTCGACGCCGACCTCGACCCGTAAAGGTCACGAACCCCCGTCCCAGCCCCGGTTGGTGACCTTTAGGAAGGGGACGGCCGGACGTCGACGTCAGCGCAGGTGGACGACGTCGCCGACTGCCAGCTCTCGTACTGACCCGCCGGACTCGACGATCAGGTGGCCGGACTCATTTACGTCGACGGCGGTTCCCTCGACCGTCTCGCCGGCGAGTTCGACCCGCACCTCCCGCCCGAGTGTGGCGCACCGGCTGCGGTACTCGGCGAGGGTGACTTCGAACCCGAGCGGACCTTGCAGCGTCGCGTAGCGGTCGTCGAGGCGCTCCAGGAACCGCTCGAGCAGCTCCAGCCGGTCGACCTCGTCGCCGGTGACGAGGTTGCAGGCCGTGGCTGTCTCGGCGATCTCGGGCGGGAAGTCGTGCCAGTTGACGTTGATGCCGACGCCCACGACGAGGGCGTCGAGTCGCCCGTCGCGGAGTTCCGCCTCCGACAGCATCCCGGCCAGCTTCAACCGCCCGACGACGAGGTCGTTCGGCCACTTCAGGCTGGGGGCGAAGCCGGCGGTGAGGAAGACGGCGTCGCACGCCGCCCCGCCGGCGGCCATGGTGACGAGGTGAGCCTCGGCGGCGGGCATCGCGGGCCGCAGCAGCACCGAGACAAGAAGGGAGGATCCGGGCGGCGCCGACCACGTGCGCCCCAGCCGACCACGCCCGGCGCTCTGGTGGTCGGTGACGGCCACGACTCCTTCGGGAGCTCCGGCTCGCGCCTCGTCGAGCAGGTAACGGTTCGTGGAATCGAGGTCGTCGAACCAGCGCAGGTCGGAAAATCGAGTCGCGCCCGCGAGGCGTTTGCCCAGGTCAGGCCAGGATTCGGGGGGGCTGGGCACGGCTCGTAGGATACGGGCGGCCCCGACCCGCGAGCGGGCCGACGCTGAGGGAACCATGGCCACCTTCCAAAAGATCCTGATCGCGAATCGCGCCGAGATCGCGGTGCGCGTCATGCGCACGTGCCGGGAACTCGGCATCACCACCGTTGCCGTCTACTCCGAGCTCGATCGCGACGCCTTCCACGTGCGCTACGCCGACGAGGCATACGCCCTGGGAGGGGAGACGGCGGCGGAGAGCTACCTCAACACCGACGCCATCCTCGACGTGATCCGGCGTTCGGGCGCCGAGGCGGTCCACCCCGGCTACGGCTTCTTCGCCGAGAACGCCGACTTCGCCGAGGCCATCCAATCGCTCGACGGCCCCCGCGGCCCGGTCACCTGGATCGGGCCTCCGCCGTCAGCCATCCGGATCATGGGCGACAAGATCTCGTCCCGGAAGGCCGCGTTGGAAGCCAAGGTTCCGATGGTTCCGGGCACGACCGAGGCACTCGAGTCTGCCGCCGAGGTCGTCGCCTTCGGCGACGAGCACGGGTGGCCCGTCGCCATCAAGGCCGCCTTCGGTGGGGGCGGCAAGGGCATGAAGATCGCCCGCTCGGCAGACGAGGCCGAGAAGGTGCTCGAGTCGGCACAGCGGGAGGCGCAGGCCTACTTCGGCCGCCCCGAGGCCTACCTCGAGCGCTACCTCGAGCGGCCCCGGCACGTCGAGATCCAGGTCTTCTCCGACACGCACGGCAACCACGTCTGGCTGGGCGAGCGCGACTGCTCGGTGCAGCGACGGCACCAGAAGCTGATCGAAGAGTCGCCGGCTCCCGGAGTCGACGACGCGACCCGGAAGGCCATGGGCGAGGCGGCGGTGCATGTGGCCGCAGCCTGCGGCTACGTCGGGGCGGGAACCGTCGAGATGCTCTATCAGCCGCCTGAGCGGCCGAGCGGGCAAGCAGGCGATTTCTTCTTCCTGGAGATGAACACCCGACTCCAGGTCGAGCACTGCGTCACCGAGATGGTCACCGGGTTCGACCTCGTGCGAGAGCAGATTCGGGTGGCCGCCGGCGAACCGCTGTCGTTCACCCAGGAGGATGTGCAGCCCCGCGGCCACTCCATCGAGTGCCGCATCAACGCCGAGGATCCGGCGAAGAAGTTCCTCCCGTCGCCGGGGACGATCACCCGCTTCGACCGCCCCGCCGGGCCCGGCGTGCGGATCGATCACGGGTACGAAGCGGGCGACACGATCAGCCAGTTCTACGACAACCTCGTGGCGAAGCTCATCGTGTGGGGATCTGATCGCGACGAAGCCATCGCCCGCGCCCGTCGGGCGCTCGGCGAGACCCTCATCGAGGGCATCAAGACCACCATCCCCGCCCACCTCACACTGCTCGCCCACCCCGATTTCGTCGCCGGCAACCACTCGACGAAGTGGCTAGAGGATGAGGTCGATCCTGGCCTCTTGGCCACCGCCTCGGGTTCCGGCGACAGCGGCGCCACCTCCATTTCTGAGACACCGGAGACCCAGGACACCCGCGCCGAGCACACCGTTCCCGTCGAGGTTGACGGGAAGCGCTTCACCGTGCGCCTCTGGCTGCCCGACCTCCCGGCGGGCGCTGCGCCAAGTGGGCGAGTGAAGCCGCGCATGACCGCGGGGGCGGGGGCCGGGGGCGCGGGCAGTGGTTCGGGCACGATCAGCGCCCCCATGCAGGGAACGATCGTGAAGGTGCTCGTGTCACCCGGCGACGCGGTGAAGGCGGGCGAATCCGTCGTTGTCCTCGAGGCGATGAAGATGGAAAACCACATCAACGCCGAGTCCGACGGCACCGTCAAGGAAGTCCGCGTCGAACCAGGTCAGACCGTCTCCGGCGGCGACGTCC
>JACPCJ010000064.1 GCA_016179865.1 Actinomycetota bacterium | reverse complement strand
GGGGGCGTGGTCGGCGACCGGCATGCGCACGATGATCTCGTCGCTCTCGCCGAGGGCGGCGGCCAGCACGGGATGCAGCTCCTCGTCGTGTTCGACCAGCCACACCATCTGCTGGGCGGCGTCGCCGATCTCCTCCGACGCCGCTCCGAGGTGAAGCAGGCCCCGGAGGCTGCCCGGATCGACCGTGTCCGCCCCGGCACGGAGCACCCACAGTTCGAGCCGTTCCCGCATCTCGTCGAGACGGTCCTCCAGGTGAACCACCTCGGCGGCCAGGCCCTGGTCGCGGAAGAGCAGCGCCGAATACGCGAGCCCCACCGAGACTTCGGACACGTTTTTCATCTCGACCAGCACGTCGATGGCCCGGTCGAGGTCGGTGATTGCCGGATCTTCCTCGACCGTGGGTGGTCTCCATTCGGGAGCGGCGGCGAGGGTGCGGACTTCGGCGATGCCTCCGGGTGCGCCCTGGAGTATGAAGACGTCGTCGGGGAGCGCAATGGCGTCGCCGTCGGGATCGGCGATCCATTCCTTGTTGCGCCGGATGGCGACGACCCGCATCCCCACCCGGGTGGGCAGTTCGAGGTCGGCAAGGGAGCGGTGCGCCATCGGAGAGTCCTCCCGCACCCTCACCCGATGAGAGATCTCTTCGGCGGTGGCGAGGTCGGCCACGAGTGGGGCCGGGATCCCGAGGCGGCGGCTCACGATCCGGGAGATGTCGATGGCCGCGTTCCCGATGCGCTCGATCGACGAGATGACCTGGAGGATGCCGGAAAGGCTCTCGGCGTCCTGGGGCGATCGCCCGGCGAGCACGCAGACGGCACGCATCTGGAAGACGAGCTCATTCAGAAGGTCCTCGAGCTCCTCCACCTCTTCGGCCATCTCGGCGTCGGCAAAGAAGAGCGAGGCGTAAGCCAGATCGACCATCAGCTCGGAGGTGTCTTTCGCCTCCGACAGCAGGGTCTTGAGATTTCGAGGTCTGTCGTCCATCAGCCGGATCAATATGGTAGATCGCCCATGGCGCTGCTTGATCTGCTCACGCTCACGATCCTCACCGTGGTGGGCGTGCAGCTCGTGCAGGCGGCGCGGCACTCGGTGGATGCCCGGCGCCACGTCGTGGCGATCGTCCGAGGGCTCCGCTTCGAGCACCTCGCCTATGCCGTCCCGGTGCTCGCGGCCGTCACCGTCGCCCTCGTGGTGCTGCTCCGCCTCCCGGGGCTGTCGTTCGGCTGGTGGACGGCGATCGGAGGCATCGGCAACCCGGTCTTCGGCGCCAGCGAGCACGGGCTCCAGGGCGGCGCGGGCGTCCTCATCCCGGTGCTCTTCGGTTTCATGTTGCTCGTCAGCCTTCCGCTCCGCGTCGAGCGGGAGGAGTTGCTGTTCCGGCGGGGCTCCGAGCACCGCAGCGCCTTCGCCAACGGCGTGTTCGCCCTCGTGTTCGGGCTCGTGCACGTGCTGGTGGGGATCCCGATCGGGGCGGGGCTCGCCCTCTCGATCGGCGGCGTCTACTTCACCATGGTGTACCTGCGCGCCTTCCGCGCCACGCGGTCCCAGCGCGCGGCCCTCCTGGAGTCAACCCGTGCCCACCTCGGATACGACCTCGTCATCGTCATCCTGGTGGTCGTCGCCTTGGCGTTCGACCTCTAGCCGCGTCAGACCCCGTCCCAGTGGGCGGTGCAGTAGGCGTCGCGATCGGCAGAGTTCCGGAGCGGGCCGTAGGCGAGCGACTCGCGCATCGAAACGGCTTCGGCATAGGCGAAGTCCTCGATGCTTTGCGCGACCTGTGCCCGTTCCAGGGCGGTGGCGGCGTTGGCGAGCCGCTCGGCGTTTCGCCACGCCTCTTCTCGCCAGCTCACCACCAACTGAAGCGTCGCCGTGGCGTCGAGGCTGGTTCCAGGCACGTCGCCGTCGTCGATAGTGGGATCGAGCCGCTGCGCCGCCTCCGCCAGCACGGGTTCGGTGACCCGGTTCAGGAACTGGTTCACCTTGTCGTGGTCCGGTTTGCGGCTCGACCCGTCGGGCTTCACGAGCCCGATCCCCGCCAGCACGAACGGCAGGTCGCGGTTGATGTGGGCACTCATCCCCAGAAACAGGTTTCCGCTGCCGGTCACCTGACGCTGATCTGCGGCCGCGAGGGCGACCTGCCACGCGGGCGGCGTGGCCGCCACGTCGCCGTGATTCCACGCGTCGAAGGCATCGAAGTAGTACTCCGCGAAGACGGCGTCCTCGTGGTTCACGAAGCTGGCGTCAGAGAAGAAGTTCGGGTCTTCGATCGTCCGCCGGTACTCCTCCGTCGTCCGCAGGTAGGTCAGTGCAAACACCGCGTCGTGATCACACTCGGCGGCCAAGCGGTCGAAGCGCCGCGTCATCTCGCGGATGACGGCGTCCACGCACTTGACCGAGCCCCGCTTGCACTCGTTCTCAGTGGTGGGGTCGTAGCCGGCGGTAAGGGTCGGGGTGAGAGACGACCACTCGACGAAGATCGGGTCCTCCGCCGCGGCGGTGTTCCCCGCCAGAACGACGGGCGCCAAACTCAGCGCCACGACTCCAAGGATCCTTCGAGCCGACTTCCCCATCGCCCGCCTCCCCGCGTTCGCTCCGCCGCCGAGAGTGCGGCACGGGGCCGTCGACGTCCATGGCCTGTCGGGATCATTCCCGGCATGGCCCCGGGCGTGGCCCGGATCGCCACGAACGCGGATGTGGTTGGCGTCACCACGCCGCGTCCTGTTGACGTTCTGTCAGGAACGGGGCGGGGTCAGCGGAAGTCGCGCGCGGGAAGGAAAACAACGCCGGCCAGCGGGGAGATGCGGCGGGCAATGAGGTTGGCCACGCCGTGGGTGTTCTCCAGGACCCCCCGGACGACGAGGGCGTTGGTGCCCCGCGCCACCTTGCGGTAGCGGCGCCAGACCCCGGGCTCCACGATCACGTTCAGCATTCCCGTCTCGTCTTCCAGGTTGAGGAACACGACGCCCCGGGCCGTCGCCGGGCGCTGGCGGTGGGTAACCACTCCCGCCACGTCGATCAGCGAGTTGTGGGCTGCGCTCTTGGCCTCGCCCGTGCTCCTCACCCCGGCCCGCACGAGCTGCGGTCGCACCAGTTCGGTGGGATGGGCGCCGAGGGCGATGCCCGTTGCCCAGAGGTCGGCGGCCGTCTCCTCGTCGTGGGTAAGACCCGGAAGTGGCGGGGCGTCGATTCCCTGGGCGAGGCCAGGAAGGGTGCCGGCGCCTCCGGTGGCACCTGCGGCCCAGAGCCCCGCCCGACGATCCAGGCCGAAGCACTCTTCGAGCGCCCCCGCGGTGGCGAGGGCCTCGACGGCGTCGACCGGGGATCCCGTCCGCCGGACGAAGTCTTCGAGATCGCGGAACCGCCCCTCCCCGCGCTCTTGCTCGATCCGCTCCAGCAACCGGTCACCCAGGCTGCGGACATACCGCAAGCCGAGCCGCACTTTTCCGTGTCTGTGTTGCGTTGGGGGCGTATACGCGCCGCAACGCAACACAGACGCCGGAGCAATGGTGCAGTCGCGGCGGGAGGCGTTGACGTCGGGACCGAGCACGGTCACCCCGTGACGCATGGCGTCGCGCACCAGCGAGTTCTGCGAGTAGAAACCCATCGGCTGGGCGTTCAAGAGCCCCGCCAGGAACTCCGCCGGGTAGTGGAGCTTGAGCCACGCACTCGAATACACGAGGTAGGCGAACGAGACCGCGTGGCTCTCGGGGAAGCCGAACTCGGCGAAGGCCTCGAGCTTGTGGGCGATGGCGTCGGCGGTCTCGCCGGTGATGCCCCGTTCGGCCATCCCCCGCATCAGCCGCTGGCGCATGGCCGCCATCCGCTCCTTCGACCGCTTCGACCCCATGGCCTGGCGAAGCTGGTCGGACTCGCCGGGGGTGAAGCCGGCGACGTCGATCGCCATCTGCATGAGCTGCTCCTGGAAGATGGGCACGCCCAAGGTTTTGGCCAGCGACCGCTCGAGGAGGGGGTGCAGGTAGGCGACCGGCTCCGAGCCAGAGCGCCGGGCGAGGTAGGGGTGCACGGAGTCACCCTGGATGGGCCCGGGGCGGATGAGCGCCACTTCCACCACGAGGTCGTAGAAACACCGGGGCCGAAGGCGGGGCAGGGTGGCCATCTGGGCCCGGCTCTCGACCTGGAACACCCCCACGGTGTCGGCTTCGCAGAGCATGTCGTAGACCGCCTCCTCCTGAGGCAGGGCGGCGAGGTCGACGTCGACGCCCCGGTGCTCCCGGATGAGGTCGACGGTGAGGTGGACGGCGGTCAGCATCCCGAGCCCGAGAAGGTCGAACTTCACCAGCCCGGCGGCGGCGCAGTCGTCCTTGTCCCACTGGAGGACGGTCCGGTTTTCCATCCGCGCCCACTCCACCGGGCAGTACTCGGTGAGGGGCCGATCGGCGAGCACCATTCCCCCCGAGTGGATGCCCAGGTGGCGGGGAAAGTGCTCGACCTGGGAGGCCAGGTGGGCCACGAGGGGGGGGATGCCCTCGATGTCGGAGTACGGCGTCTGCGGCCACACGTGGCCCCACGGACCCCCCTCGAAGGGCTTGGGCCCCATGTCGCCCGATGGCTCACCGAAGTCCACTTGTTTGGAGAGGGCGTCGGCCTGACCCTCGGTGAGTCCGCACGCCTTGGCCATCTCCCGCACCGCCGATCGCCGCCGGTACGTGATGACGTTCGCCACCTGGGCGGCCCGATCGCGCCCGTATCGCTCGTAGACGTACTGGATGGCCTCCTCCCGCCGGCCGTTTTCGATGTCGACGTCGATGTCGGGCGGCCCCTCCCGTTCCGGTGACAGGAAGCGCTCGAAGAGAAGCCCGAGGGAAACGGCGTCGGCCTTGGTGATCCCGAGGGCGTAACAGACAGCAGAGTTGGCGGCTGACCCCCGACCCTGGCAGTAGATGTCATGCGAGTTGCAGAACTCCACGATGTCGTGGACGAGGAGGAAGTAGCCGGGGAACCCGAGCTGCTCGATGACGTCGAGCTCGTGGGCGATCCGCCGCTGGGCGTCACCATGGTGCGGGTGCTCGGGCGGGTACCGGTGGGCTCCACCCTTGCGCACCAGCTCCCGGAGCCAGGTCATCTCTGTGTGACCGGGGGGCACCGGATAATCGGGGAGGTTGGGCGCCGCCAGGGCGATGTCGAAGGCGGCCTCGCCGCCGACGGCCGCGGCGGTCTCAACGGCACCGGGCCAACGGGCGAAGCGACGGGCCTGCTCGGCGGGCGAGCGCAGGTGGGCGAACGGGCTGGCGGGGAGCCACCCGTCGATCTCGTCGAGGCTGCGCCGGGCTCGCACGGCGGCGAGGGCGGCAGCGAGGGGCCGCTGGGCGCTCGTGGCGTAGTGGACGTTGTTGGTGGCCACCACCTCTACACCGGACCGGGCGGCGATCTGGGCCAAGCCGTCATTGCGGTGGCGATCGAGGGGGTCGCCGTGGTCCCACAATTCCACCAGCACCCGGTCGCGCCCGAAGGCCTCGACCAACTCGTGGAGCCGCCGTTCGGCGGCGGCCGGCCCGTGATCGAGAAGCGCCTTGGGCACCGTGCCCTTCCGGCACCCGGTGAGCACGAACCAAGCGTCGTTCCCGCCACTCGGCTGGGGATGCTGGTGGACGGGCGCCCGGGCCGCGTCCGCCAGCTGGCGAAGAGAAAACCGGGGTGCGCCCTTCTCCCCCGCCATCTGCCCCTCGCTGACCACCCGGGCCAGTCGAGCGTGGCCGACGGGCCCGTTGGCCAGGATCACCAGGTGGTCGCCCTCGGGATCCGCCATCCCGTTCTGCGGTTTCGTCACCCCCAACGTCAGCTCGGCGCCGAACACCGTCGGAAGCCCGTGCTCGGCGGCAGCGACGGCGAAGCGGACGACCCCGTAGAAACCGTCGTGGTCGGTGAGTGCGAGCGCCGATAGGCCGAGCCGGGCCGCCTCGGCAACCAGCTCGTCGGGATGGCTGGCCCCGTCGAGGAACGAGAAGTTCGAGTGGCAGTGCAGCTCGGCATAGGCGGGCAACGGGGTCATGACAAGGCACGCGTAAAACGCCGTCCCCAGACGTATAGGCGCTGAGAACCAGGAGGAACCATGAAGACATTCGCAACCCTGGCCGTCGCGGCCGTGCTTGGCCTGGCGGCTTGTGGCGACACCACCGATGACACCAACGCATCCGCTGACCCGTCAGCCGCGGGGGCCGTGGCCCGCGCTGGCGAAGCAGTCGAACGCGCCGGGGAGGCAGTTGAACGGGCAGGCGACCAGGCGGCCGACAGCGTCGGGGGCGCCGTCGGGGGTGGCTCAGGTGGCGGAGCCGGTGGGGGGATCGGGCCCGGCAAGTGCGGCGTGAACTCCGAGTGCCGGGGAATGGACTTCTCGGGCCGCGACCTTCGGGGTGTGAGTTTCGCCGGGTCGGATCTTGCCGGCGCCAACTTCTCCAACGCCGACCTCACCGGAGCCGACCTCACCAACACCAATCTGGTCGGGGCCACGTTCGCCGAGGCCACCATGGTCGACGCCGTCCTCCCCGGCTCCGACGCGGAGGACGCCAACTTCTCCAACGCCGACCTCACCGGAGCCGACATGACCAACATGAACCTGGTCGACGCGCGGTTCACCCAGGCCAAAATGCCGGACGTGGACGCACCCGGCTCCGACTTCGGAGGCGCCGATCTCACCGACGTGGACCTCACGGGGGCCGACCTCACCAATACCAACTTCCACGGGGCGAAGATCCCGCGGGTGAAGTTGGTGGAGGTGAGCGCGCCCGGTTCCGACTTCGGCGAGAGCGACTTCTCCGGCGGTCGGGCGTCGGGCGACTTCGTAAACGTGAGCTTCGCCCGGGCCAACATCGGCGGGGCCAGCTTCGCGGGCGACTTCGCGGGGTCAGATTTCAGCGGCGCCACCGGCGACGCCGACTTCTCGGGTGCCGAGCTCTGCAACACCGCCATGCCTGACGGGAGCGGCAACAACGCCGACTGCTGAGGAATCCGGCGGCGAGGGGTCATCAGTCGTAGAGGGCTTCGACCGTGGCCTGACCAGCTTCGACCGAAACCAGGCACGCCACACCCCCGGCGACCACCTGAAACAGCGCCCGCCGGCGACGCGCCTGGCGATCCCAGAACCGGACGTCGTGGGGCCAGGGCCCGGCCCAACCCTCGACCGGTGCGTCGACCAGGCCGGCGCACCGCAAGCGGGCCGGAGGGAGGGGCATCTCTCCTCGCCCCGAAATGCGGACCGGCTCCCCCGAGGCGTCGACGAACGTCGCCGGGAGGGCCGGGTCGTATACGAGCGCCGGAGACGGCGCGGGCACCGCCCCCGGCCACGACGGCTGCTCCTGGCTCTGACCCCGCGTTCTTGGGTTCTTTGTTGCGCGATCACCGTTACAAAGAACCCAAGAACGCGGAGGGAGGTGGTCACCGAAGGGTGCCCAGCCCGTCTGCTCGGCGGGAGTCCGCCCACCGCGGAGGACGGGCTGGACGACCGCCGCGTGACCGAGCAGGCCCTGCAAGCGGATCAATGCCCGGGTGGCCCGTTCGGTGGCCCGGCCGTCGGCACCCCAGAAGTCGAGCTGGTGCCCACGAGCAGGCACCACTTCCTCGGGGACGAGCCGGAGGAGGGTGAGGCCACTGCGCGGGCCGTCAACCGCCGACAGCCAGGCGTCGAGCTGCCAGCGCACCCGCTGGGCCAGGGCTCGTTCTGCTTCTCCGGCGGTTCCTCCCCCGAACCGCCACGTGCGAACCAGCCGCTCTCCGTATTCCGTCTCGGCCTCGACTGTGACCCGGCTCGCCGCCAGCCCGTGCCGGGCCAGCCGGGAGAGGAGGCGCTCCGCCAGCGAGCGCCCGACGAGCACCGCCTCTTCCGCCTGTAGGGCCGGTGGGTCGAATTCGCCGGCCTCGGCCAACTCCGGGGGTGGGGCGGTGAGCGCCGGCGGATCCTCGTCGAGGCCCCGGGCGAGCCGATGCGCCCGCGCCCCGTCGGAACCGAAGCGGGCGACAACCGAACCTTCGGGCAGGGCGGCAAGATCGCCGAGGGTGCGGAGGCCGAGGCGACGGAGGAGCCCGGCGAACTCACCCAACCCGTGCTCGTGCAGCACCGTGACCGGCCGGGAGGCGAGGAAGCGGGCCGTCTCGTCGTCGTCGAGGATAAGGACCGGGGTGGCCCGGCGGGCAACCAGGAACGCCGCCAGCCCGCCTCCCGCCACCCCGACCCGCGGATCGAGCGGCGACCCCACCGCTTCCCAGGCCCGCTGCGCCACGTCGATTTCGCTGCCGAAGTAGCGCACCTGCCCGAGCGTCGGGAAGCTCAGGAGGCCCGGCCGGTGGATGGCGAGGCGGGCGGTCACGGCCTCAAGGGCCCGGGCCACCTCCTCGAAGGCCCGCGCCTCGGCGGCTGGATCGGCGTCGATCACGACCGCCTGGGGGCATCGGGCCTGCGCGTCGCGCTTCCGGAACCCCCGGCGGACGCCTTCCGCCCGGGCCTCGGCCGAGGCCGTGTGCACCTGTCCCCCTTCGCCCATCACCACAACGGGCCCCTCTGCGGGCACCCGCCCGGCGAGGCGCAGGGTGGTCACCGGCCAGTCGGGACACCACACACAGAGGGTTCTCACGCCCGCCCTCGTCCTCATGCGACCGCCACCCGCCGCACGGGACGCCCTCGCCCTTCGATCTCGACCGCCCGCGACCAGGTTGCGAGCCGGCCCCCAACGAAACGCCAGGGCCCGCCCTCGGCGCGTAGGCGGACCGCCACCCGATCGGGCCAGCTTCCGAGCACCACCAGGATCGCTCCCCGTTCTCGAGCCCGAGTGGTGAGGCGACGGGCGTCGGCGGGCTTCACCCCGAGGGGGAGATCGGCCACCGTCAGGGTCACGCCCTCGAGCAGCGCCGCCACGACGTTGGCCCAGCGCTGGGTGGAGACCCCGCGCACCACCGCCAGCCGGTCGAGGGCCACCCCCGCCTCAACCGCCGCCGCCGCCGACAGGGTCCCGTGAGAACCCTCGGCTTCGACGGCGGCGACCCACTCTCGTGTCGAGGTGACGGCGGCGAGGAGGCTGAGGGTCAGGGACGTGACCCCCGAACCCGGGGCCCCTTCGATGCTCACCACCGAGCCGCGCCGGAGACGCTCCAAGGGCCCTGGCACGGGGATGACCTGCTCGGTGGCCAGTGTCACCGGGCGCACCCGGTGACCGACCAGGGTCAGTGCGGGAACAGGAACGGGAACAGGGTCACAGGCAGGCTCCGCCGCTTCCATGCTTCCGGTATAGCGAACATATGTTCGCTTCGCAAGAGGGCCTCAGGCGGAAGTCTCGGCCTCAGCGGCCTCGGCGGGCTCAGCGACCTCGGCGGGCTCAGGCTCCTCGCCGGTGTAATCGCCCTCGGGAATCTTCCCGTCCACGTAGTACGTGTAGAGCTCGGCGATGGCCTCTTCGGCGGGGCCGGTGAGCCCCGACCAGTCAGGCGCCTCGGCGATGATCGAGCTGGCGTAGACGGTCACCCGGGTTGCTCCCAGCGCACCAAGCCGACGGGCCATCTCGTCGACCCACCGCTCCCCCGTCGCCTCTGCCGGGCCGCGGTACTCCTCGATCTTCATGCCGCTGAGCGAGCGGTTGATGGAGAAGATCCTGATGGCAGGCACCCCGCCGGCCTGCGACGTCACCTCAATGGGTTGACCCATCTGCTTTGCTCCCTCGGCCTTCCGCCTCGCTCGCCTGTCGCCGGGCACCCCTGAGGGGTCCCCACCCGGCGCCATGGCGGCTGACTCTAATGAGCAGGAACTCCAGCCTCAGGGTCGGGCGGCGGGAGCGCGGGCCCCGATCCGTACCCCGCCCTCGGCCGCCGCCGCCAGCGTGGACCCCAGGGTTTCGGTGAGGCGGCCGATCGAGGCCACCCGGACGCCGTCAAACCCGACGCCCTGATACCAGGGCGCGAACTCGTCGTCTCGAAGCAGGTCGCCGTCGCGAGCCGCCACACCAGCGACGAACTCGCCCGCCACCCCGAGGGCGGCGGCGTAAACCAGGCAGCGACCCCAGTCATCGAGGCTTTGGGCCGGGGGCTTCTCGAGTTCCGCCACCCGCTCGAGGGCGTGGGCGACCTCGGCCCACTCCTTCGCCCGCTCCCCACCCGACAGGGCGCCGCGCCGCAGTAGGTGAGTGCGGGAAGCCTGGAAGGCACCCGAGGCGGCCCCAAGGACGCCGATGAAGGCGCCCGACACGAGGGCGACGAGGCCGAGAAGCAGGACGAGGCCGGCGGCGGCGAGGTTGAGAAGCACCGGGAACCGGCTCGGATGCTCGAGATAGCCGTGCTCACGCAGCTCAGCGAGCACGTACCGGCGTATCCGCTCCAAGAACACCCGGGCTTGCTGGCGGTTCGACTCCGCCCAGGCCACGAGGTCGCGCTGGCTCGTCTCGTTGCCGGCGGCGAAGAGCCGCGTGTAGATGGCGTTCTCGTAGGGGTTGAGATCTCGCCGGGGGGTTTCTTTCCGTATGAACCGCCACCCGAGGCCCGTCTCGCCCCCCGGAGCAGCCGGCGCCAGCAACCCCTCGCGGCGCTCCTCGACGATGTCGAGGTACCCCCGGCGGCCGAGGTCAAGCACGACGGCGCCGATGAGACCTGCATCGGGCGAACCCCCCTCGTGAAGAGCGTGCGCCACGGCCGGAGGATCGTCGGGAAGTTCAATCTCGTCCGGTGTCTCGGACCGGCGAGGGCGAATGGGACTGACGTCGCGGCCCCACCGGTCGTAGGCGACCAGGAAGACAATCCAGCCCGCCACCGCGAGCAACACCGTCGCCGTCCCGAGATCGCCACGGGCGACGTCGGTGCCCGAACGCGCGGCAACCGAGATGGCGGCGGAGACGACGACGGGCACGGCGGATATTGAAGCACCCACTTGCCGGCGGCGCGGACAGGGCCCGCCCGCTCCGGCAATCCTGCCCTGCGACCTACCAGCCTGAGTTGGGGCCGTCGAGGTAGTCGGCGGCACGGCATTCGGCCGGGGTGTCGGCGTGGCGCATCTCCTGGGTGACCTGCGACAGACGCAGGTAGAAGCAGTCCCCATCAGCCGAGGCGGCCGCCAGCGCCAGCTCCAAGCCGCCGAGGTCCTCGGCCACCGAGATCACAGAGCCCTGGGTGGACGGCGTGGCGCCGTCCACAAACGTCAGCGCCGGCTCGATCTCGCCCAGCTCCGTCAGTTCGTCGGCGGTGGCGCCGAACTCGCCGTGACGGACCGAGTACACGAAGGCCGCCTTGGCTGCCACCCGCAGGTCGGACTGGACGCCCCGCTCGTCGGCCTGCCACATCGCCCGCATGAAGGTGGGGATGGAAATCGAGATCAACACGCCGAGGACGGCAAGCGTCACCATGAGCTCCACGAGCGTGAACGCGCGTTCCACGCGCGCGCCCTCCCAGCCACGCATGCCCTCCGTATCGGCACCGCCGGGGCCGAGTTTGACGGGCGGGCACCAAGGGGATAAATCACCCGCCACCGCGACGAATCACGACCTGGACCGTAGAAGGACCGGGAGACCACGACGAGGGGGACGTTGGTATGGATCGACGGGAATTTCTGCGCACGGGCGCGCTGGTCGGAGGAGCGGCCTACCTGGGCGCCAAGGCGCCGTGGGCGCTCGCCGACCCGGGCGGGGCATCGATCCTCGACCACGCTCGCGACGAGTTCGTCGACACCATCGTCGTGTTGATGATGGAGAACCGTTCGGTCGACCACTACCTCGGCTGGATCGCCACCGACGAGTGGTTCCTCGGGCGGGGAGTGACCTTCGACGGGGATCAGACCCAGACGTTCGCCGACCCAAACGGGACCCTGGTCGACACCTACCACCTCCCGTCACAGAGCGGGGAGGAGAACCCGTACCGCGGGTGTGGCCATCCCGACCCGGGGCACGGCTGGGACTCGGGCCGCCGGCAGATGCAGAGCGGCTTCCTCGCCCCGGGCAGCGGCAACGACGAGTTCGCGGTGGGCTACTACCAGCCCGAGGACGTGCCGCTGTACGGGTCACTCGCTCGCCGGTTCACGACCTTCGACCGCTACCACTGCTCGGTGCTCACCTCGACATTCCCGAACCGTGAATACATGCACTCGGCGCAGTCAGGGGGGATCCACACCAACGCCCTGCCGCCGCAAGTCGGGTACAACACAGGCTTCACCTGGGACACGATCTGGGACCGGCTCAACAGCGCGGGCATGGTTCCCGGCGTCGACACCGGGTACTTCTTCGTCGACCTCCCCGCCATCCTCCTCTGGGGTCCGCGGATGCTGCCCAACATGCAGCACATCGAAGACTTCCTCGCCCGCGCCGCGTCGGGGACGCTCCCGAAGGTGTGCTTCGTCGACCCCGGCTTCACGACCGGCATGCGCACCGACGACCACCCCTTCGCCGACATCCGGGCGGGCCAGAAGCTCGTCGGCGACGTCGTGAAGGCGTTCGTGGAGTCGCCCCAGTGGGGCCGGGGCGTCATGTTCATCAACTACGACGAGTGGGGCGGCTTCTTCGACCACGTCACGCCGCCGACCTTCCGTGACAACTACGAGGGCTTCGTGCCCCCCGGTCAGAGCACCTTCGGTGGCGGGTTCGAGCGGGCCGGATTCCGCACCCCGACGATGATGCTGTCGCCCCACGCCCAGAAGGGCCACGTCGATCACGCGGTGTACGACCACACGTCGATCCTGCGCTTCATCGAGTGGCGCTACCTCGCCGCGCCGGCGACGAGCGCTCCGACCAACACCGTGCCGTCGTGGGCCCTCACCCTGCGAGATGCCAACGCCAACAACATCGGTGCCAGCCTCGTGACAACGAGCGATCCCGAGTTCCACGCCCCGCTGCTCCCCGAGGTCCCGGTGGCTTCGGTTCCGTGTGACGGGCACGAGCTCGAGGGCATCCCCGGCGTGGAGGACATCCCCCTGCCCACCGAGGCGGCCAGCTCCCAGAGCGCCGACTACTACGAGGAGCACGCCTTCGAGAAGGCCCTGAATGCCGGCTTCTTCGAGCGCATGGGCTTCACCCCCAACCTGTCGGGATCCGTCCCCACCCTCTGACCGTGTCTGTGTCGCGTTACGCCCACCCCCACGGTGGCATAACGCGACACAGACGGGGAGAAGTCAGAACAAGGAGGGCTGCGCGGGGCCGGTCTGGAACCAGGGCAGGTTCTCCATGTAGATCCACGACCGGCGATGGATCGACGTGGGCCCGAATGCGGCCAGGGCGCACTGGTGGACGGGCGCCGGATAGCCGACGTTGCTCTCGAAGCCGTAGGCCGGGAAGTGCTCGGCCTCAGCCACCATGAGCCGGTCCCGCGTCACCTTCGCCACCACCGAGGCTGCGGCGATGCCGAGGGAGCTGGCGTCGCCCTTCACGATGGTCTCCACCCGGTCGGAGTCGCCGAGATAGTCGTGCTTCCCGTCGAGCAGGATGCGGTCGGGCTCGGCCCCCTGCCGACCCAGCTCCCCGAGGGCCCGCGACGCAGCCAGCGCCAGGGCCGCGGTCATTCCCAGGGCGTCGCACTCGCTGTGCGACGCGTGACCGACGCCGACGGCGGGCGCCCAGGCGAGGATTCGCGCGCACAGCGACTCGCGCTGGGCTCGCGTCAGCATCTTGGAGTCGCGGACCTTGTACAAACGTGGCGACCGGGGCACGACCACCGCCCCGACGGTGACGGGACCCGCCCACGCTCCCCGCCCGACCTCGTCGATGCCCACCACGACCTCGGCCCCCGCGTCCCACGATCGCTGCTCCGCACGGAGGCTCGGGACGGTGAGGGTCATCTCGCCGACGGTACCAGCGGCCAGGGGAGTCAGCGGGGCTCCTTCGACGCACTTGTACCATCGCGCCGTGGACGCGGGAATGAAGGTCGAGGTGCGATCGAAGTTCGAACGCTCCTGGGCTCGCGGGTTCGAGATCGCCGAGATCGTCCCCGAACCCGACGACCCCGCCTTCGACGGCCCCGCTTACCGCATCCGCCGCCGGTCAGACGGGCAGATCCTGCCCGTCCTTTTCTCCGAGGACGACCTCCGCGAGGAACGCAAGGCCCGCGGGATGTGGTGGTACTAGCGGGAGCGCGGGCTACTCGGCGTCCTTCTTGAGCGAGTCGATGAACTCCTGGATCGGGATGGCCTGCAGCGTGCGCGTCTTCAGCGTCCCCCGCGCCGCCAGCATCACGGCAGCACGGGCCATGGTCTGCTCGTCGGGCGACTCCAGGATGTTCAGGAAGTCGAACTCGCCCAGAAGGGCGTACTGCGCGACCACCTTGAGCCCGAGCGCCTCGACCTCGGTGTTCACCTCGGTCAGGCGATCGGGCTTCTCGCGAAGGGTGGCCCAGCCGTCGGGACCGAGGGTCGAGAGCATGGCGTAGGTCGGCACGGCGGGCCTCCTTGACTACCCGCCCTCAAGGCGGCGGATGTTGTCGACTTCCTCCGGATCCGGGAGCGTATCGAACCAGGCGTCGAGCATCTCCTTGGCGACCTCGGGGCTCGTCAAGCGCAGGCCCATCACGAGCACGTTGGCGTCGTTCCACCGCCGCGCGCCCCGAGCCGTCTCGGCGTCGGTGCATAGGGCAGCCCGCACGCCCGCCACCTTGTTGGCGGCCATGGACGCCCCCGTGCCCGTCCAGCAGAAGAGCACACCGGTGTCGGCGTCGCCCCGCGCGACCTCCTCGCCCACCCGGCGCCCGACCTCGGCCCATTGCATCGCCGTGCCGGCCGGCGGGCCCACCCGCACCACCTCGTGGCCCCGCTTCTCGAGTTCGGCCTCGACGGCCTCGGTCAGCGCCGTGACCTCATCGGACCCGAAGGCGATCCGCATGCGCCCAACGTATCCTGCGCGCATGGCGAGCCAAACCGTGCCCGGGCCGATACCGGTGGCGATCGTCCCCCACACCCACTGGGACCGCGAGTGGTACGCGCCCTTCCAGACCTACCGCCTCCGCCTCATCGCCCTCCTCGACGACTTCCTCCCCCTGCTCGACCGCGACCCGGGATACCGCCACTTCCTGCTCGACGGGCAGACCGCCGTCCTCGACGACTACCTGGAGGTGCGGCCGGAGGCCGAGGACCAGCTTCGCCGCCTCGTCGTGTCAGGCCGGCTGTCGATCGGCCCCTGGATGATCCTCATGGATGAGTTCATGGTCTCGGGCGAGACCATGATCCGGAACCTCCAGTTCGGCCTGGCCCGGGCGGCCGAGTTCGGGGGCGCCATGGAGGTCGGGTACCTCCCCGACATGTTCGGCCACATCGCGCAGATGCCCCAGATCCTGAAGCTCGCCGGCCTCGATCACGCCGTCGTGTGGCGGGGCGTGCCCATGGCCATCCGCTCGACCGGCTTCTGGTGGGAGGCGCCCGACGGTTCGCGCGTGCGAGCCGAGTACCTCTACGGGTCCTACTCGAACGGTCGCGACATCCCGCGCGATCCCGCCAGCCTCGTGGAGCGGGCCAAGAGCTACGAGGCAGAGCTGGGCCAATTGGCTGCGGGTCGGCTCGACGGCATGCTCTTGATGAACGGCACCGATCACCAGGTGCCCCAGCCCTGGCTCGGAGCAGTCGTCGACGGCGCCAACGCCGCCCAGGATGGCTACCACTTCCGGGTCACCTCGTTGACCGACCACCTGGCCCGCCAGCCCGTGGACGGCCTTCCGACTTGGGAGGGTGAGCTGCGGTCGGGCGCCCGCGCCAACCTCCTCATGGGCGTGGCCTCCAACCGGGTCGACGTCCACCAGGCCGCCGCCGCCGCCGAACGAGCGATGGAGCGCCGCGCCGAGCCCATGGCGGCGCTCGCCCTCGCCCCCGACCGCTACCCGGCGCGTCTCTTGGAGCTGGCGTGGCGTGACCTCGTGCTCAACAGCGCCCACGACAGCTCGTGCGCGTGCAGCCACGACGAGGTGGTCGACCAGGTGCTGGTGCGCTATCGGGAGGCCCGCCAGATCGGCGACGGCGTCGGTCGCGAAGCGGTCCGCACCCTGGCCATGGAGGTTGGCGCGCCGGCCGGGTCTGCCGTGGTCGTGAATCCGAGCGCCCACGCCCGCCGGGGGCTCGTCGAAATGACCCTGCCCGGGGAGGGGCCGCTCCACTTCCTCGACCCCGACGGGCGTCCGCGGCCGGCGCAGATCGTCGCCGAAGAGACGGGCGAGCGTTTCGCCACCCAGGTCGTGGGGACCAAGATCGGCTGGGTGCTCGACATGCTCCGGGGCGAGGAGTTCGCCGGCGCGCCGGTGAAGGGGTTCTCGGTCGAGGAACGCAGCGCCGGGGTGTGGGACGTGACCGTGCAGGCCGCCGGCCCGGGCGACGACCGGATCGACGTCGAACTGTTGCGAGAGCGGCTCGTCGAGCTGGCCGTACCTGCTTCCCGCTCACAGGGCCGCTCGGGCCCGGCAACTCCCGACGACGAGGTCGTCTTCTCCATTCGGGTGGTACGCGCCCCGGCCCGCAGGGTGCTTCTCGCCGCCGACGTCGTGCCCGGCTACGGCTGGACCTCCTACGAGCCCCGCGACGGTGAGGCCCCCGACGCCGTCGAGGGCTTCGCGCCCGTGACGGCCTCCGCGCACGGCCTAGCCAACGAGCACCTCGAAGTCGAGGTGAGCCCCGACGACGGCACCTTCCGGGTAACCACCGCCGACGGCCTCTCGGTTGCCGGTCTCAACCGCTACGTCAACGGGGGCGACGGCGGCGACACGTACAACTACTCGCCACCCGCGGAAGACGTGGTCGTGGAATCACCCGACACCGTGACCGCCGGGGTGGTGGAAGCGGGGCCCCTCCGTGGCCGGATCACCATCACCTCGACCTACGAGTGGCCCCTCCACGCCGAGGGCGACGAGCGCAAGTGCGTCCGCCGCGCCCCGCACGCGACCCACACCGTGTCGATCGGAACGAGCCTGGAGCTGCGGGCCGGTGAGCCATTCGTCCGAGTGCACACGCACCTCGACAATCCCTGCCGCGACCAGCGCCTCCGCGCCCACTTCCCCCTCCCGGCGAAGGTCGACGGCTCCGACGCCGAGTGCGCCTTCGGGGTGGTGCATCGCGGACTCACCGCCGAGGGGGGCCCGAGCGAGTTCGGCCTCCCGACGTTCCCGTCGCGGCGCTTCGTGGACTGCTCCGGGGGCGGCGTCGGCCTGGCCCTCATCCACGACGGGCTCCTGGAGTACGAAGTGGTGGGCGACGGGTCGGAGGTCGCCCTCACCCTCATGCGCTCGGTTGGGTGGCTCTCCCGGCTCGAGCCCGACCTGCGCCCCAACCCCGCCGGGCCACCCGTACGGGTCGAGGGTGCCCAGATGCTCGGACTCCAGCGCTTCGAGTACGCCGTGATGCTGCACGCGGGAACCTGGGAAGACGCCCGCCTCTACGAGGTCGCCGACGGCGTGCTCCTCCCCCTCGATCGGGCGCCGGCGCTCGGCCCCGCCGGGCCCCGTCCGGCGAGTGGGCGACTCCTCGGTGTCGAGGGCGCCGTGGTCTCGTCGTGCTCGCGGGTCCCGGGCGGGCTCACCGTGCGGGTTTTCAACCCCTCACGCTCGCGCTCGACGTTCCGCATCGACGGGGCGGACGGGTGGGTGGTCGACCTCCGGGGTGCGCCCGTCGATCGGTTCGACGGCTCAGCCGACCTCCGCCCCGGTCAGATCCTCACCGTGCTCCTACCGGATCGGTAGCCGGCGTCAGGGCTCAGGCGCTTCACCTACTCGACCGAACCTTGGGGGGAGCTTGGACGGACGAAGTCGAAGATGTCATCAGAGATGACGGGGTTGAACGCGATTTCCATTACCTCTTCAATGTCGAACGCTGCCCCATCGACGAAGGCCGCCATGCGAAGGATGGAGCCGAACTCCGCATCGACGCTGATCTCGAATTCTTCTCCGTCATCCCACTCCCATCGCGAATCAGGATCGTCGAACGGAACGGCATGAACGACATACGCGTCACGGCCCGCTTGGGTGTCCGCTCGCACGCCGTCAAAGTGCGCCGTTCCAACCAGATCCTCTGGGTAGAGGAGCTTGGCGAAGGGGGGGCTTGTATCTTCGTTCGGCCCCACGCGTTCGACACGAGCGTCACCGGAGCGGGCATCCCATGACCAACGCTCGCCGTGCTTCAAGACCTGCGCTTGAACGCCGTCGACGTCTACCCACTCCTGGCGCCAAAGCGTCGCTGACGCGAGCCATAACCGGCTTCGACTCACCTCGCGCAGGCCGGGCGGGTCTGCTCGGGGGCGAGGGGCCTCGGCTGCTGCCAGGCCCACCAATGGCCCTTGCTGCGACCCCGTAGCCTGGGTGCGAGCCTGCACCAAGTCGTACCCGACCCTATCGAAGAGAGTCCGAACGACTGCCGTCACCGACTTCACCTCGGTTGACGCTCGCGCCAGAAGCTCCTCAATCTCTGGTGATCCGACTACCCCGGTCACAGCAACCCATCCTCAGCTCAGACACTTGATCCCGCCCACAGGGCCCGCCGAGGCCTGTGTCGTCGCGCGTAGCATGCACACACGACCCCTGAAGCGCATCCCGACGCTAAGCGGAGGCTCATGGGGGCGCTCGACATGGTCGTGCATGACGTCACGCGATCAGTATCGGAGCACGTTGAGAGCGGCGTCATCAACTACAAGCAGTGGCTAACTGACCCCGACATTGCAGCCCTTGTAGATCTCCTGCCGGAACCTGAGCATGGAACCGCACCCGAACCCACCTGGGCATGCCGGTTCAGATCACAGATCTTTCCTGTCGCGACGGACGGCTCCATTGCCGACATTGCTGTACAGATTGCTCGCGTCGCGCAGGACGAGGTCACGGAGGAAACGCTTCAGGCGTGGCCCGCATGTCCTCGGCATGGTCATCCGTTGACGCCAGAAACCGACGATCAAGATAGGGCCGTGTGGGTCTGCCCTAACGAGCGCTCCTTTGTCGTATTAATTGGATCACTGTGATCATGGAATGGCGCATCGAGTTCGCGGCCGTGGGTCATGCGTGACCCATCGGGAGGGACGACGGCCATCCGACTGACTGGCGGGCTGCGAGGTAGTCCTCAGCGATCATGGCGGGTCTGACCAGGCAGTTGCGGTCACCCCCGTCGCGACGAAGCGGGGCTCCTCTCCAGGCGAGGACGGGACACGTCGCCAGCTGGCACCTTCGTCATGCCCCGGGCCGAATCTGCTCCTTCCTGTCTATCAAACATTTTTTCGTCTTTTCTCTTGACATTCGGGCGAACATGTGGTTGGATGACGGGAGCCGCCAGTTCGAGGACCCCAGGCGGCGTCTGCCAGTTCTCCGGGCCCTCCTCGCTTCCCCGCTCGATCTCTTGCCCGGCGCGTGGAGAGGAGGTGTCCCGAGTGTCCGAAGGTGGATCGATCGTTCTGGCCTGCGACGC
>JACPCJ010000063.1 GCA_016179865.1 Actinomycetota bacterium | reverse complement strand
AGCAGCGTCTCGCTGGCCCGGTTGAGAGCGCGCTTGACCGCGTGGAGCGAGCGTTCGGCGGCGAAGAGGTCGGAGGCCACCCGCGAGTCGGGCGAGTCGGAATAGGCGTCAGCTACGGCCGTGATCCGCTTCGAGAGTTCGTCGAGCTGGGTCGAGAGGGTCGAGAGCTCGGAAAGAGAACTGTGGGGGTCGGGCACGCGTGGGGCTCCCATTGACTCGCGGATATGGGTCGGGGGTGTTTCGAGACCGGCCGGTACGATGCAGTCTTCCTCATGCTGACCCGTGTCGACCTGCGCGGCCGCGACCTGGCGGCGGATCCCGGCCCCCTGGCCGAGGCGCTCGCGCCCCCTGCCCCCGAAGCGGGCGAAGGCGAGCTGGCGGCCGTACGCGAGGTCATCGCCAGCGTGCGCGAAGGCGGCGACGAAGCGCTGCGAGCGCTGACGGCCCGCTTCGACGGCTGCGACGTCGATGACCTGAGGGTGCCCCAGGAACGTTGCGACGCCGCCCTCGCCGGGCTCGAGCCCGCCTTCCGCGACGCCCTCACCTTTGCCCGCGACCAGATCGAGGCCTACCACCGCACCCAGCTCGACCCCCAGGGCGAGGTGCACACCCGCTCGGGCATCTCGGTCCGCGAGTTGGTGCGGCCGGTGGATCGAGCCGGCTGCTACGTCCCCGGCGGGCGCGCCACCTATCCCTCCACGGTCCTCATGACGGCCGTCCCGGCGCGGGTGGCCGGGGTCGGCGAGGTGGCCCTGTGCGTCCCACCCGGGCCCGACGGGTGGCCTCCCGACGCCACGCTGGCCGCCGCCGCCCTGGCGGGGGTCGACGAGGTCTACCGGGTGGGAGGCGCCCAGGCCATCGCCGCCCTCGCCTACGGCACCGAGACCATCCACCCCGTCGACGTGATCGTGGGTCCGGGCAACGTCTACGTGGCGCTGGCCAAACGCGAGGTATCGGGCGTGGTGGGGATCGAATCGCTCGCCGGCCCCTCGGAGCTGGTGGTGGTGGCCGACGACGAGACCCCGGCCGCCTGGGCCGCCATTGACCTCGTCGCCCAGGCCGAGCACGGGCCGGGGGGGAAGGCCGTCCTCGTCACGTGGTCGGAGGCCGCCGCCGACGCCATCGACGAGCGGGTGGCGGCCCTTACGGCGGAGTCGCCACGGCGGGAAGAGGTCGAGTCGACCATGAAATCTGGTGGCATGGCCGTGCTCGTCGACGATCCGAAGGCGGCCATGGCCGTTTCCAACTGGGTGGCCCCTGAGCACCTCCAACTCATGTGCGCGGGGGCCGAAGGCCTCGTCGAAGAAGTGCGCTGCGCCGGCGCCGTCTTCGTGGGCCCGTGGGCTCCGGCGCCGGTCGGCGACTACGTGGCCGGCGTGAACCACGTCCTCCCCACCGCCCGCACCGCCCGCTTCTCGAGTGCCCTGCGGGTCGACGACTTCCTCAAGCGCATCCACGTGGTGTCGCTCGACGCCGACGCGCTGGCCGGGGTCGAGCCCACGGTCTCGTCCTTCGCCGAGATCGAGGGGCTCGACGCCCACGGCCGCTCGGTCCGGATGCGGATCGCACCACCCGAGGAGGGGCGGGAGTAATGGGCGAGTTCCCGCGCCTGCGCGACGACCTCACCGAACTGACCGGCTATCACTCGCCCCAGGTCGACGTGCCCGTCCGCCTCAACACCAACGAGAGCCCGTACGCGCCCCCCGAGGCGTTCCTCCGCGATCTCGAGTCCGGCCTGCGGGGGATCGACTTCAACCGTTATCCCGACCGGGCGGCGTCCGAGCTGCACGAGGCGACGGCCTCGTTCCTCGGTCACCCGGTCGAGCGGGTGTTCTGTGCCAACGGTTCCAACGAGGTGCTCCAGTGCCTGCTGCTCGCCTACGGCGGCGCCGGGCGGCGGGCGACCGTGTTCCGGCCCACGTACCTCCTGCACGAGCACATCGCCCGCATCACGGGGACCGAGGTCGTGGCGGGCGGGCGGAAGGCCGACTTCACCGTTGACCCCGACGAGGCCCGACGGGTCCTCGCGGAGGCGAGCCCCGAGATCACGTTCCTCTGCTCGCCCAACAATCCCACCGGGGTGGTGGACCCGCGGGAAACGGTCGACGCCGTGCTCGCCGCCGCTCCTGGGCTCGTCGTGATCGACGAGGCGTACGGCGAGTTCGCCTCGTGGTCGGCGTTGGAGCTGGTGGCCGACGACCGCCCCCTCGTCGTCGTGCGCACCTTTTCCAAGGTGTGGTCGCTGGCCGCCCTCCGGCTCGGCTGCGCAGTGGGCCCGCCGCGGGTGATCGACGACCTGGCCGCGGTCACGCTCCCATACCACCTGTCGGCTCCCACCCAGCTCGCCGGGCGGCTCGCCCTCGGGCACGTCGACGAGATGCGCCGCCGGGTCGACACTCTGGTGGCAGAGCGGGAGCGGGTCCAGGCGGCACTGGAAGGCATGGCCGGGGTCGAGGTCTGGCCGTCGGGCGCCAACTTCCTTCTCTTTCGCCCCGCGGCCGCCGGGGCCCAGCGGCCCGGCCCGGGGCCAGGAGCGGGAATTGGCGTCTGGAAGGCCCTGCTCGACAACGGTGTGCTCGTGCGTGACTGCTCGTCGTGGGACGGGCTCGATGGATGCCTCAGGGTCTCCATCGGCACGCCGGAAGAGAATGACCTGTTCCTCACGGCACTGGAGGCCGCGACCCAATGACATCGGCGACACGGACGTCCGTGCAAGTACGCGAGACCAAAGAGACCAAGGTCGCCGTCACCCTCGACCTCGACGGTGGCGGGTCGGCCGACGTGTCGACGGGCATCCCGTTCTTCGACCACATGCTCGAGCAGCTCGGGCGGCACGGCGGGTTCACCTTGTCGGTGAAGACGGAGGGAGACCTCGACGTCGACACCCACCACGCCATCGAGGACACGGGGATCGTCCTCGGCCAGGCCCTCAAGCAAGCCCTGGGCGACAAGGCCGGCATCCGGCGCTTCGCCAGCCTCACGGTTCCGCTGGACGAGGCGCTCGTGGAGGTGGCGCTCGACCTCTCGGGGCGCCCCTACCTCGCCTACGACGTCGACCCGGTGGCGGAGTGGATCGGCACCTTCGACCCCCAGCTCGCCGAGGAGTTCTGGCGCGCCTTCGTGACGTCGGCCGAGGTCACCCTCCACGTACGTTCGCTCGCCGGCCGCAACGGTCACCACGTCTTGGAGGCGTCCTTCAAGGCCGTCGCCCGATGCCTGCGCGACGCCGTCCGGGTGGAGGGCGGGGGCGTGCCGTCCACCAAGGGAACACTGTCATGAGGGCCGACGGGTGATCGCCGTTGTCGATTACGGGATCGGGAACCTGCGCTCGGCCCAGAAGGCGCTCGAGCACCTGGGAGTCGACGCCCGGCTGACCTCGGATCCAGGTGCGGTGGCGAGCGCCCGGGCCGTCGTGCTCCCGGGAGTGGGCGCCTTCGGCGCCTGCATGGGGGCGCTCCGCGGGTCTGGCCTCGACGGCCCGGTGCTGGAGGCGGTCGAAGACGGGAAGCCCTTCCTCGGGATCTGTGTGGGGATGCAGATGCTCTTCGACGGGAGTGACGAGACCCCAGGCGTGTCCGGGCTCGGCGTCATCCCCGGGCGCGTGCGCAGGCTCCCGGCCGGGCTCACCCTCCCGCACATGGGCTGGAACACGGTCGACGTCCACCCCGGCTCGCGCCTGTTCACCGGGCTCGAAGCTCCGATCTGGCTGTACTTCGTCCACTCCTATGCGCCCGAGCCCGACGACGGCTCCGTCGTCGTGGCCACAACCGACTACGGCGGACCGGTGGTGGCCGCCATCGGGCGCGACGGGCTGTGGGCGACGCAGTTCCACCCGGAGAAGAGTGGCGACACCGGCCTGGCCGTGCTCGCCAACTTCGTGGCCAGCGTCACCGCCCTCGCCTGAACCCGCGATGGACCTCTTCCCCGCCATCGACCTCCGGGCAGGTCGGGTGGTACGGCTGCTCCGAGGCGACTACGAGGCCGAGACGGCCTACGACGACGACCCGGTCGGTCGCGCCCTCACCTTCGCCGCCGCCGGGGCCCGTTGGGTCCACGTCGTCGACCTCGACGCCGCCCGCACCGGGGAGCCCGTGAATCTCGGCGTGATCGGAGCCATCTGCGCCGAGCTCGATGACCGGGGCGTGCGCGTCCAGGTGGGTGGCGGGGTTCGCTCCGACGCCGCCGCCGTCGCCCTTCTCGAAGCGGGCGCGGCGCGGGTCGTCGTTGGCACCGCGGCCGTCGAAGACCCGGCCCTCGTCGACACGTTGGGCGAGCGCTGGCCGGGGCGGGTGGCCGTGGGACTCGACGCCCGCGTCACCGCAGCCGGCGAGCACGAGGTGGCCGTGCGGGGTTGGACACAGGGGAGCGGCCGCTCCCTTCTCGATCTGGCGCAGCGCTTCGACGCGCCCGAGGTCGGGGCCCTGGTGGTCACGAGCATCGACACCGACGGAACGATGGAGGGGCCGGATCTTGCCGTCCTTGGGGAAGTGCTGGCCGCCACCGCGGTCGACGTGATTGCCAGCGGGGGGGTCGGCACGATGGGCCATCTGGAAGCGCTGGCGGGCCTCGAGGTTCGCGGTCGCACCCTGGCCGGTGCCATCATCGGGCGGGCCCTATACGAGGGACGCTTCGAATTGGAGGAGGCCATCCGGGCGTGCTCGCCATCCGGGTAATCCCGTGTCTCGACGTCGACGCCGGTCGCGTGGTCAAGGGCGTCAACTTCGTGGGCCTGCGCGACGCCGGCGACCCGGTGGAACTCGCAGCCCGTTATGACGCCGAGGGCGCCGACGAGCTGGTGTTCCTCGACATCACGGCCTCCTCCGACGCCCGCGACACCATCCTGGAGGTGGTGGCCCACACGGCCGACCAGGTGTTCATCCCCTTCACGGTCGGCGGCGGCGTCCGGAGCGCCGACGACGTGCGCAAGATCCTCCGGGCCGGCGCCGACAAGGTGGCCCTCAACACCGCCGCCGTCGGGCGGCCCGAGGTGATCGAGGAGGCGGCGGCCGAGTTCGGGTCCCAATGCGTGGTGGTGGCCATCGACGCCCGGGCGGCCCGGGTGGGCTGGGAGGTCTACACCCACGGCGGGCGCAAGCCCACCGGCCTCGACGCCGTGTCGTGGGCGGCCGAGTGCGAGCGTCTGGGAGCGGGCGAAATCCTGCTGACGTCCATGGACCGGGACGGCACCAAGGAGGGCTACGACCTCGAGTTGCTCCGCGCCGTGACGGCGGCGGTCACGGTGCCGGTCGTGGCGAGCGGCGGCGTCGGCACCCTTGACCACCTCGCCGACGGGGCCCGCGAGGGCGGGGCGTCGGCCGTCCTGGCGGCGTCAATCTTCCACTACGGGGAACACACCGTGCGCGAGGCGAAGGAATACCTTTCCTCGCGGGGTCTGGTCGTGAGACCCTAACGCCAGGGTCATCAACCTGATCAGGGTTCGGCTCCGAGAGGGGTACCGAACGGAACAGGAGGTGCCATGCCCGAAGGAAATGGGCCGAACGGGGGAGGGACCGTCGACGAGGGCTTCCTGCGGCGGTACCGGGAGCTGCTCGACGCCGAGGAACGGGCATTCGACGAACTCGAGCACTCGTTCGAGGAGGGCGACCGGGAGCACTTCACGAGTGACCTGGCCGAACTCCAGCGGGCGATCGAGGCCAAGAACGTCTTTCTCGAGCGCCGGAGGCTGCCGGTACCGCCGGTCGAGGCCCCCGTCAGCGTCTAACGCCTCATCCTTGCCTTTTGCCGGATCGACCAGCGCTCAGAGCCTGATATCCGGCAAAAGGCAGGGGCCGAGTCCGCCCCCCGGGTACCTGACGCGATCCGGGCACGCTAGTCCTTCCGGCGATCCCGCGGGCGGGTGCCTGCCAGTTCGTCGCAGAAGCTGACCACGAGGTCGGTTAAGCGCTCGGTGCGGCCGAGAAAGAAGTGGTCGGCGCCGGGTACGACGTCGACGCGGGTGTTCGTCCAGGTGCCGACTTCCGCCTCGACCTCAGTCGGGGCGCGGAACTGGTCGTGCTGGGCCAGGGCCACCCGCTTGGGCCTGGGGTCGGTGGCGGCGTCGCCGGGCCCGGCGCCGAAGCGGAGGGCCGGGGCGACGAGGAACCACCCGGCGTGGATGGGATCGCGCACGGTGACCGCCACGTCGGCGCCGAACGACCACCCGAGGAGCCCGAGCGCCAGGTCCGGTCCGGCGTGGTCGCGCAGCGCGGTGAGCGCGGCCACGGCATCCAGTGGCTCCTTCTCGCCGTCGGAGTAGGCACCGTCGCTCTCGCCCGTACCCCGGAAGTTGAATCTGAGGGTGGCGACCCCGGACTCCGGGAGTGAGGCGAAGAGGGCGCTCGTCACGATGTCGCGCATGCTTCCGCCCTGGAGCGGCCAGGCGTGACAGAGGACGAGCCCACAGCGGGCGTCATCAGGCAGAGCGAGTTCCGCCTCGAGTGTCAATCCGTCCTCGGTCCGAAGAATCACGTCACTACGATGCCCGGCATGCCCGAGGCCACGCCCATCGACGCCGCGGCCGACCAGCTGGCGTCGGTGAAGTACGACGACAACGGCCTGGTCACGTGCGTGATGCAGGAGGCCGGGACCGGTCAGGTGCTCCAGGTCGCCTACATGAACGACGAAGCTCTTCGGCGCACCCTCGAAACGGGCCGCATGTGGTACTGGAGCCGGAGCCGCCGGGAGTTCTGGCGCAAGGGAGACACGTCGGGCGACCGCCAGTGGGTGCGGGAGGCCTACTACGACTGCGACGGCGACGCCCTGCTGTTCGTGATCGAACAGGAGGGCAAGGGCGCTTGCCACACCGGTGAGCGCACCTGCTTCTACCGCGCCTTCGGCGGCTGAGCCCGCCCGATGGAAACCGTTCGGCCGGGGCTCGACGAATTCCTCGCCCTGTCTCGCGAGTACACGGTCGTGCCCGTCTGGCGCGAGGTGCTGGCCGACCTCGAGACCCCGGTGTCCGCCTTCCTCAAGCTCGTGGGCAGCGGCGAGGGGTTTCTCCTGGAGTCGGTCGAGCACGGCGAGCACTGGGGGCGCTATTCGTTCATCGGCCGCGACCCACTCCTGACCCTGATCCTTCGTGACGGCAGCGTGACCTTCGAAGGGAGCGCTCCCGCTGGAGTGCCCGCGGGCGAAGGCGCATTGGCGGCCCTCGAGGCGCTGCTCACGCGATTCCGCGCCCCCCGACTCGAGGCCCTGCCCCCGTTCCACGGCGGGATCGTCGGGTACCTGGGCTACGACGTGGTGCGCGAGATCGAGCGCCTGCCCGGCACGCCGCCCGACGATCTTGGAGCCCCTGACGCCGTCATGTCGGTCACCGGCCACGTGGCGGCCTTCGACCACTTCGCCCAGCGCCTCTATCTCATTGAGAACGTGTTCCTCGATCCCGCTCAACCCGAAGCGGAGCGGGTGGCGGCCTATGAGGGCGCCGCGGCCCGACTCCAAGCGTTGGTCGACGACCTCGCCCAGCCGCTCCCGTACCGGCCCCTCCCCCCGCCGACCGACGAGCAGTTCACCAGCGGCGACGCCGAGATGCCCGCCGTGGTGCCGAACCGTTCGGCAGACGACTTCCGGCGGGCCGTCGAGGTGGCCAAGGAGTACATCCTGGCCGGCGACATCTTCCAGGTCGTGCTGTCGCAACGGTTCGACGTCACCGAGGCCGCCGACCCCTTCGAGGTCTACCGCGTACTCCGCCAGCTCAACCCGTCGCCGTACATGTACTTCCTGCGCCATCCCGAAGTGACCCTCGTCGGCTCGTCGCCAGAGCCGATGGTGCAGCTCCTGTCGGGCCGGGTCGTGAGCCGCCCCATCGCCGGCACCCGGTGGCGGGGTCGCTCCGACGCCCACGATCGGCGCCTGGCGGCCGAGCTGTCGGAAGACCCGAAGGAGCGGGCCGAGCACGTGATGCTCGTCGACCTGGCCCGCAACGACGTCGGCCGGGTGGTCGACTTCGGGTCACTCACCGTTGACGAGCTGATGACGGTCGAGCGGTACTCGCACGTCATGCACCTCACGAGCCAGGTGTCGGGGGCCCTGGCCGAGGGCCGGGGGCCGGTCGACGTGCTGCGGGCCACGTTCCCGGCCGGGACCGTGAGCGGGGCACCGAAGGTTCGGGCCATGGAGATCATCGACGAGCTGGAGCCGACCAAGCGCGGCCCCTACGCCGGGGTGGTCGGCTATTTCGACTTCTCGGGCAACCTCGACACCGCCATCACCATCCGCACCATCGTGTGCCGGAACGGACGGGCCAGCGTTCAAGCCGGGGCGGGGATCGTGGCCGACTCCGATCCTGGCGACGAGCACCTCGAGTGCCAGAACAAGGCCCGCGCCCTCCTGGCTGCGATCGCCACGGCGGCCAAGATGGCACCGACGACGGCATGACCGGGCTGGCCGGGGGGCCGTGGGCCGCCGAGCGCGGGACAGGGTGCTCGGTGCTCGTGACCGGGCCCGACGCCGCCTCGTTCCTCCAGGATCTCGTCTCGCAGGATCTCACCGGGTTGGGTGACGGGGCGGGGGTCCACAGCCTGCTCCTCGAGCCGACCGGGAAGATGGGCATCGACTTCCGGCTGCTCCTCATCGACGACGGGCACGGCGATGACTACTGGCTCGACACCGAGCCCGGGTGGAGTGGGGCTCTCGCCGCCGGGTTCCAGCGCTTCCTCATCCGGGTGCACGTCGAGGTGGCGGACCGAGGGGAGGCGTGGTCGGTGGCGTCGGTGCGGGGGGCGGGGGCGCTCGATGTTGTCGCGTCCGCCTCCGGGGTCGCCGTCCCCGAAACCCAGCACGGCCACGTGGCCTGGGGTGACCTGCGCGTGGTCCGGGCCGACTGGCCGGAGACGGAGGGGATTGATCTCCTCGGGCCGAAGGCCGAGGTGGGCCGGGCGGTCGCTTCGATTGCCGGCGCCGGCGCCACGCCCGCCGGGCCCGAAGAATGGGAGGCGCTGCGGGTCGCCGCCGGCGTTCCCCGCCAGGGCGTCGACCTCGAGGAATCCGTGATCCCGCAGGAGGCACTCCTCGACCAAGTCGCGGTGTCCTTCGAGAAGGGCTGTTTCCTCGGCCAAGAGCTGGTGTGTCGCATCCGCGACCGAGGCCACGTGAACCGGGAGCTCCGGCGCCTCCGGGTCGCGGGCACCGAGGTCCCTGAGGCGCGTGCCGAAGTCGTCAGCGAGGAGCGCGCGGTGGGCCAGGTGACGAGTGCGGCGGGTCCGCCGTACCTCGCTGACGTGGTCTGCCTTGCCTTCGTGAAGATCGACGTCGAGCCGGGGGACGTCGTCACCGTGCGGTGGCCGACCGGCACCGCGGACGCCTTGGTCGAGGAAGTCACCCCGGTCGCGTGAAGCGTCGGAGGGTCATTGTCGTGGCCGGGGTCGTGGTCGTGGGCCTGATCGCCTACCTCGCCGCCCGGGGTGAAGGTGGCGGCGGGCGACGGGTGGCGCTGGCGCCGACGACGACCCGAGCCGACCTCTCCGACGTGTCGATCGCCGGCGTCGGGGGCGTCACCACGTCGACCGTCCCCCAAAACGTGGGCAAGGTGAGCTTCGCCGGGTTCGTGCGGACGCCCGAGGGCGAGCCCGTTCCGGGGGCGACGGTGCGGCTGGAGTGGTTCCGTGTCGACCCGGTCCAGCGCATCGAGGTGTTCACCGACGACCAGGGGCACTGGGAGGTGAAGGACGTCGCCGGCGGGCGCTGGAGGGTTCGCGCCTGGCGAACCCCGGAGTATGCGACGAGCAAGGTGGAGGAGCTGTTTCTCCCCGAGGAGGCGCAGCGGGAGCTCAACCTCGAGGTGCGGAAGGTGGAGGAGCTGAGCGTCACCCACGACGTCGAGCCCGACCCGCCGATCACCGATCACAACGCCAGGCTCGTGGTGGTGTTCGCCGAGCGCACGGTCGACGTCGAGGGGCGGACGATCACGACGCCCATCGCCGACATCCCGGTCGACCTGATCGCCGACCCGGAGTGGGAGATCTCCGAGGGAGAGCCGACCGAGACGACCGACGCCAACGGTCAGGTCACGTGGGTATTGCGCTGCACGGAGGATGGGGAGCACGAGCTGACCGTCTCGACGGACTTCGGGTTCAAGCACCTGACGGTGGCGGCGTGCATCGACATCACGGCCACCAGCACGACGACGACGATCCCGCCGCCGACCACCTCCACGAAGGGGCGGTGAGCGTCCTCTTAGGGAAGGCGGACGCGGAACGTGGCGCCCCGCCCCTCGGCCGACTCCACTTCCACGATGCCGCTCATGGCTTCCACCAGTTCGGCGACGATGGCCAGCCCGAGGCCCGTGCCCACGTTGCGCTCACCTGGGCGGGTGGTGAACAGGCGGTCGAACACCCGCGGGAGGTCGTCAGAGGGAATGCCGGGCCCGTCGTCGGAGACCTCCAAGGCCAGGGCACCGCCAGCGCCGGCCATGAGGGTCACGCTGACGTTCGAGGTCGCGAACTTCAGGGCGTTCTCGACCAGGTTGGCCACCACCTGGCCCAGCCGCTCGGGGTCGAGCATCCGCTCGCCGGGAGACGGGGCCGCGACGTTCAGCGCGACGCCGAACTCCGACGCCAGCGGATCGAGCCCGGCCACGGTGGCGCGCACCACTTCGGCGGGATCCGTGGAGCGCGGCCGCAGCGTGAACTGCCGGGCGTCGAGGCGGGCGAGGTCGAGGAGGTCGGCCACGAGCCGCTCGAGGCGGCGCGCCTCCGCTTCGATGACCCCGGCGGCACGGACACGCCCCGCCTGGTCGCGGACCGTCCCCTCGGCCAGGGCCTCGGCATACCCGCGGATCGACGTGAGGGGCGTACGCAGGTCGTGGGAAACACTCATGAGGAAGTCGCGCGAGAGGGATCGGCTGCGTTCCAGCTCGTCGGCCATCTCGTCGAAGGCGTGGGCGACCTCCGCCAGTTCCCGGTCCGGGCCGCTCGCCGGGAGACGCGGGCCGACCCGGGCCGAGAGGTCGCCGGCGGCGATGGCGCGGGCGGCGTCACGCGTGGCGGCGAGTGGTTGGGCGAGGCGGCGGGCCACCAACGTCCCCGCGACGAGGGCCGCCCCGAGGGCGACCACGGCCCCCACCGTGAGCGGTGCCCCGAGGCCTCGCAGGTCGAAGCCCCCGACGTCGCGGGTGAGGACCAGGGCGCGTGCCCTGCCCGTTCGCCCGCCGGGAGGAGCCTCGGGCGAAAGCGGCCAGGCGACGAACACCACGGCGCCCTTCCGGCCCCGGACGACTTCCCCCGCGGCGAGCCGGTCCGGATCGAGGTCGGAGGCATCGAGCCCGGCCGGAGGCGGCGGCGAGAGGTCGCCGCCGGGGCCGAAACGCACCACCGTGGCCTCCTGGAGCCGGAGGACGGGGAGGAGGCGGCGCACGCGATCGACCCGCACGTCGTCGAGGAGTGGAGCCAGCGCGGCCGCCTGCGCCGTGAGGTCGCGTTTGGCGGCGGCTTCGGCCCGAGCCCGGCTGAACCCGAGCACCACGACCCCGCCCACGAGGAGGGTGGTGAGGGCTACTCCGGCGAAGGCGACGACGAGCCTGGTGGAAAAGCTCCGAGCGGTCACGAGGCCTCGAGGCGGTACCCCACACCGCGCACGGTGGTGATGCGAAGGCCCGAGCCGAGCTTCTTGCGCACCTGGGCCATATGCACATCCACCGTCCGCTCGTCGCCGTACCAGCCCGCCCCCCACGCGCCGTCGAGGATCTGGCGCCGGGAGAGGGCCAGGCCCTTCCGTTCGGCCAGGAACCGGAGGAGGTCGAACTCGCGGGTCGTCAGCTCCATCACTCGATCGTCGACCCGCACCTCCCGCCGCCCGAGGTCGACTTCGACGGAGCCGACGCGGATCACCTCGGGAGCGGGCGCGCCCTCGGCTCGGCGGAGCACGGCCTTGACCCGGGCCACCAGTTCGCGGGGCGAGAACGGCTTCGTCACGTAGTCGTCGGCCCCCAGTTCGAGGCCCACGACCCGGTCGACCTCGTCGTCACGGGCGGTGAGGAAGATGATGGGGACGCGCGACGTCGCCCGCACCCGGCGGCACACCTCGAGCCCGTCGAGGTCAGGAAGGCCGACGTCGAGAACGACGAGGTCGGGGGAGTGCTCGCTCACGGCGGCGAGGGCCTGCTCGCCGGTGGCGGCCTTCACGACGCGAAAGTCAGCCTGGGCGAGGTACATCTCGACCAGGTCGGCGATGTTCGCTTCGTCGTCGACAACCACCACCGTGGCCCGAGCCATGCCCGAAGGCTAGGTCCGCTCTGGCCAGCGGTTGATGAAGGCAATGTCAGGGCAGTGTGAAGGACTTCACACAGTGAGGGCGTTGGCCTTGGCGATCCCGCCCAGCCAGGCGGCGCTCGGCTTCGCGGAGCGCACTTGTGTCTCCCGCTCGACGGCGACCAGCCCGAACGTCGGCTTGTACCCGAACAGCCACTCGAAGTTGTCGAGGTTCGACCAGTAGCAGTAGCCCCGCACGTCGATGCCGTCGTCAAGGCATCGGTGCACGCCTTGCAAGGCCTGGGTGACGTAGTCGACGCGCGACGCGTCGTCGTCGGTGCCGATCCCGCTTTCGGTCACCACCACCGGGGTCTGGTCGGTGACCTCCCAAGCTCGCCGAACGGTGGCCTCGAGCGACTGCGGCCAGAACTCGTAGCCCATCAGCGTGAGCGGCACACCGTCCTCGGGCGCCACCCGACCCTCGGGGTCGATCCGGTCACGCGTGTAGGTCTGCACCCCGATGAAGTCGTCGCCCCGGCACGCCTCGAGGAAGACGTCCTCCATCTTGTAGCGGTAGCGGGCCATGCGCTCCTCGCCCCCTTCGAGCGCCTGAAAGTCGGTCATCGAGAGGGCAAGGCCGACCGGCGAGTTCCCGGGCCCGGCCTTCACGATGTCGACGGCCTTGCGGTGCGCGGCAATGAAGTGCTCGGTGGCGGCGGCCCGGGCCGCGGTGCTCTCGAGCCCGGGCGGGAACATGCCCAACCGGTAGCCGTAGAGGGCGACGACGTTGGGCTCGTTGATGGTGCACACCACCCCCATGACGTCGCCGAGGTGAGCCACGACGCGTTCGCAATAGCGGGCGAAGCGGTCGACGACCGCCGGGTTCTCCCAGCTCCCGTCGGCGTGGACCCACCGGGGGGACGTGAAGTGGTGGAACGTGACGATCGGGGTCAAGCCGTGGTCCCGGCACGTGGCGATCATGCGCCGGTAGTGGTCGAGCCATTGCGTGGAGAACAACCCCTCCTCGGGCTCGATACGCGCCCACTCGATCGAGAAGCGGTAGGCGTTGAAGCCGAGGTCGGCGAGGAGGGCGATGTCTTCCGGGTACCGGAACAGGTGGTCGCAGGCGTCGCCCGACGGGTCGGCGCCGCCCCCCGCGAAGACCCCGCCCGGGATGTGCTCCCAGAGCCACCAGTCGTTGTTCCAGTTCCCACCCTCGACCTGGTGGGCCGAACTCGCCGTGCCCCAGATGAAGCCGTCAGGGAAGTTCAGGAGGGTCATGAGTGTGGGACCTTACACTTGGCCCGGCCATGGCCCACCCGAGCATCCTCGACGAGATCCTTGAGGCGAAGCGCGACGAAATCACCGCGCTCGAGCCTGGCCGGGCGCGCCTGCAACGAGACGCCGCCGAGGCGCCTCCGCCCCGCGATTTTGTGGGCGCGCTGCGGGGGGGTGACCGGGTCGCCGTCATCGCCGAAATCAAGCGGCGGTCGCCGTCGAAGGGGGAACTCGCCCTCGATCTCGACGCCGCCACCACGGCCAAGGCCTACGAGGCCGGCGGCGCGGCGGCGCTGTCGGTGCTGACCGACGACCGCTACTTCGGCGGGTCGCTCGACGACCTGCGGGCGGCTCGGGCCGTCACCGACGTCCCCGTTCTCCGCAAGGACTTCACCCTCGACGCCCTGCAGGTGATCGAGGCCCGGGCCGCAGGCGCCGACGCCGTCCTCCTCATCGTCGCCGCCCTTCCCGACGACTCCGTGCTGCGTGAACTCCGCGAGGTGGCCGAAGGCCTCGGGATGGCGGCGCTGGTCGAAGCCGACGACGAGGCCTCCGTGGAACGGGCGCTGGCGAGCGGCGCCACCGTCATCGGAGTGACGAATCGCAACCTGCGGACGTTCGGTGAGGACTTCCAAGCGGGCGAGCGGCTGGCGCAGCGGCTCCCGGCCGAAGTGACGCGGGTGGCCGAGAGCGCCATCCGAAGCGTCGACGACGCCGAGCGCATGGCGGCCTCGGGGTACCACGCCCTCTTGGTGGGCGAGCATCTCGTGCGATCCGCCGATCCACAAGCGGCCGTCGCCGCCCTTCGGGTGCCCCGCTCGGGAGCGGCGCCCGCAGCAGAAGGAGGATGAACCCGTGTTCGTGAAGATCTGCGGGATCACCAACGAGGAGGACGCGCTGCTGGCCGTGGCCATGGACGCCGACGCCGTGGGCTTCGTGTTTGCCCCCAGCCCCCGCCAGGTGCGCCCCGACGACGTGCGCGACATCGTGCGCCGGCTGCCCTTCGAAGTTCTGACCGTGGGGGTGTTCCGCAACGAGCGGCCGGAGCGAGTGGTCGAGGTGGTGAACACCGTCGGCCTGCGGGCGGCCCAACTCCACGGTGGCGAGCCCGATTCCGAGGTCGAGTACGTGGCCCAGCGGGTGCCCGCCGTCATCCGAGCGCTGCCGGCCGGCGACAAGCGGCTGGCCGGTGCCGCCGGATGGCCGACCGACCTGGTCCTGGTCGATTCGCCCGACCCCGGGTCGGGCGACGTGTTCGACTGGTCGCTCGTCGACGGCGTGCCGACCAGCGTGCGGCTGATTCTCGCCGGCGGCCTCACCCCGGACAACGTGGGCGCCGCCGTGCGCCGGGCCCGCCCATGGGGCGTCGACGTGTCGTCGGGAGTCGAGGCGAGCCCGGGGCGCAAGGATCCGGTCAAGGTGCGCGAGTTCGTCCAGGCGGTCCGGGCCACCGACCAGGAGCTGCGCGGCCAGGCCTACGAACCCGAGGGCGAGCCCCCCTACGACTGGATGGCCGACAAGTGAGTCTGGCGAGGGGGGCCGGCGCTCGCCTCGAGGGGACCGGCCCGGAGCCGGAAGGTCTGGGCCGGTTCGGATCGTTCGGGGGCCGCTTCATCCCCGAGACCCTGGTCGCGGCGCTGGAGGAGTTGGAGCGCGAGTTCCGTGCCGCCTGGGGCGACGCCTCGTTCCGCGACGAGCTCGCCGCGCTGCTCACGACGTACGCCGGGCGCCCCACCCCCGTCACCGAGTGCCACCGTCTCTCGGAACGCTTGGGGGTCCGGCTCCTCCTCAAGCGCGAGGACCTCACCCACACCGGGTCGCACAAGATCAACAACGTCCTCGGTCAGGCGCTCCTCACCCAGAGGATGGGCAAGACGCGGGTGATCGCCGAGACGGGGGCGGGGCAGCACGGGGTGGCCACGGCGACGGCGTGCGCCCTGTTCGGCCTCGACTGCACCGTCTTCATGGGGGCGGTCGACGTCGAGCGCCAGGCCCTCAACGTCTTCCGCATGCGCCTCCTCGGGGCCGAGGTCGTCCCCGTCCACTCCGGCAGCGCCACCCTGAAGGACGCCATCAACGAGACGCTCCGCGACTGGGTCGCCACCGTGGAAGACACCCACTACTGCGTGGGGTCTGTGGTCGGGCCGCATCCCTTCCCGTGGATCGTGCGCGAGTTCCAGCGCGTCGTTGGCGACGAGGCTCGGGAGCAGTGCCGGGAGATCCTTGGAGGCGCCGACCCCGACGTGGTGGTGGCGTGCGTCGGTGGCGGGTCGAACGCCATGGGCACCTTCGCCGGTTTCACCGAGACGGGCGCCCGCCTCGTCGGCGTCGAGGCCGGAGGCCTCGGACTCGACTCGGGCAAGCACGGCGCGTCCGTCGCTCGCGGGGTGCCGGGCGTACTCCACGGGGCCCGGTCCCTTTACCTGCAAGACGAGGAGGGCCAGATCAAAGAGGCGCACTCGATCAGCGCCGGCCTCGACTATCCGGGCGTCGGCCCCGAGCACGCCTACTTCGCCGAGATGGGCCGCGCCGAGTACCACAACGCCACCGACGACGAGGCGTTGGAGGCCATCCGGCTGCTGTCGCAGACCGAGGGCATCATCCCGGCCCTGGAGCCTGCCCACGCCCTGGCCTGGCTGAGCGCCGTCGCCGGCTCCGGCGTGCCCTCGGGGTCGACCGTGCTGGTCACGCTGTCGGGCCGGGGCGACAAGGACGCCGCCCAGGTCGCCCGGCATTTCGGCGAGGGAGACCTCGAGTGAGGTTGGAAGCCGAGCTGCGGGCCAAGCGCGACGCGGGCCGGAAGCTCCTGGTCCCGTATGTGACCGGCGGGCTGGGCGACCGCTGGGTCGATGTGGTGGCGGCCCTGGCCGCCGCCGGTGCCGACGCCATCGAAGTCGGCATCCCCTTCTCGGATCCGGTGATGGACGGGCCCACCATCCAGGAGGCGAGCCAAGCTGCCCTGGAGGGGGGCGTCACTCCCCAGGGCGTGGTCGGGGCACTGGCCGACTCCGACGCCGGCGTCCCGCTGGTGGTGATGACCTACTACAACCCCGTGCTCCACGCCGGGCATGAGCGCTTCGCCGCCGCGCTGGCGGCGGCGGGGGTCGACGGCGCCATCGTTCCCGACCTCCCGGTCGACGAGCTCGACGGCTGGGGCGACGCCGCCGACGCGCAGGGAGTCGAGACGGTCCTGCTGGCGGCGCCGACCACCACCGACGGGCGACTGGCCGAGATCTGCGCACGATCGAAGGGCTTCATCTACGGCGTGTCGCTGCTGGGGGTGACGGGGGAGCGCCGGGCACTTTCCGACATGGCGCTGACGATGGGCAAGCGGCTGAAGGAGGCCACCGACCTGCCCGCCCTCCTCGGCGTCGGAGTGTCGACGCCCGAGCAAGCGGTCGAGGCCGCCGCCGCCGCCGACGGCGTGATCGTGGGGTCGGCCCTCGTGCGGCGGCTCCTCGATGGCGGTGGGCCCGAGGAAGCAGGGGCCTTTGTGGCCACGCTGCGGGCCGCGCTCGACCGCGGATGAAGGCCCGACCGTGAAGGCACCCGACGACCTCGTCCCGGCGCCGGGCCCCCGACGCGGCCGAGACGACCTCGTCGCCGTCGCCCCGGAGCGCGGGTGGCTGCTCGCGCTCGTCCGGACGGTGCTGCGCCTCCTCTCGGCGCTCACCCCGCATCCGAAGACCGCCCGGTGGGTCGACACGCTGGTGGTTGCTCGGCTCGCCGTCCTCATCACCTGCGCGTCCTTCGCCGACACCGACGCCGGACCGTGGCTCGCTGGCGTGGCCTTCTACCTGCTGGCGCACGTCAGCGTCTACGAGGCTCAGTCGCTGCTCGAGTCCCGAGCCGAACCCGTCGACCCCGCGCGCGCCCTCGTCCTCGCCGCGATCAACGTGGCCGCGGTGGCGGCGGCCGCGGCCACGGTCTTTCGTTGGTCCCTCGACATCGGTCTCACGGTGGCCCTGCGAGCCGGGTTCAACGTGGTCATCTTCCGGGGTGCACACGGCCTCCCGGGCAACTGGCCCGACGCCGCCGTGGGGCTGGGGACGCTTGCCTCCGTGTTCCTCTTCCTCGGGGCGGTCCGGGCCGTGGTCGTCGGCGCCCGCAGGCGATGACGGGGTCGTTCCTGGATCCGGACTGCGAGCTGTGCGAGGCGGCGCGCATGACCGCCTGGCACCACGAGGACGACGTCTGTTGGATCGCCGACTGCGAGATCTGCCGCGTCCCGATGGTGGTGTGGAAGCGCCACGGCCCCGAGCCGCCCGATGACGAGCGGAGCCACATGCTGGAGCAGCTGCAGCGGGTCGGGCTCGAGATCTTCGGTGAGACCGAGTTCCACCTCGACGCCGTCATGCGCCAGATTCCCGACCACTTCCACGCCCACGCCCGCGACCCCAACTGGTGGTTCCGCCGCTTCACCCGCTGACCTCAGATGGCGCGGTCGAGGCCTTCCCAGTAGGGGTCTCGGAGCTGACGCTTGACGAGCTTGCCCGTCTCCGTGCGCGGCAGTTCGGCGAGGAAGTCGACGGTCTTCGGCACCTTGTAGCCCGCCAGCCGATCCCGGCAGTACCCCTGGAGCTCGGCGGCGAGCGCGTCCGACCCCTCCGCCCCTGGCGCGAGCTCGACGGCGGCCTTCACTTCCTCGCCGAAGTCCTCATGCGGGATCCCGAAGACGGCCACGTCGTTGACCGCCGGGTGGGTGATGAGCACCGACTCGATCTCGGCCGGGTAGATGTTCACCCCGCCGCTGATGATCATGTCGATCTTGCGGTCGGACAGGAAGACGAACCCGTCCTCGTCCACGTAGCCCACGTCGCCGAAGGTGAAGACCCCGGGCTCGAGGTGGACGTCCTTGGTCTTCTCGGGCGCGTTGTGGTACTCGAAGTCGGCGCCGATGAGGCTCTTCCAGTAGAGCTGGCCGACCTGGTTGGGCTCGGTGATCCGGTTCCCGTCGTCGTCGACGATGATCAGCTCGGACGTGGACGTCGGCTTGCCGATGGTGCCGGGCTTTGAGAGCCATTCCTCAGGCTCGGCCCAGGCGGTGATGCTCCCTTCGGTGGCGCCGTAGCCCTCGTGGACCACGGGCCCCCACCAGTCCATCAGGGCCTGCTTCACGTCGGGTGGGCACGGAGCGGCGGTGTGCCACACGTACTCCACGCTCGAGACGTCGTATTTGGCGCGCACGTCGTCAGGGAGCTTCAGCAGCCGGACGAAAAAGGTGGGGACGGCGTAGAGGGCGGTGATCTGCTCCTCCTGGATGAGGCGGAGCATCTCCTCGGGATCGAACTTTCGGGTGAAATAGACGGTGTTGCCGAGGGCGCCGGCCACGGCGGCGGTGGCGAACGGGCCGCTGTGGTAATGGGGCGCCATGACCAGGGTCCGTCCGTCGCGTGGGTAGCGCATGATTCCGCCCAGACCCTCGAGCACAAGCTGCACCAGAGCCGGGTCCTGGCCCACGGGGAGGAGGGTCGTGCGAACGCCCTTCGGTTGGCCCGTGGTGCCGGACGTGTAGAACATCGTCGACCCCGACACCTGGCCATCGGGCTCCGTGTCGGGATGCGCAGCGAGCAGCTCGTCCCATGCGAGCCAGCCGTCGGGAGCGTCACCGCCGAAGACGATCCGGTGCTCGACCCCCGCCGCCCGGTCGGCGCCCGCGCTGGCGAGGTCGATGTGTTCGGCGTCGGCGAGCACGAACTTGGCGCCCGAGTCGTCGAGGACGTACGCGACCTCGTCGGGAGCGAGGTGCCAGTTGATCGGCACGCTCACCCCACCGCAGTGGACCAGCCGCGGTGTCGTCGAGGAAGGGCAGCAGGTTTTGAGCCATACCAAGGATCGTGCCACAGCTGTCACCAGCTGTCTTGGAGCGGCGTGTCGTCGCACGGGGTCGGGAGGGACCCACCGCGGGTGTACCACGTGCCCTCGTTCGGTCCGCCGACGATGTCGCGGACCATGTACAGCTCGCCCGTCTCGGAGACGGCCGAGAGGCACGTGACCTGGGCGAAGCCGTTGTTGGCCACGAAGACGACGTCGGGTGCCGAGTTCGTGGACGCGATGCCCCGGGCGAACTGGACGCTGGGCTCGATCTGGCCGAGCTGGACCGGATCGTCGGTGTAACGCTGCTGGTCGGCGTAGACGACCTTGGCCGCCGTGAGGGCGTTTCGCAGGGTTGTCTGCGTCCGCCGCGCCGCCTCCGGCTCCCGGTTCGTGCCTGTAGTCGTGGTCGAGGTAGTGGACGGAGGGGCGGATGAAGCAGTCGTCGTCGTGGTGGTGGACGTCGACGTCGACGTCTCGGCACTGGCGATGCGTTCCTCGCCGTCTCCGTCGCCTCCGCCGCCGAGGACGACGTCAGCCAAGGCGATGAGGATCACCACCCCGGCCCCGGCGGCGAGGATCTGGTACAGGCGCCGGTCGTCCACGCCCGAATTCTCCCCCACGGGGCGGCCGGGGTCAGGGACTTGCCCGTGCGCTACAGGACGGGCGGGCTCACGACGTCGAGTTCCCGACCGGCGGGCTCCGGGAGCGGGAGCAGCAGGAGGGCGGCGAAGAGCGGACCCACGCCCATGATGGCCACGCTCGCGCCCAGGGAAATGGTGTCGGAGAGCAGTCCGACGCCGACGAGCCCGACGGTTGAGCCGACGAGGCCGGCGACCAGCATGGCGGCGTTGGCCGTCCCTCGAACCTCGGTGGGGAACAGCTCCGGTCGGAGGGCACGCAGTGCGGGGGCGGTGAGCGAGGCGAGGAAGGCGTCGGCCGTCCCGAGCACCCACAGCGCGAGGCCGGACGAGACGAAGAAGGCCGCCGTGAACACCGTCCCGGCCACGGTGCCGAAGACGGCGATGGTCTTTCGCCCGCGGGTCTCGGCGAGCCGGCCTCCAAGGACGAGGCCCATGAGGCCCGGGACGCCGGCGACGACGGCGAGGAACAGCGCGATCTCGGTCTGGGAGAAGTCGTGCTCGTCGCCGAGGAAGCGGTTCGTGAGGAGGGCCGAGGGGGCGGAGAGGACAGCCAGGAGCACCGTGGCCGACAGCGTCAGCATGATCCGCTTCCGGTATTGATCGCTGAACAGTTCGCCGACGCGGCCTCGAGCCAGGTGCCGCTTCACGACCTCGGCGTAGCGATGGCTCTCCGGCAGGTTGCGGGCGAAGCTCGGGACGAGCAGGACGAGGGCGCCGCCGGCGGCGAACGAGAGTCGCCACGTCTCGGCGCCAAGGTCGCCGAGGGGGAGGAGGACGACGGCGATGGCGCCGCCCGAGCCCCACGCCAGCGTCACCATGGCGACGGCGTAGGCGCGGGCTCGTTCGGGTGCCTCTTCGATGGCGACGATGGACGCGATCACCAGCACGGCGTCGAAGAGGCCGCGAGAGATCACTTGGGCAGCCACGAAGGACGGGAAGTTCGGGGCGACGGCGGAAAGTGCGCTGGCGAGGCAGACGCCGGCCACCGAGTAGAGGAGGGCCTTCCGTCGGCCGAGGCGGTCGGCCACGGCGGCGGCGATGAGACCCACCAAGACGCCCACCCGCGTGGCGGCGCTGCCGAACGAGAGCGCTCGGTTCGAGATGCCGAAGGCGTCGGCGATGACGTTCGCATTCCCGCCGAACAAGGCCGACCCGACGCCGGCCACGAGGGCGATGGCGCAGACGGTGGCGAGGGTTACGGCCTGGTCATGGGTGATGGCCGCCGGGGGGGCGAAGACGTTCCGCTTCGGTGTGGGAGGCGGCTCCCCGTGCTCCGCCACCGCCCGGATCTGTTCGCCGGCGTGCACGAGGAGCTGGCGGCTGAAGCGGTGCAGACCGGGCCCGATGAACCACTGGAAGTAGGGGATCGGCTGGGGCCGCTCGCCGGTGAGGGTCAGGGTTGTGGTGGTGCCGCTGGCGGCGACGCGAAGCTGCACGGGCATGTCGTCTCGCAGGTCGGTGTGCAGCAGGAAGGCGTCATGCGCGCCGAACAGCTGCTCGGCGGCGGCCCGGACCGCAGCCGGAGCCGCCGCGACCGTGACCTCGTGGTGGTACGACACCGGGCGGTAGTTTGCCCGCCATGCCCTCCGCAGGCCTGACAGCCGGAAATCCAGCGCCCGCCTTCACGCTCCTGGACCAGGACGGGAAGAAGGTGAAGCTCGCCGACTTCAAGGGGAAGCGGGTGGTCGTGTACTTCTACCCCCGGGCCGACACGCCCGGCTGCACCACCCAGGCGTGCTCGTTGCGCGACTCGATGAGCGATCTGAAGAAGCTGAAGGCCGTGGTGCTGGGGATCAGCCCCGACCAGCCCGAGGCGCAGCGCAAGTTCGACCAGAAGTACGGGCTGGGCTTTCCGCTGCTTTCGGATCCTGACCATGCGGTGGCGGAGAAGTTCGGCGCCTGGGGGGAGCGGTCGCTCTACGGACGCAAGTTCATGGGGATCGTCCGGTCGGCCTTCGTGGTCGACGAGAAGGGCAAGGTCGCCGCCGCCTTCCGCAAGATCAGCCCCAAGGACACGGTTCCCAAGGTGTCTGCCGCCCTTACGGCTCTCGGCTAGTTCTTCGTGCTTGCCTTTTGCCGGATCGGTGGGCGCTGAGAGCCGAAGATCCGGCACTAGGAAGGCTCGTCGTCCTCTCCCCAGAGGGCTGAGTACGTCTCGCGCTCTCCGAGAGCGTCTCGGCGTGGGCTCCGCCACGGGGCGAGCACGATGAGTACCAGGATCGCCGTGACCCCCAAGACGAGGGAGACGATCGCCTCGTTGCTCACGGGGTCAGGGTAGCGAGGGTGCCCGGGGTGGGATTCGAACCCACATGGACTTGCGCCCAGCGGTGTTTGAGACCGCCCTGTAAACCAGTTCCAGCACCCGGGCTCGGGGGCTGAGGCTACCCGTCGTCGGGAGTGGCCCGGAGCGACTCGGCGGCGGCGAGGAGGTGGGGGACGGGGAGCGTCCCGTAGAGCCGCAGGTACCGGCCCTCATCGAGGGCAACGCGTACCTCGGCGCCGCGGAGGCCGACGTGGAGTTCGGCACCGGGGAGCGCGGGCACGTCCGCGGCCGGGCTCGACGGGTCGGGCTCGAAGGCGGGCACCCGGCCGAGCGTCTGGCCCTGCTCGAGGGCCAGGAAGTCGCGGCCCCCCACCCAGAGGTCGACGACCGCCGTGCGCCGCTGACCGCCGAGGGGATCGACCCAGAGCTCGTTCCGGGGAGGGACGAGCGCGTAACGGCCCCGGCTGCGGAACCCCGCCGGGATCTCCGTGGTCTCGTGCGCGACGTCGGCGGCGGCGGAGTCCGAGTCGTCGAGGGGGACGAACGACCCACCGCCTTGGTCGGGAGTTGCCGGCTCGACGCCGGCCACGTCGAAAAGATCCGGCGTGATGCGGGGGTCGAGGTCGACCGCCGTCGCCACCCGTCGGGTCACGAGGCGCCCGCCGGACACTTCGATCTCTTCGAGCGCCAGCCCGCGGGCGTCGAGGCAAACCTCGCGGTGGTCGCGCTCGGTTCCGCCGGCCAGTCGAAAGACGTCGCACTCAGCGACATCGGTGATCCGGCGCCGCTCCCGTCGCGACCCGGCGCCGGCGGCCAGACGCACCTCCCCGATCGCCGCCTCGGGAGGGATTGCCACCGCCGTCGGGGATCCTTCGACCGGCACCGACGTCATCAGCCCGAGCGAAGAAATCAGGGTCACCCCGTCGCGCTCGACCCGGCCGTCGAAGGGACGACGCACGACAACCCCCTCGGTGGTGGTCTCGTGCCCGGTCTCGACCTCGTACTCGATGGCATAGGTATCGGGCGCCGCTTCTGGACGGAGGGCGGAGGTGGGAGCAACCTGGACCACGTCGGAGCCGGAGCGATCTCCCGCCGGCCCGTCGTCATTGCTGGACGCCAGGGCCAGCGCCAAGGCGATGGCCCCCAGCCCGCCGACCAGGGCCGGGAATCGCAGGCGGCGGAGGACGGCGTGGGCACGGCCAGTGAATGAGTGGGCGAGGGAGCGCAGATCCATTGGCGAACTTTAAAAAGATTGACTCGCTGTCGGCCGACGTGCTGTCCTATGGGCACCGAGTTATCGGATCCCGGCACCGGGTTCCACGAGCGACGAGAGGCACGGATTCCCTGATGGGATGCATGACGAGCGCCTACACGAACGGCACCGCCGGGTTCGCGCGCGCCCTCTCGTTCCGCTCGCACCCGGCTGCCGCCGGTCTTGCCGTTCACCCGTCGTGGCTCCACGTCGTGTGCATCGACCAGAAGACCGGTACCGGCACCCGACGGCTCGGGGAGCGTTGGCCCTAAACCAACACTCCACACAAGAACTCCGAGGCCGTCGGGCACACCGCCCGGCGGCCTTTTTTGTTGCCGTTTTGCCGCCATCGAGTGACCACACAACCCATCAGTCAACGGAGAGAAAGGAAACGCCATGTTCGCCCTAGAGGCCCTCGACGGGGAAGAGGACCTGCGCTGGCGAGAGCAGGCGCGCTGTGCCGACGGTCTGGGCTCGCTCACCGAGCTGTTCTTCTCGGAGCAGCTCGATGACATTGCCCGGGCCAAGGCCTTCTGCGCCGAGTGCCCGGTCACGGCTCTCTGCCTGGCCGGCGCGCTGGCTCGGCGCGAGCCGTGGGGCGTGTGGGGAGGTCAGCTGGTGTGGAAGGGCCGCGTGTTGGCCCAGAAGCGGCGGCGCGGTCGTCCACCGCTCCCGCGGGACCCGATCACGGGCGAGATCGTCCGAGACCCGGTCCGCATCGCTCAGCTCCGCGTCCAGGCGCAGAGGGAAGCCGAGCAGGAACTCGAGTTCGTCGCCAAGAGCGCGTGAGTTCGAGCAGATGAAGGGAGTGAATCGTGAGCGCGCACAAGGTCCCCCGCGAGTGGGCGGGCCGGGGTAACGGGAACGGCCTGCTGTCCGGCCCATTGTCAGGCCGGGACGGCGATGGTGTCCCCCTCCTCGTCACCGATCTGGCCGTGGAAGCGAACCCCGGCCTGCCCGCGGGGCCAACGTTGTGGCTCGGTCCGCTGGGGCCATCCCAGACCGTGGTCTGGTGGCTGGCCCTGCGAGCCCGGGCCCGGAGGTAACCCCTGCCACCGCTGAACCCCGTGGCACAGGCCTGACCCGCGGGTCAGGCCTGTGCCACACTCCGGGGATGCCGATTGACTTCACCCTTCCACCCGACGTCGAAGAGATTCGGCGATGACCTTTGTCATCCTGACCGCCGGGATCAGGCCTGCCGGAGGGCATCCCGATCCTGCTGATGAAGGGCATCGACAAGTCGTTCCCGGGCGCCCATGCCCTGTGCGGCGTGGATCTCACGGTCATGCCGGGAGAGATCCACAGGCTGGTCGGCGAGAACGGCGCCGGCAAGTCCACGCTCATCAAGATCCTCTCCGGTGCCTACGCCCCCGACGAGGGCAACCACCACACCCTCCTCCACTTCGCCACCGACGAGCAGAAGGAGAAGTACCTGCGGCCGCTGCTCGAGGGAACGTGGCGTTCGTGCTTCGCCCTCACCGAGCCCGAGGTCGCCGGGTCCGACCCGACGGGGATCCAGACGACCGCCGTCGAAGACCGGGGCGGCTGGGTGATCAACGGCCACAAGTGGTTCATCTCTGGGGCGGCGGGTGCGGAGTTCGCCATCGTCATCGCCAAGACCGACCCCGACGCCGACCCTCCCCAGGCTCGGAACTCGGCGTTCATCGTCGAGACCAGTAACCCCGGCTTCGAGATCGTCCGCAACATCGAGACGCTGGCCGGCCCCGGCAACCACTGCGAGTTGCGCTTCAGCGACATGTTCGTTCCCAAGGAGAACATGCTCGGGGAGCGGGGCGGCGGCCACAAGCTCGGACAGGCCCGGCTCGGGCCCGCCCGGCTGGCCCATTGCATGCGCTGGATCGGTCAGATCGAGAAGGCCCTCGAGATGCTCGTCGACCGTGCCCTCCACCGCGAGCTCCACGGCGGTGTCCTTGCCGACAAGCAGGCCATCCAGTGGATGATGACGGACTCCACCATGGAGCTGTACGCGTCGAAGCTGATGGTGCTCCACGCGGCGTGGAAGATCGAGCAGGGGCTGGAGTTCCGCCAGGAGGTGTCGATGGCGAAGCACCAGACGGCGAACACCCTGTGGCGGGTGATCGACCGGGCCATCCAGGTGCACGGAGCCCTCGGTTATTCGAACGACAGCCCGCTCGGCGAGATGATGAAGCACGCCCGCTCCGCCCGCCTGGTCGACGGCGCCGATGAGGTGCACCAGCAGCGCATCGCCGAGAACGTGATCAAGGCGTTCGAGAACGAGGGCACGATCCGGACAGCCACCGGCGACCTCGGGTTCTGACCCGCGGGCGTGCGCGTCGTCCTCCTCATCATCCTCGCCCTCGGCGGCGTCGCCGCCTTGGCGGTGACCGTCTTCGCCGCGAGCGAGGTTCGGCGCTCCGGTTGGCACGTCTTCCGGACCCGCATGGGCCGCTCATCGCGCATCTGGCGTCTGTCTGGAGACGGCGGAGCAGGTGTTCGAGCTCATGGGTGGCATGAAGGGCGCCGTCATGAAGCTCGGGCAGATGGCGTCGATCCTCGGCGACAGCCTGCCGGATCAGTACGGCGAAGCGTTGCGGGGTCTCCAGCAGTCGGCGCCGCCCATGGCGTACGAGCTCATGGCCGGCGTTGTCGAGGAAGACCTCGGGGCGGCCCCCCACGAGCTGTTCGAGAAGTTCTCGCGCGAGCCGGTGGCGGCGGCGTCGATCGGCCAGGTGCACAAGGCGCGGCTCGCCGACGGTACCGAGGTGGCCGTGAAGGTGCAGTACCCGGGGGTCGACACCGCCATCCGAGCCGACCTCGACAACATGTTCCTGCTCACCAGCGTGGCCCGGATGATGGCGCCGGGAATCGACCCCGAAAGCCTGGTCACCGAGATCAAGTCGGTCATGTTCGACGAGCTCGACTACACCCGGGAGGCCGCCAACCAGCAGGAGTTCGGCCGCGCCTACGAGGGGCACCCGTGGATCCGGGTGCCGCGGGTGTTCCCGGAGTTCTCTGCCCGGCGAGTGCTCACGAGCGAGTGGGTGTCGGGTCGTTCGTTCTACGACATGCTTGACGCGCCCCAGTCGGAGCGTGACCTCGTCGGCGAGCAGCTCTTTCGGTTCTTCGTCGGTTCGGTGGGCGCCCTGCGCTTCTTCAACGCCGACCCCCGCCCGGGCAACTACTTCTTCGTCGAGCCCAGCCGGTCGCGCTCTCGGGGCGCCGAGGCGGCGCCGATCTGGTTCCTCGACTTCGGGATGGTCAAGCGGTTCACGCCCGCCGTCATCGAGCGCCTGGGGGAGCAGGTCCTGGCCCTCCGCTCCGCCGACGGCGTCCGTGTCGGCCATGCTGGGATCGGAACCGCGCAAAAATTCGTCCTTATTGGCCAGACCATCGCCATCATCGTCGGCATCAGCCGCGCCATCTCCCG
>JACPCJ010000140.1 GCA_016179865.1 Actinomycetota bacterium | reverse complement strand
TCGCGATGGCGCGCTCGATGCCCAGCGAGCCCTGGCGGCCCAGCAAGGCCGCCAGGCTCTCCCCCTCGACCAGCTCCAGGACCAGGAATGGGCGGTCCTCGCTCCGGCCCTGGTCGTACACGCGCACGACGTTGGGGTGGGTCAGGGCGGCCGTCGCCTCCACCTCGCGCCGCAGTCGCTCCGTGAAGGTCGGATCGGCAGCCAGGTGCGGCAGCAGGATCTTGACCGCCACCGGCCGGCCGAGGCGTTCATCCGTCCCCCGGTAAACCTCGGCCATGCCGCCGCTGCCCAGCCGGCCCTCCAGCCGGTAGCGATCGAGCAGCAGGTCCTTCGTCACCTCTCCCTCGGTCCCCGCCTCCAGCGGGGCAGCTTGTGTCCCCAGCGCCTCGCTCACTCAAACGGAGGGCTGCCGCGCCGTGTTACATGGTTGCACGCTGTAACGGCTGCTCGTTCGGCGCGTTTGGCTTCGTGAGATCGTAGTGTGGCGGAGGGTGAGTCGATGAAGAACCTGCTCAGGAACCTGCTTGCCGTATTGGTTCTTACTATCCTGTATCCGGGGGCCGCCGGGGCGGCGGCGCCGGCCGAGATCAAGTCCATCACAGCGTCGTGTTCCGGCAGTACGGCCTCTGGGACCGTCACCATGTCGGCCCCGTACACGGGCTCCATCAGCCTCGTCGTGGCATCGCACAAGCCGGGCGAAGGCCATTGGACCCAGACCGGCGGCACTTCGAGCGTGAGCTTCAGCAATAGCACGGCCCAGAGTTTCAGCATACCCGTCGCCCTGGTCTCCGGGGCCAACTCGTACCGAGTCGAGGTCGCGGGCAGCAACCCGCCGGTAGGGGGCGCCTCGGAGAACACCAAGTCCAACAGCTTCCCGTGCCCCAGCGGCCAGCCTGCCGCGGCAGAGGCGGGCGCTGCAGGCGAGGAGCCTGGCCCCGACAACGTCGCTGGAGCCTTCGTGGAAGCGCAGCCATCAGCGGAGGCGGGGGCTGAAGGTGGTGACGAAGGGGCCGAGGGGGACGAGGTCGCCGGGGAAGGAGCGGCCGGGATCCTTGGTGCGCCTGAGGAGGAGGAGAGCATGGTGGCCGGAGCGCTCGAGCAGATGGCAGAGGCAGGCCGCGGCGAAGCCCG